>VYBO01000038.1 GCA_009844405.1 Acidimicrobiaceae bacterium
GGCCACGGCCCCGCCCCGTATGGGCCGGGTCGCCCGTCTATCCGCGGGGCCTCTACCTCTGCCCATGCCGTCACGTGCCCACCTGACACTGGGCGCCGATGCTGATGCATGGAGCACTCTGGGCTTGGTGTGGGCCGGCTGGTTGGCAATTCGCACCATCGTCATGATCCCGGTGTGGCTATAGGAGTCGTGACACTGCCAGTCTCAATCAGGATCAACGGCGATCCATCCCTCAGTGGTCGCCGCCGCTTGATCGCCGACCGTCGCTCTCATCGCGAACTCGGGTCCGCCTCCAGCACGGCGGTTCTCAGATGCCCTTCAGCCCCAACACAGTGCTGAGTCCTTTGCGGCCATGCGTCAGCCCAGGCCGGCGGCTACCAGGGTTACGTCGGTGAAGTGGCCTACCCATTGGGGGAGGATGCCGAAGGCTAGGGTCGCCGCGCCGGTGAGGACTAGGGCGGCCGTTACGGAGGTGGGGGTCTTGATGGGGGTGGTTGTGTCGAAATCGGCCGACTCGGGCGGGGCTTCTACCCACATGTGGCTGGCGATGCGGGCGTAGTAGTAGAGGGCGATCACCGAGTTGACCGCCACTATCACGCCGAGGACCACTCCCCAGGCCGTCGCCGGGGAGATCAGGGCCAGGACTATCTCGAACTTGGCGAACCAGCCGCCCAGCGGCGGGATGCCGGCCAGGGCCATCAGGAAGATCGTCATGGCGACGGCCAGGCCCGGCGAGTAGCGGAACAGGCCCTTGTAGGTGTCGATCCCGGCCGAGGCGGTGCGGCGGGCCACCGCGATGACCACCGCGAAGGCCCCCAGGTTCATGGCCGCGTAGATGGCCAGGTAGGTCACCACCGACGACAGAGCGTCGTCGGCCACGGCCAGCGACTCCCCGGCCACCGCCAGCGGCGCCAGCATGTAGCCGGCCTGGGCCACCCCCGAGTAGGCCAGCAGCCGCACAAGGTTGGTCTGGCGCAGGGCCATCAGGTTGCCGCCGAACATCGACGCCGCGGCCAGCACCCACATCAAGGGCTGGTACACGTCGGCCCGCCCCCAGAAGCCCACGAACACCAGGCTCAGCAGGGCCACGAACCCGGCCGCCTTCGACGCCACCGACAGGAACGCGGTCACCGGCGTGGGGGCGCCCTCGTAAGTGTCGGGCGCCCAGGTGTGGAACGGGAAGGCCGACACCTTGAACCCGAAGCCGACCACCACGAAGATCACGCCCAGCGTCACCACCGCCAGCGGCGCGCCGTCTCCCGAGATGGCCGCGTCGATGTCGACCAGCATGGTGGAGCCGGCCGCCCCGTACAGCAGCGACATGCCGTAGAGCAGCACCGCCGAGGCGAACACCCCCATCAGGTAGTACTTGAGGCCGGCCTCGTTGCTGCGCAGGTCCCGCTTGCGCCAGGTGGCCATCAGGTAGGCCGGAATCGACAGCAGCTCCAGGGCCACGAAGATGGTCACCAGATCGCGGGCCGAGGCCATCACCACCATTCCCAGCACCGCCGACAGCAGCATCTGGTAGTACTCGTTCTCCCAGTAGTCGCCCTCGGCGATGTAGTTGGTGGACAGCAGCACCACCACGTAGGCGCACAGCAGGAACACGGCCTTCATCACCAGGGCGTAGTCGTCGACCACGTAGGCGCCCCAGAACGTCGAGCGGTCGGCGCCGTCCCACGCCAGCGTCAGCACCGGCACCATCGACGCCAGCAGCCCGAACGACGCCAGCGCGGACACCACCGCCCGGCTCCGCTCCAGCCAGACGATGTCCACCAGGGTCAGCAGCGCCCCGAAGCCGAGCAGCGTCAGCTCGGGCGCGACTGCGTGCCAGTCAATGGCGGGTCGCTCAAAGGCCAGAGTCAGGACCGAGCCCAGCATCAGCCGCCGAACTCCCCGCTTCCGTCTCGACACCGCGCCGAACTGGCAGCAAAACGACCCCTATAGGGCGCAGAACGCTGCCAATTCACAGAGCGGCACCCGTCCCGCGCCGAACTGGCAGCAAAACGACCCCTATAGGGCGCAAGACGCTGCCAATTCCGGGGGGGGACGGAGTGCATTGCCACTCAGCCTCCGGACGCCAGCAGGCCGACCACGGCCGGGTCGGTCACGTCGAAGATCAGGCCCGGCGCCACGCCGAACAGGATGATCCCCACCAGCATCGGCACCCACGAGATCCACTCGAGGCGGGTCACGTCGACGATGTCGTCGCTTTCGGCGAACTCCTCTCTGGGGGCCCCCATGGCGGCGCGCTGCAGCAGCCACAGCAGGTAGCCGGCGGCCAGCACGGTGCCCACCGCGGCCACCACCATGTAGGTCCGGAACGTCTCGACCGGCAGGCCCTCCGTCGGCGAGTAGGCCGACAGGATGGCCAGGAACTCGCCCCAGAAGCCGGCCAGGCCGGGCAGCCCCAGCGACGCCATCGAGCAGAAACCCAGGATCCAGCCCAACCGGGGCGCCTGGACCAGCATCCCGCCCAGCCGGCGGATCTCGAGGGTGTGGTAGCGCTCCTTCACCGAGCCGGCCAGGAAGAACAGCATCCCGGTGATGATCCCGTGGGCGACCATGCCGAAGATGGCGGCGTTGATCCCGAAGTCGGTGAGGGTGGCGATCCCCAGCATCACGAAGCCCATGTGGGCCACCGACGAGAAGGCGATCAGGCGCTTCATGTCGGTCTGGGCCAGACAGCCCAGCGCGCCGTAGATGATGCCGATCACGGCCAGCAGGCCGATCCACGGGGCCCAGGCCTCGGCGCCCTCGGGCAGCATGGGCACCGCAATGCGCACGAACCCGTAGGTGCCGAGCTTCAGCAGGATGGCGGCCAGGATCACCGAGCCCACGGTGGGCGCCTCGGTGTGTGCGTCGGGCAGCCAGGTGTGGAACGGGAACATCGGCACCTTCACCCCGAAGCCGATGAACATGCCGGCGAAGATCCAGATCTGGGTCGCGCCGAGGATGCCCGCGCCGGCCACGTCGGACAGGACCCGCATATCGAAGGTGCGCAGCGACTCGCCGGTGGCCGGGTCGGTCGACAGGAAGAACAGCGCCAGGAACGACAGCAGCATCAGGGCCGAGCCGAACAGCGTGAACAGGAAGAACTTGATCGACGCGTAGCGCCGGTTCTCACCGCCCCACACCGCGATCATGAAGAACATGGGCAGCAGCACGACCTCGAAGAACACGAAGAACAGGATCAGGTCCTGGGCCACGAACGTTCCCACCATGCCTGTCTCGAGGATGAGCATGAGGATGAAGAACGCCTTGGGGTTGCCGGGCTCGGGTATGTGGTCCCACGAGTAGACGACGCACAACGGCACCACCACCAGCGTCAGGGCCATCAGCGGCAGCGAGATGCCGTCGAGGCCGAGGATGTAGCGGCTGTTGATCACCTCGATCCAGCGGGCGTCGACCAGGTACTGCAGGGCACCGGCGTTGCCGTAGTCGAAGTCGATCAGCAGAAGGCCGCCGATCACCATCGCCAGCAGCGACGACAGCAGGGCCAACTGCTTGAGAGCCTTCTCCTCGGCAGCGGGGACCGCCATCATCACCAGCGCCCCGGCCAGCGGGACGAAGGTGACCAGGGTGAGGCCCCAATCGTTGAGAAAGTCGGTCATAACTGGGTCCTCGAAGCTCCTGGGTACTGGGGGATTGCGTTCTGGAGGGTCACGGCCTTGGTGGTCACAGCGACAGGATGAGCATGAACACGCCGGCGAGGATGGTCGCGGCTGCGAACAGGATGGCGGCGTACTGCTGGACCTTGCCGGTCTGCATGCCTCTCAGGTTCTCGCCGGCGCTGTCGGAGGCCCGGCCAGAGCCGTCCACGATGACCCTGTCGATGAGGGTCTGGTCGATGTGGTCGTACACGGCCCGCCCTGCGGCCACCGACTGGCGGCCGGCCTCGTTGACGATGCCGTCGATGATCCGCTGGTTGGACCAGTAGGCAGCCTTGGCCAGGGGACCCTTGACCGCTTTGACGATCACGCCGGTGTAGAGGTGGTCGAAGTAGTACTTGTTGACCAGCGCGGTGTGGACGGCCCGGGGCAGCCCGCCCCGCGACACCGGCCCGTCGTCGATCTCGGTGAGCGGCTCGCCCGCCGCCTCCGATCGCTGCTGCACGCCCCTGAAGTAGTAGCGCCAGGCCAGGCCGGCGCCACCCACGGCCACCAGCACCGAGACGACGGCCAGAGACCAACTCGGCTTGGCGTGGCCGATGGCCGGGAAGTAGGCCGCCACCGGCTCCACGTAGTGGGCGAAGCGCTCCTGCCAGGCTGCGGGCCACAGCTGGAAGCCCTTGGGCATGTTGAA
>VYBO01000150.1 GCA_009844405.1 Acidimicrobiaceae bacterium
AGATCAAGTGCTCGACACACCCCATCAAGACGTGCTTGCGGATCGCCGGGTCGCGCCGGATCCGGTCCTGGAGGGTCTCACTGTGGTCGGTGGTGAGCGCCATGGTTGGCTAAACCTCCCTGCGCTTGCGGTGTTTGTAGTCTCGCCACAGCCGACGGGCCTTCTCAATGTCGCGATCCTGGCCCGACTTGGTGCCGCCTGCCAGCAGAATTACCAAGGCTTGCCCGTCCCGGCCGAGGTAGATCCGGTAACCGGGCCCGAAGTGTAGACGACACTCCAACAGCCCACCGCCGAGCCCCCTGATGTTCGACAGGTTGCCGGACTCGATTCGTGCGAGGACCCCGTTCAACCCGGGTAGCTGCGACGCGATCCAGCCCATCCTGCCATCGGCGGAAAGGCTGGCAGCCCCGACCGTCTGTGAATGCGCGGAGCTCGACCACGTCCCGATGGCACCGATTATAGCTATTTTTCAATCATTTCTATGATTCACAATGGGCCGAGGGCAGCCCCGCCGGTTGGGTGGCTACCGCTCCAAGAACGGCCACCGGGCAGTGTCCCGCCGAATGCTGCGGGGCCGCGCGCTACCGCCGGTGGCCCCGTCGAACGAGGTACTAGGAGGCCAAGCGAGCCAGTTCCAAGGGACTTATGTGGGTTACGCTGAGATGTTGGGTTCGGCGCATCAGATTGGTGACGAGGTGTTGGGCGGTCGCTCCTGTTGGCAGTGTGCCTGTGCGTTCTTTGTGGTTGGCAGCGGCTAGAACGTAGGCCGATGCACAGTTGGGAGCGGCGAGCCGGGTAGAGTTCCGTGCTGCGGCGTCGGCCCACACTCTCCAACAGTGGCTGAGGGCTGCATAGGCGTCTCGAGCACTTACCTGGACCGGGTCAGCCTGGTTCGCTGCTTGAGCGATCTCAACCCGCCACCAGGATGCGGCAAGGGGTGCATCGAAGAGCCATCTTCCTCTGCGATGCCAGATTCCTCCGGAGTGTCGGATCAGGTTGCGGATCGAGTCGTCGAGTCCCTTGCGTTGTTGAGGCGAGATCTGGGCGTGGTCAGCGGTGAGACTGGGCCGATCGAAAGGCAGCCGCGCAGGGGCGCCTCGGTGAAGGAGGAACGCAGGCGGATCCGGCAGCATGGAGTCACGCAGCAGCCTCAGGGTCAGCAGATGCCACCAGCCGAACTCCATCGTTTCTGCACGCCCACATCCGGCTGCGATCAGCGTCGAGTGGAGCTTGGAATCGGTATGCCAGTTCGGGTTGACGACCTCATGGGCCATGATCGGCTGGTCTAGGGTCGGCATCGCTTCCAACGCCGCCTCAGAGATCTGGCCGTCTGCTTGCTCAAGGATCACGTCGACGGTTGACGCGCCCGATGACAGGGCGGCAGATGCCAGGCGTTGCTGTTGGTTGAGGCGTTGCTCGTCGGCATCAGGGTCGTAGGGGTTGTCAGTGATGAGCTTTTGCCACGCCCCCACAGCGAGAATCGCAGATTCGATGTGTCCTTCGCTGCGTCGACGGGTCGAGGCGGTCATTCGGACTCGCTATCGGCTGGCCTAGGGGTCAGGTGCACGAACGCTGAAGCTGCTCGCATGGGGTCCCATGCGGTCTCGTTGTCCCATAGGTCGATGTCGGGACGGTCGGCCTGTAGACGTCGCAGTATCAGATCGCCGATGAGTGAGCCCGGTACCGTTGCCTCACCGGCGTCATTCTCTTCGATCTTGAACACGCTGTGTGCTGGCAGCAGGGCTAGGGCGGTAGCCCAACACGACATCAGAGCCGGCTCGTCGTACTTGAGGCGATCAATTCGGTCTGGGCGTGCCCGCACGACGAACCTGCTGTCCTGGCCGATTTCTTCGACCCGGATGCTGACCGCCGTTTCAGGCTCCATGTCGGGGTCTGCAATGAACGACATCGGGTCGGAGCCTTGATGTTCCACCCGCATCGGCGCTCCCCGTACGAGGTACCGGCCTCGTCGCAGCGTGATCGGCTCGGTGCCCCATGGTGTCCCGGTTGGGTCCAGGCTGCACTCGCTCACGGTGACTACCCCCGGCCAAAGATGCACAGTCCCGGTACCGACATCTCGGGGTTCAAGAGAGATCGTGGTTGTCGGCATTGTGCTGGTCTGCATGACCGTTTGGAGCGTCTCGGCGCAGCGCGCTTCGACTGACCATTGCGCGACCCCGTCCTGTAGCAGTGTCTCGATGCCCGGCGCGCCGCTTAGTCGGTGGTGCACTGTCCATGCCAGATCACCGGCTGCGGGCACCGCGTGGGCTTGGTAATGCGCGGTCGGCCAGTCCAGCGACCGGTCGTGTGTGTCGCTGGTGTCGTCAACAATCGGGATTGACTCCAGTAGCGGCTCGTCGGTTGTCGGCGGGGTGTTCGGGCTGGCCGGCCTTCGGCGGGGCGTCGTCTCTGCTGACTCGGCATCCCCGGGCTGCAAGGAGTCGGCGCGGCGGGCGCGGCGGCCTTTGCGGTGTTGGGAGGTCTTCATTCGTTGGTCCTGCTGGATGAGGCGGAGCGGTGAAACAGCACCGCTTCGACCAGGCCGCGATCAGTTCCTATGGCCGAGGCGGCACCACGAGCGACGCGCACCTCCGCGGAGTCCTCCACGTTCGGTCTTAGAATCCGTACCTGCTTGGTGCCTCCAGCCGGCACATTGACGCTGCGCTGCTGATGGCGTACTGAGACGATGGTCAGGTATTGGGGGGTGATCCGATGTCGGGATGTCTGGTCGGTGCCGGAGGGCACAGCCAAGCTCAGATCTGCCGCACCGGACCGGAATCCGCGTCCGGCGGCATGCCAACAGACATGAAACAGACATGGGTCTTGGGGGTCGGGCCGGCATGACGTGGAGAGTCCGGTGGACTTCCCGGCCTTTACGGTCCGATCGGTCTTCTCGGTATCAGACTCGGGAAGTGGTCCCGGTTCGGGAGGGTGTAGGTCCGGCGGGTCCGGGTCCGGGGCGTGCGGCGACTCCGGCTCTCCGTTCGCGATCTGCTGTTCGCGTTCGAGATCGTCGACGTTGTGCTCATCGGGATCGGGGCGCCGCGGGCGGCGCTTCGGAATCGCCGTGTTGATGTCGGATCCGGTAAGGCGGAGCTGAGGGGGAGCGTAGGGCTCGCCCTGCGAGACCGGGTGGGCGCTTGCCGACAGGAGTTCACGCAGCGCCGCTAGGCGTGCAACGAGTTCGGAAGCGTTGTCGAGTTCGCTGGGCGTGATTTGCAGATGCGATGCGCCCTCGGCGTCGCGTACTAGTTTCCCCATCCCGCCGGGCCGATCGCTGTCGAGGTCGACGACGGCGTCGAACGGGTCGACACCGGCGAAGTGGCGAGGCTGCAGGTAGTTGACCGGGTTGTCCTGAATCCACATGCCGTCACGGAACATCGACACCCGATGCGATGCGGCCTCATCTGAACGCAGTCGTGGCCGTATCCACACGCGCGCTCCGGCGCCCAACACCTCTTCGGTCTGCTCGTCGAGGATTCGGCTCGTGGGGTCTTGGATCGTTCTGAGTGTGCGCCGGGACGCGGTGCGGCTGCGGTTCGGGCTGATGGTCTCGACCTGGACTGCCAGCGTCTCTGGGGTCAGTGATCGCCGAGAACCGGCGGAGTCTTCGAAAGTGACGTTGAGAGTGCCGTCGAAGATAGCCACAAGAAAGTGGCGGGCCGCAGCGGCGAGGATCAGTTGTTCTGGTTTGACGTTGGGCGCGACTGGCTTGTAGGCGGCGATCATCACAGCCGAACCGCTACCCTCGCCCATCCGCTTAGCGAGGATTCTCGGAATGCGTGTGCCGCCGCGCTCGTAGTCGAACAGCACCTCCTGTCCTCTTGCGCGTCGTTGGCGGATGAAGCCGTCGGCGCTGCGTTGAGTGTTGCCGTTGCCGGCAGTGACGATGTGGGAAGCGACGATGGCGTGCCCGCCGAAGGTCTCGCTCAGGTCTCCGTTTGCCCCCGCGTGCCGTCCGGCGTAGAGCACATAGCGAAGGTCGCTGGGAACAAACGATGTCAAGTGGCCATGTCCGACGGATCCCCGTCCGGCGGCGCGTTTGGTGGAACGTCCGCTGCCGTACAGCGAGCGCAACTCCGCTTCTGCGATCCCGTTACCGTCGTCGTAGCAGAACAAGCACCGCAGAGAGTCTCTGTTGAGCGCTCTCTGGATGCGCTTGATCATCTGCTTGCCGGTGGGGGGCTCGTCTTCTGCCAGGTAGCGGCAGGCGTGCTCGAAGGCCTCCCTGTATCTGTCGAGGCCAAAGATTCTGGAAGCGGCAACCTCGTCGAGCACGAAGCGCACAGCGCGAGTGCCCGTTCCGGAGTCCAGCGCATTCTGCAACAACTCGCGTATGACGATCTCGTCCTTTACCTGGTCTCTGTTGGCGTCGATGTTCGTGAACCCTTGGGGAGGGTTGTTGTCAACCGCGAATACCAGTTCGCCGTATGGGCTGCCCATAGCTCAGTCGGTGCAGGCGCAAGGCAGGCTGCTGCCGCCCCGGGTACCAATGTCGGCGGTGTCGCGCGAGATCTCCGCATAGGTTGGGGCACGGAGCGTCAAGAACTTGAACTGTTGCGCGTCTGAGTCATCTGAGGGGCCCGCGTAGCGGGCCTCGATATCCGCCCACCAGTTGATGCCCGCGGGCCCGTCTGCCGCGACGGGAGCGGAGCGTCTCTCGGCCGCCGCCAGACGCCGCAGCGCCGGTTCGCCTTTCATGAAGCAATACACGCAGTTGCCTTGAGCCCGTTCTATCGCCAGGTCGTAGGCCTGTCGGAGCCAGAAGTCGTCGACTTGCGCCAGGTCGACACCGGCGTCGAACAGGGGCGCAGCAATGATCTCGCCGGCGGGGTGCGACTCGTGGCGGCAGCGGCTGCCGCTCGCCCCGTCAGCGAGCATCGCCTCAAACTGTGCCCGATTGACGCGTTCGGCTTCGTCGCTGCGCAGTCCCAGGACGGTTACGTACTGCGCCGGCGGGCCAGTCAGACCAGCGATGTCGGCGGCGGGCCTTGCGGTTGAGGCGTTCCTGCCGGTGGTGATGACTGTGAAGTCCTCCCAGCGCTGTGCGGGACGCATCCACGGACGCGAATGCATGAACGCGGCAACAGCGGCGACCGCCTGTGCGCTCAAGCGGTCGCCGCTGTAACGCGAGGCGTCAGCGGCCGCTGACGTCAAGGGGCGGCCGTGATGATGGCCAGTTGCGGCGGGCCCGGGCCCTCCCCCGAGCCATTCGGCGATGATCTTGATGCCGGGCAGAATCTTGAGTTGCTGGGTGCAGAACCTAAGGCTGCGGTTGGGGACCATTCGCTTCAACGACGCCAACTCCTCGAATGCGCAGCCGTCGTCGGAGTAGCCAGGAGTGGCGGGGTCGTCTCCCGGCGATGACCGGGTCCGGCGCACCAGCCGGTAGGAGGGCCTGCGGCTCCAGCCGAGCCGTGTGGACTCCTCCACCGTGCAGAACTCGTACCAGAGACACGCTATGCCGTGTTGCGATTCCAGTTCGTCACAAACCTGGGCAGCGAAATTGTATGTGGCGGGGTGCTCCGCGGTGGTGTTCGCGAACAACACCAAGTCACCGCGCTCGGGTTGGAGCGTGCCGCTGCGGGCGAGGCTCAACACCATCGCCGCACTTGATCGACCGCCGGAGAACTTCACGATGTGTGGCAGCGAGGCATGGTGTGGAGATACGTACCGCGGGGCACCACAGATCGCCGGATCGGCAACCGCCGTCAGTATCCGAGTCTCTGAGGTCAAGGTCACTGCAACGACACCCACCGAGCTGCGTCGAGCCAACGACTTCCGCCGACTTCCGTCCGTCTGGCACCCGGCGAGCGGGGATGTTGTGCTGCGGTTGCCATCGCTACGCGAGCTGAGCCAGGGTTCGATAGTCGAGCATCCCCGGGTAGTACGCCGCGCTACGTCGAACGATGTTCGAAGCCATCTCTGCGGCTTGCTTCTGATTGGGCCATTCGCTGTGGCGTTGCTGGTGATTCGTGATGGCGGCCGCGAAGCCGGCCGCGCACTGCCCTGGGGATAGGCGCCCGGCCCTGGTCATAGCGGTGGTCGTCCACGCCCTCCAGCAGCCTGACGGCAGGAACGCCGCGTAGCAGTCATCGAAGCTCAACTCCCCGTTGGAGCTGGACTCGGCCTGTCGGGCGATGTCGACTCGCCACCAGGCCCGAGCCATCGCGCTGTCCAGCAGAACGTTGTTGTGGCCCGATCGCACATGCGGGATGCCGCCTAGACCTCGCAGCATGTCACGCGACGCATCATCAAGCAGCAGCCTCTCGTCGTCATCGAGCGTATTCGGGTCAGCGTTCACCAGAGGTGCGGATGACTTCTTTGTCAGAAGGCCAGCCGGTGGATTGCCGAGGCTGCCAGCCTCAAGCCATGCGACGCTGCAAGCGGCCCAGAACAACACCTGCGCAGCCTCTGCACGAGTGGTCACCGGGCTGTCTCCCGGCGAGGACAACGACTCGTGCAGCATCGTCTCCCAGTCCACATGCGGCGACCACACGTCTGCGGCTGTCAACGGCCGCGTGAGCGGCCTGATCTCCATGCTGCGGCCGTCCGCGCAGTTGAGAGCCTGACGCAAAGTTGCAGCCAGCGCGTTCGCAGAGGTCGAAGCCGCAGCAAGAAACTGCTGTTGGGTGGCGGCCCTCTCAGCGGGAGGGATTGTGTCTGTCCTTCGGTTCTTGGCCACAACAGTCTGCAGCCAGTCCGAGTAGGACCTCCATGCCCCCGCAGGGAGATTGCGGCACGTATCCATCAGGTTTGTTCCTCATGAGGGGCCGGTAGGGGCATTCCCCGCAATCGCGTCGCGGCTCGGACGGGGTCCCACTGGGCCCTGTCTTTCCACAACGCCATCCCGGACAGCTTGGCTTCAAGCTCGGCCGCGAAAAAGTTGCTGGTCCCGGCCTCGGAGTCGAGGTCGAACGCGTCGCATGAGGGCAGGTACGCCAACGCGGTCTGCCAAGCCTGCGCGATGAATGCCTCCTGGCTCAGCCTGGGCTGCTGAGAGGCAGGTATGCGTAGTTGCAGTCTGGTGTTGCCGTCTTGGTCCCCATACGGCCTGATGCTCATTTCGTGGTCGTCGAGGAAGTCGACTATCTCCACGAGCAGCAGCGAGCTGGCTAAGTCCTCTTTGACAGCTCGACCGCGCGCCAGCCACATCCCTCTCTTGACAGGCACCGTGAAGCCTACTCGCCGCCAGATCACCGCTGCTTCTGCCGTTGACAGATCGCAGTCCGCGACAGCGACAATCCCAGGGACCACGAACACGGGCTCGCGGGTCATCGACTCGTCGAAGTGAAGTTCCATGGACGGGCTCTGGCTGAGCGCCAAATGGCTGAACAGTGTTCGTGGACATCTGGCTTCGGCAGCAAACATGGCGTCGCCCGCCTCGATGAGATCCGTTATGCCATCAGCACCCGAGATGTTGTGCTGTACCTGCCACTGCCCGCGCGCCCCCGCAACACTCACGGAGTACTCGCCGTCGGGCCAGTCCAAGCTGGGTTCGCTTCCGGTTGCGTCGAGCACCGGTGCTGCGGCCAACGGGCTCTCGGGCATCGCCGTTGAGGGGCTCATGTGGCCGATCCCGAGGCGTGCATCAACCGAATGGTGACCATCGCGGCGTCCGTTGAACCCATGTCCTCGGCCAGCTCCACGAGGGCTTCTCCGGCGTTGCTCGCCCCTGGTAGACGGACTTCGCGCCCTTCGCTGTCGGATGTCGGCGCGATGCGGCGGTCACGGATCTCCACCCAGGCGAGCTTGAGCACAGTGTCGCCGAGTTGGCGTTCAGTGGTCTCGTCTGTGCCGGACGGCAAGACCGCCATGACTCGAAGCCCGGCGCTGCGCACACTCTCGGCTCGCCACACGACACTCCATTGCCGTGCCCCAAGATGGCGGCTCGCTACCCGGATTCCAGTTGTGTTGCCCCGCGCGGAGACTCGACGACGCGTTGGTCCGTTACCTGAGCCTCCGCCGCCGCCTCCACCGCCACTTCCACCGCCTCCACCGCCACTTCCGCCTCCGTCGTCGTCGCCTCCGTCGTCGTCGCCTCCGTCGTCGTCGCCTCCGTTTTCGTTGTCGGTTTCTACGTCGGTGACTTCTTCAGGAGGATCCTCGGTGTCTTGTCGGCGCACAGGCGGTGCTGGGGCCGGGGTCAGGAGACTGCCGCGAAATATCCGCAACTGGTCAGGTTCGACGATTTGGCCCACGGAGGCCTTGCCCTGAGCCCGCAACACGTCGGCAATCCGCTTCAGGGCTTCTTCCAGTGACTTCTTCTTGTTGGGGTCGGTAATCTCGCTGGGTCGGATTTGGGAGTGTGTCTCTCCTTCTGCCTCCCGCACCAAAGCGCAGATCGAGTTCTCGTCGGCCCCGGCGGACGGGTCTTCGACGTTCACCACTGCACAGAACGGCGCGAGGTTCGCAAAGTGCGTGTTTTGAAGTTGAGGGGCATGTGAGGTGATCCACATTCCCTCCCGGAACACGCATACCAGCGTGCGTTCGCCCGCGGCCAGGTCGCGCACCCAGATGCTGACGCCGTCGAGTTCTTCGCTGCCGGGCAGGATCTTCCCGGTCTGTAAAGTCTCGTAGGCCGCCCATGCCTCACGCCCTAGCACTCCGAGGCCGAGTCGTCGACGCTGCTGATCCCGTGTCGGCATCAGTGCAGCGGCGAGGGTGTCCTTGTCCAATGAGGCCCTGACCTCACCATCGACTCGGCAGTCAACGGTGAGGCCGCCCTGGCAAATGGCCACAACAAAGCTCTTGGCCGCGGCGGCAAGCAGAGTCTTCTCCAACCTCCCGCTTGCGGTGCGCATGGTTGGCCCATACCCCAAGATCGCTGCGACGGAGCCCGAGCCGGCAGCGGGCATCCATCCCCGCACAAGCGCGGGAATGTTGGAGGATCCGTGGGCCTGCGATGCGGGACTGCCGCGTCGCTCCTCGGTGCCCCGTATGTATCCGTGGGCGTCCCGTTGCTTCCCATCGACGCTGCTCGTGGCCAGGATCGCATGGCCGCCGAAGGTCTGTTGTCCTGCCGCGTTCCGGCCCGCATAGAGGACATAGCGAAGATCGCTGGCCGCGAATGCAGTGAGGTGCCCCAAGCCGACGGAACCCCGTCCGGTGGACTTCGTGGTGTCGCCGGTGTTGTACAGAGACCTCAATGCCGTCGTGTCGATGCCCCGACCGCTGTCGATGCACGCCAGCACTCTCGTTGTTCGGTTGGTGGAGTGCAGGCAGCCCCGGATCCGGTCAATCGCCTGCCGTTCTGCGGGACTGTCCACCTTGTCAGCTCTGTGCTCGCGGGCAGCGTTGAACGCCGCCATGTAGTCCTTGATCAGCGGCAGATCCTGAGTGCGGATGCTCTCGTGGCGAAGCTCCACCGCCACCGGTCCCGCACCCAAGGAAGCGTCCAGGGCGTTCTGCAGGAGTTCCCGGACGACAACCTCTTCGGTCACTGACTCGCGATTGATGTGGGGCGATGCGAATCCGGCCTCCCCGCCGTTGTTATGCGGGAAGTCCAAACACATCTCGCCGAACAAGCCCGACGTCGCCATGAACATCACGCTAGCAGTGGGTACTCTCATGCCCGATTGGACGCGCTACACGAGAGGCAAGCCGAACCTCGAATCTTGGTCCGACTCGGCCCAGCCCTCGCTCGAGCCAACCCCTTCTCAAAGGCTTCGAAGCGGCGTGATCTGCCCCGCTACGGCTCGCAGTGGCGATTCCTCGTCGCAGACTCCTTTGGACGCCGGCCGGTGACGCCTCGGATCCACAACAGTGAGCGTCGATCATTGAGTGAACAGGTTCTTCTCGGTGGCCCACTTTGCGAAGTCGGCCGGACCGAACGGCAGGCGGTACTCGGTGGCGATGAGGCTGTCGGCGAGATCGCTCACATCGTCGAGCGTGAGGGCACCGAGACGAGTGGCGTCGACGAGGAGCGCGAGTGTGCGGATGCATGAGACTCCGCTCCGCTTCGCAAGGCGGTAGGCGACGGCATCGTCGACGACGGCCGTTGCACGGATCGTCTCCGCGAGAGCCAGCACGGCGGCCTCGCCGACATTGCGGTCGCCTGACACCAAGCGGACGGCGTACTTCCCGAAGGATTCGGCCTCGGCATCCGACTGGATCTTGCGATACTCGATCCAGTCGGCATCGAGAACCGCGCCGATGTCCCGATGCAGGTGGGCGCCTCGCCTGAGTTCCTCGACTACCGGCCGGGGTATGACGACGGCACGACCGGCTGCAACCACCCGGAGAACGTCGAGGCGATGCGCCCGGGCGAAGTGGCTGAGCGGGCCGGTGTCGAAGACGAGCGTGGGCATCTTGGGGCAGTCACGACACGAAGGACCAGACGGCCTCGGCGGGAAGTAGGGGGAGTTCGGGCAGGTCGTCCTCGTTCCAAGTTCCCAGGAGGAGGTCCAGAGCCCGGGCGGCCGTGACCTCTTCGCTGGTGTAGGCCTTTAGGACCGCCTTGACGTAGGCGCTGGGCAGATCGGGCGGAGCGAGGTCGGTCGGAACGACCAGGGCGTGCTCGACGATGTCGGCGCGACGAGTGCGGGAGGCGCGAATCTCGTCGGCCTGCGAAGAAGGCGCGAGCTCCAGCTCGGTCAGACGACGAGCGAGCGTGGACATGTCCACTCGGTACTCGCTCGCGACGAGGACAGCGGGCGTGCGGGTCGGCTCGTCGCTCCGCCAGCGGTCTCGCAGGGCATGTTCGGGCAGCAGGACGGCTCGGGCGAAGCGGTCCATGAGAGACTCGTCGCGGGCGGCGTCGGAGTCGGCCACGTTCCAGTCGGTCGAGTACTCGTCGGCGAAGACGTAGTGGCCGAGTTCGTGCGCGAGCGTGAGGCGACGCCGGCCGAGCGGGCGGCTGCCGTTGACCACGGCCACACCCCCGGCCGCGAGCAGGATCGAGGCGCCGTCCGCGCCGTGCTCGCCCAACTCGAGGGAGAAGGCCAGCAGGCCGATGGCGGCGGCCCGATCAGTCAGGCGCAGCGCGGGCTCAGACTCGTCGTAGCCGAGCAGCCTTCGGACCTGCGCCGCAGCCGCCTCGGCCTCCTCGGGAGTTCCGGGAACAGCTAGTCCTGGAGTCTCCGGAAGCTCGAGGCCCACGCCGACGCTCTGGAGGAACATCGTCTCGCGGGCGACACGCTCCACCACCCGATCGATTCGAGGGCTGGGCTCGCCGGGGTCCGCCGCGCTACGGCGCGACACCACCGACGCCGGAGCCTCGTCGAAGAACCACTCGATGCGCATCTCCAAGGCATCCGCCAGCCTGGCCAGTTCCATGGCCTCGACTCGCCGCGCGCCCGTCTCGATCTTGGCCAGCGCGCTGCGATGCAGCCCCGCCCGCGCCGCGCACTCGTCCTGGGTGAGGCCCGCATCACGCCGCGCGGCGGCAATGCTGCCTCCAAGATCACCAGGCCCCACCGTCACATGTTCGATTATAGGACAATCGATATGGCGCGCGATTGTCCGATCCTACGGGGCGTCTACCAGCGGTAGTGCGCGAAGGCCTTGTTCGACTCGGCCATCTTCTGCAGGTCCTCGCGCCGCTTCACCGACGCGCCCATCCCGTTGCCGGCGTCGAGGAGCTCGTTGGCCAGGCGTTCGGCCATAGTGTGCTCGCGGCGGCCACGGGCGTACGAGACGATCCAGCGGACTGCGAGGGTGGTGGCCCGGCGGGGTCTGACCTCCACCGGCACCTGGTAGGTGGCGCCGCCCACCCGCCGGCTGCGCACCTCCAGCTGCGGACGGACGTTGTCGACGGCCCGCTTGAGGGTGGACACCGGCTCGGCGCCCGTCTTGTCCTCCACGATGTTCATGGCGTCGTAGACGATGCGCTCGGCCAGGATGCGCTTGCCCCGCTGCAGCACCTTGTTGATCATCTGGGTGACGAGCAGCGAGCGGTAGATCGGGTCGGGCTGGAGTTCACGGCGCGCCGCTGGTCCCTTGCGCGGCATGTCAGGATTCCTTCTTTACGCCGTAGCGGCTGCGAGCCTTGCGGCGCTCACGCACCCCGGCGGTGTCGAGGGTTCCCCGCACGACCTTGTAGCGCACGCCGGGCAGGTCCCTCACCCGGCCGCCCCGCACCAGCACGATGGAGTGCTCCTGGAGGTTGTGGCCCTCCCCCGGGATGTAGGCGGTTATCTCCACGCCGGTGGTGAGCCGGACGCGGGCCACCTTGCGCAGGGCGGAGTTCGGCTTCTTGGGGGTGGCCGTGTAGACCCTCGTGCACACGCCCCGCCGCTGCGGCGCGCCCTGCAGCGCGGGCGTCGACTCCTTGCGGCGCTTCGTTTGGCGGCCCTTGCGGACCAGCTGCTGGATCGTGGGCATGTACTCGGGCAGTTCCTTCGGTCTTCGGGGACTGGGCAGTTTACGGCGGCGCGCCGCCAGGCAACACCGTCTCGCGGATCGTATTCCCGCTCTTGTTCGCTGCGCTCACGGGCCGCTCGGGCCACGGCCTCGCAAGCTCGGCCTCTGGACCGGGTTCCTTCACCCTGCCTCGGTTACCGGGTCGGCGGACTCGCCCAACCGATAGTCGAGCACTTCGGCGCCCGCCATCTCGTGGCTGCGCTGCGCCAGCAGATCGGCGAGGTCGTCCTCGGAGCTGTAGTAGTCCATCGGGGTGTGGTCGGGGGCATGGGTCTGGTAGGTCTCGCGATAACGGGCCATGCCGGTGCCCGCCGGGATGAGCTTGCCGATGATGATGTTCTCCTTGAGGCCGACCAGCGTGTCGCGCTTGGACTCGATGGCCGCCTCGGTGAGAACCCGGGTCGTCTCCTGGAAGGAGGCCGCCGACAGCCACGATTCCGTGGCCAGGGAGGCCTTGGTGATTCCCATGACCTCGCGCCGCCCCGACGCCGGCCTGCCGCCGTCGCGGACGACCTCCCGGTTGGTCTGCTCGAAGACGGCCTTGTCGACGCGCTCGTCGGGCAGGAAATGCGTGTCGCCGGGCTCGCCGATGGCGACCCGCTTGGTCATCTGGCGCACGATCAACTCGATGTGCTTGTCGTGGATCGACACGCCCTGGTCGCGGTAGACCTTCTGGACCTCGGCCACCAGGTAGCGCTGGGTGGCGTCGATGCCCCGGATCTCCAGCAGCTCCTTCGGGTCGCGCGGCCCCTCCACCAGGGCGTCGCCGGGTTCCACCTCGTCGCCGTCGCGGACCTCGAGGCGGTACTCGGTACCGATCCTGCAGTCGTGCTCGGTGCCGTCGTTCTCCACGATCACCACCGTGCGGTCGCCGGCCTCGCCGCGGATGCGGACCACGCCGGCCACCCGCGCCAGAGTCGCCTTGCCCTTGGGCGTGCGGGCCTCGAAGAGCTCCACCACCCTGGGCAGGCCGCCCGCTATGTCCTGGGCGCCCGCCACGCCGCCGGTGTGGAAGGTACGCATCGTGAGCTGCGTGCCGGGCTCGCCGATGGACTGGGCGGCGATCACCCCCACCGCCTCGCCCTGCTCGATCAGCTTGCCCGTCGCCAGCGACATGCCGTAGGAGGCCGCCGTGATCCCCGAGGCGGAATCGTCGCTCAGCGGCGACAGCACCCGCACCCTGGTCACGTCGGGGTCGTCGCGCAGCGCGGCCAACTCCGCGTCGCCGACCATCGTGCCGGCCAGGATCACCGAGCCGTCGCTCAGCGCGACGTCGGCGGCCAGCGCCCGTCCGAACAGCCTGGTCTCGAGATAGGTGCGCTTGTGGGGCGAGTCGGGCTGGACGTCGTCCAGCCAGATGCCCTTCACGTGGGCGCCGGCCTCGAAGGGGTCCTCGCTGTTGATGATGACCTCCTGGGCCACGTCGACCAGGCGCCGAGTCAGGTAGCCCGAGTCGGCCGTCCGCAGCGCCGTGTCGACAAGACCCTTGCGGGCGCCGGGCGTGGCGATGAAGTACTCGAGCACCCGCAGGCCCTCGCGGAAGTTGCTCTTGATCGGCCGGGGGATCATGTCGCCGCGGGGGTTGGCCACCAGGCCCCGCATGCCTGCGATCTGGCGGATCTGCATCATGTTGCCCCGGGCGCCGGAGGAGACCATCATGTTGACCGGGTTGAACGCGTCGGACTCCAGCTCGTCCTTCATCCGCCCGGTGACTTCCTCGGTGGCCTCGGACCACACCTCCACCTCGAGCTGGCGGCGCTCGCCGTCGGTGATGATCCCCCGCCGGAACTGGCGCTCGATCTTGTCGGCCTGCTTCTCGTACCGGTCGAGGATCTCGGTCTTCTGCGTGGGCGTGCGCACGTCGTCGATGGAGATGGTCAGGCCCGACCGAGAGGCGTACTCGAAGCAGACGTCCTTGACCGCGTCGAGGCTCCGGGCCACCTCCGCGACCTGGAATCCGCGGGCCAGCCGGTCGACGAGCTCGCCCATCCGGCGCTGGCCGACGACCTCGTTGACATAGCCGAAGCCGGCAGGCAGGGCGTCGTTGAAGAACACCCGTCCCGCGGTCGTGGGCTCGTAGCGGGCCCCGTCGCCGTTGGCGGGAGCCAGAAGCAGGTCCTCGGCGCCGCGGTACTCGATCGGCGCATGCAACGCGAGGTCCCCGTTCTCGTAGGCGAAGCGGACCTCGTCGATGGTGCGGAAGGCTCGCCGCGCCCCGGACGCGCCGGCCACCATCTCGGTGAGGTAGTGCGCGCCGATGATCATGTCCTGGGTGGGCGTCACCAGCGGCCGGCCGTGGGCCGGGCTGAGCACGTTGTTGGCCGACAGCATCAGCACCCGGGCCTCGGCCTGCGCCTCGGCCGACAGCGGCAGGTGCACGGCCATCTGGTCGCCGTCGAAGTCGGCGTTGAACGCTGCGCACACCAGCGGGTGGATCTGGATCGCCTTGCCCTCCACCAGCACGGGCTCGAAGGCCTGGATGCCCAGCCGGTGCAGCGTGGGCGCCCGGTTCAGCAGCACGGGATGCTCCCGGATCACGTCCTCCAGCACGTCCCAGACCTGGGGCCGGCGGCGCTCGACCATGCGCTTGGCCGACTTGATGTTGGGGGCCAGCTCCACGTCCACCAGCTTCTTCATCACGAAGGGCTTGAACAGCTCCAGCGCCATGATCTTGGGGAGGCCGCACTGGTGGAACCGCAGCGTCGGCCCGGCCACGATCACGGAGCGGCCCGAGTAGTCCACTCGCTTGCCGAGCAGGTTCTGGCGGAACCTCCCCTGCTTGCCCTTGAGCATGTCCGACAGCGACTTCAGCGCCCGGTTCCCCGGGCCGGTCACCGGCCGGCCCCTCCGTCCGTTGTCGAACAGGGCGTCGACCGCCTCCTGCAGCATCCGCTTCTCGTTGTTGACGATGATGTCGGGGGCGGCCAGGTCCAGGAGGCGCTTGAGACGGTTGTTGCGGTTGATCACACGGCGGTAGAGGTCGTTCAGGTCCGAGGTGGCGAAGCGGCCGCCGTCCAGCTGCACCATGGGACGCAGCTCCGGCGGGATCACCGGCACGACGTCGAGGATCATGGCCCTCGGGTCGTTGATGCGCCGGCCGTAGTTGTCGCGCCGGTTGAACGCGGCCAGGATCCGCAGCCGCTTGATGGCCTTCTGCTTGCGCTGCGCCGACAGCGGCCGCTGCCCCTCGGGCGGGTTGATCTGGTTCCGCAGCGTCGCTTCCTCGGCGTCGAAGTCGAGCGCCGCGATCAGGCGGGCGATGGCGTCGGCGCCCTGGCCGCCCTCGAAGTAGTCGCCCCAGCGGTCGACGAGCTCGCGCCACAGGTCCTCGTCCTCGATGATCTGGCGGCTGAACAGGTCGGTGAAGACCTCCCAGGCCCTCTCGAGCCGCTCGCGCTCGGCCTCGAAGCGCTCGTTGACTTCCTCGAAGTCCTTGTCGGCCTGACGTTGCAGCGCCCGCAGCTCGGACTCCTTGGCGTCGGCCGCCTCGGCCTCGGCCAGTTCGGCCTCGAGCTGCTCGGAGCGCTGCGTGAGCGCGAGGCGCCCGTCGGCCTCGATGGCCTCGAGCTCGCGACGGACCTCCAGCTCGAGTTCGGGCTTGTCGTCGTGGCGCCGGTCCTCGTCCACGCTGATCACGAGGTTGGCCCCGAAGTAGATCACCTTCTCGAGCTGCTTGGCCTTGAGCTCCTCCTTGGGCTGGGTGCCCATCAGCAGGTAGGCCAGCCACGACCTGGTGCCCCGCAGGTACCAGATGTGCACGGACGGGGCGGCCAGCTCGATGTGGCCCATGCGCTCGCGCCGCACCTTCGAGCGGGTCACCTCCACGTTGCAGCGCTCACAGATGATGCCCTTGAAGCGCACCCGCTTGTACTTGCCGCAGGAGCACTCCCAGTCGCGGGTGGGGCCGAAGATCTTCTCGCAGAACAAGCCGTCCTTCTCGGGCTTGAGGGTGCGGTAGTTGATCGTCTCGGGCTTCTTGACCTCTCCGTTCGACCAGGTGCGTATCGAATCGGCGCTGGCCAGGCCGATCTTCAGGTCGCTGAAATCGTTGACGTCGAGCATGCCGTCTCCAGTCGTGCGTGAGTGCGTGTTGTGGTGCGTTTCCGTAGTCCTGTGCGGCGCCTGCCGGCTCAGCGGCGGGCGGCGCGGGCCAGGTCGTCCTCGTCGGTGCCGCGCTCGGGGCGCTGCAGGTCGATTCCGAGGGCCTCCACCGTCCGGAGGCTCTCCTCGTCCAGCTCGCGCATCTCGATTTGCTCTCCCGCCGCGGAGAGGACCTCGACGTTGATGCAAAGCGACTGCATCTCCTTGATGAGCACCTTGAAGCTCTCCGGGATGCCGGGGTCGGGGACGTTCTCGCCCTTGACGATGGCCTCGTACGCCTTGGCCCGGCCGAGCACGTCGTCCGACTTCACGGTGAGCAGCTCCTGCAGGCAGAAGGCCGCTCCGTAGGCCTCCAGCGCCCACACCTCCATCTCGCCGAAACGCTGGCCGCCGAACTGGGCCTTGCCGCCCAGCGGCTGCTGGGTGATCATCGAGTAAGGGCCGGTGGAGCGGGCGTGGATCTTGTCGTCGACGAGGTGGGCCAGCTTCATCATGTAGACGTGGCCGGTTGTCACCGGGTTGTCGTAGGGCTGGCCGGTGCGCCCGTTGTAGAGCGCCTGCTTGCCGTCGATGCTGATCAGCCTGTTGCCCTCGGGCCCCTCCGGGTTCAGGTTGCCGAGAATGTCGACGATGGTCGGCTTCCCCTGGGCCAGGTCCCGCTCGTCCCAGGTGGCGCCGTCGAAGACGGGCGTGGCCACATGGACCGCGGGCGGGGTGACCGTGCGGGTCTTGCGCTCGATCCCCCTGACGGGCTCGTCGCCGACCCGCTGGCCGTCGATCTCCCAGCCGTACCGGGCGCAGTAGCCGAGATGGGCCTCCAGCACCTGGCCGACGTTCATGCGCGACGGCACGCCCAGGGGGTTCAGGATGATGTCGACCGGCGTGCCGTCCGCGGTGAAGGGCATGTCCTCGACGGGGAGGATCCTCGAGATGACGCCCTTGTTTCCGTGGCGGCCTGCCAGCTTGTCGCCCACGCTGATCTTGCGGTTCTGGGCCACGTACACCCGCACGAGCTGGTTCACGCCCGGCGGGAGCTCGCCGGCGTCGGGGTCGTCGCGGTCGAACACCTTGACGTCGATCACCTTGCCGGACTCGCCGTGGGGAACCTTGAGGGAGGTGTCGCGCACCTCCCTGGCCTTCTCGCCGAAGATCGCCCTCAGCAGCCGCTCCTCCGGCGTCAGCTCGGTCTCGCCCTTGGGCGTGACCTTGCCCACCAGCACATCGCCCGGTCCGACCTCGGCGCCGACGCGGATGATGCCGCGGTGGTCGAGATCGGCGAGGATGTCGTCGGAGAGGTTGGGGATGTCCCGGGTGATCTCCTCGGCGCCCAGCTTGGTGTCGCGGGCGTCGATCTCGTGCTCGTGGATGTGTATGGACGTGAGCACGTCGTCACGCACCAGGCGCTCCGACAGGATGATGGCGTCCTCGAAGTTGTAGCCCTCCCAGGACATGAAGGCCACCAGCAGGTTCTTGCCCAGTGCCAGCTCCCCGTGGTCGGTGGACGGACCGTCGGCAAGCACGTCGCCGGCGGAGACCTCGTCGCCCTGGCGGACCAGCGGCCTCTGGCTGATGCAGGTGTCCTGGTTGGACCGCTCGAACTTGCGCAGCGGGATCTCGGTCGGTCCCGAGTCGGCGTAGTCCACCACGATGCGGTCGCCGTCCACCTCGACGACGCTGCCCTCGGCGGGCGCGATCACCATGTCGGCCGCGTCGCGCGCCGCCCGGCCCTCCACCCCGGTGCCGATGTAGGGGGCCTCGGTGCGGACGAGCGGCACCGCCTGGCGCTGCATGTTGGCGCCCATGAGGGCGCGGTTGGCGTCGTCGTGCTCGAGGAAGGGAATCAGGGCGGTGGCCACTGACACGATCTGTTTGGGCGAGATGTCCATCAGATGCACTTCGTCGGGAGGCACGAAGGAGATCTCGGTGGTGGCGCCGAAGAAGACCTCCCGCTCGAGCTGGACCTTCAGATCCTCGAGCGACGCCGCCTGGGGCGAGCGCCGCACCAGCACCCGCGGGTTGACGAAGCGACCGTCGGCGTCGGTGGGGGCGTTCGCCTGAGCGATGACGTAGTCCTCCTCCTCGTCGGCGGAGAGGTAGACGATCCTGCTACCGTCGGGCACCTCGACGATCTCCTTGCCCCGCTCGACGAGATGGTCGACGACGGATCTGACCGTCTTCTCATCCCCCTTCTTCTCCGTGATGACGGCATCGGGCACCAGCCGGTAGGGCGACTCGATGAAGCCGAACTCGTTGACCCGGGCGAAGGAGGCCAGACCGCCGATGAGTCCGATGTTGGGACCCTCGGGCGTCTCGATGGGGCACATGCGGCCGTAGTGCGAGAAGTGGACGTCGCGCACCTCGAACCCGGCCCGCTCCCGGCTGAGGCCACCCGGCCCGAGCGCGGAGAGCCGCCGCCGGTGGGTGAGGCCCGACAGCGAGTTGACCTGGTCCATGAACTGCGAAAGCTGCGACGTGCCGAAGAATTCCTTGATGGACGCGACCACGGGACGGATGTTGATCAGCGTCTGCGGCGTGATCGCCTCCACGTCCTGGGTGGTCATGCGTTCGCGCACCTGCCGTTCCATGCGCGACAGGCCGATGCGCACCTGGTTCTGGATCAGCTCGCCGACGCTGCGGATGCGGCGGTTGGCGAAGTGGTCCTGGTCGTCGAGCCGGTAGCCGGCCACGCCCTTGGCCAGGTTGAGCAGGTAGGTGGCCGCGGCGAGCATCTCGCAGGGCGACAGCAGCGACTGGTCGGGGTCGGGTCGCTCGATCTCCAGTCCCAAGGTCTGCTCGAGGAAGTCGAACTCGGGGCCGAGCTTGCGATTGAGCTTGTGCCGGCCCACCCGGGACAGGTCGTAGCGTCGGCCGCTGAAGAACGAGTTCTCGAAGTACGAGCGGGCCGCATCAGCCGTGGCCGGGTCGCCGGGGCGCACCCGCTTGTAGATCTCGATGAGGGAGTCGTCGCGCGTGGGGGCCAGGTGACCCTGCTTCTCCCACTGCTCGGCCAGGAAGTCGAAGTGCTCCACGAAGCGTTCGAGGAACCCCGGGTGGTTCTCCTCGTCGTAGCCGAGGGCCCGGAGCAGCGTGAACAGCGGAAGACGGCGCTTGCGGGCGACCCGCACCCCCGCGGTGATCTCCTTGCGGGGCTTCTGCTCGACGTCGAACTCGATCCACTCGCCCCGGTAGGGGTGGATCGTGCCCGTCACGAGCTGGTACTTGGCCAGGTTCCGCAGGCGGTAGCGCTCGCCGGGCTGGAAGATCACGCCGGGCGAGCGGACGAGCTGGGACACCACCACCCGCTCGGTGCCGTTGATTATGAAGGTGCCCTTCTCCGTCATCATGGGGAAGTCGCCCATGAAGACGATCTGCTCCTTGATCTCGCCCGTTCCGGCGTTGAGGAAGCGGGCCCGCACGAAGATGGGAGCGGAGTAGGTCATGTCCTTCTCCTTGCAGTCATCCACCGTGAACTTGGGCGGCGGATGGAGCTCCTCGTCGTCGGGATCGAACTCGAGCTCGAGACGCAGCGTCTCGCTGTAGTCGGAGATGGGCGAGATGTCTCTGAAGGTCCGGGCCAGGCCCTCGGTCATCAGCGAGGAGAAGCTCTCCCGCTGGATGGCGATGAGGTCGGGAAGTTCGAGGATCTCCTCGAGATTCCCGAACGAGTAGCGTTCGCGTGAAGCGGCGCGTGCGGTCACGTGATACTCCCGAGGGCCGGCTGATCGGATTTCACGCAGTCGTGCGCGCGCGCGTGACGACAGAGGTATTAGCCACGGGAGCCGCCTCCCAGCGCGCACGGACGACCACGGTGGCAGGGATGCTAGCGCGCGGCGAAGTTGGCCGCAACCACCCCAGCGGTCCAGTCAGGAACAGACCATAGTTGACGGATACAGCCGCGTCTATGCCGGACTGTCAGGCGCGCAGGAGGGCTCGGACGGCCGCCAGTTCCGAGTCCTCCACGCCCGCGGCGGCCAGGTAGGCGGCCGCTCCGCCCCAGCGGTCGTGCAGTCCTTCGAGGGTGGCCGACATCACCGCAGGACGGGCTTCCCACAGCGGCGCGAACTCGACCGGGTCCAAGCCGTAGTCCTCGAGCACGGGAACCAGCGATCTGGCCTCGGTCTGGTCCCTCTGGAGGCTGGGACGCCGCTGAGACGACAGCGCGTAGTCGGCCACGATGTGCTCGGCGGCAACCCCGGCGAGGTCCAGCAGGAGCATGGAGGCCAAGCCGGTGCGGTCCTTGCCCGCGGTGCAGTGGATGACGGTGGGCTCGCCCCGGGCCACCTGCCGGACGATGCGGGCGAACGACTGGCCGAAGTTCTCCAGCATGCGCAGGTAGCCCGCCACCATCTCGGCCTCGCCGTAGGACTTGATATCGCCGTCGACGATGCGCTCGTAGACGGTGCGAGCCTGGAACGTCTGGTCGCTCGTCATCGGCAGCCTCACGCAGCAGGCGCCCGCCGGCAGCCGGTCGGGGAAGTCGGCCGCCTCAGTCTCGGAGCGCAGATCGAACACATGGCGGACGCCGGCGTCCTCGAGGCGGTGCAGGTCGGCGTCGCTGAGCGTGCACAGCCGGTCGGCCCGGTACACCAGGCCGAACCGCGTCGACCCGCCGCCGGTGACGGGCAGTCCGCCGAGGTCGCGGAAGTTGCTGGGGCCGTCGAGGTCCACCCGTCGCTGCATCATCTGGCGTGTCGCATCGACGCGCCCGCGGGCAGCCGCGCTAGGCCAGTTCCACCTCGGCGCCGACTGCCTCCAGCGAGGCCTTCGCCTTCTCGGCGTCTTCCTTGTTGAGGCCTTCCAGCACCGGCTTGGGGGCGTTGTCGACGAGCTCCTTGGCCTCCTTGAGACCGAGTGAGGTGAGGCTGCGCACCTCCTTGATCACCTGGATCTTCTTGTCGCCGACCCCCGCGAGGACGACGTTGAAGGACTCCTTGGCCTCCTCGTCCTCCCCGCCGGCGTCACCGGCCGCGGGAGCCGCGACCGCGACCGCGGCCGGTGCGGCTGCAGTCACATCGAAGCGCTCCTCGAACTCCTTGAGCAACTCGCTCAGTTCGAGCACTGTCATCTGTGAGATCGAGTCGAGGATCTCTTCGGTGGTTGCCATGGTCAGGCCTCCTGTTCTTCGGATGGCTTTTGGTCGTCGCCGGTTCCGGCACTCCGGGTGTCGATGAGCGCCTGGAGCCCGTAGGCGAAGTTGCGGGGCAGGGCCTGCAACAGCCCGGCGAGCTTCACCAGCGGCGCACTGAACGCGCCGGCGATCTGTGCGAGCAGCAGGTCGCGGGGGGGGAGGTCGGCCAGGGCCATCAGGTCTTCGGCGCTGAGCACCTTGTCGCCCAGCAGCCCTCCCTTGAGCACGAGGGCGCGGTTGGCGCGCGAGAAGTCCCGAAGCGCTTTGGCCACCGCAGCCGCGTCGCCCGCGGCGCCGCCGTCGCGGGCGCCTACGAATGCGATCGCGGTCGGTCCGGTCAGCAGGTCGGCGAGGTCCAGGCCCAGCTCGGCGGTGGCCAGGCGGACCATCGTGTTCTTGTAGATCGTGTACTCCCCACCGGCGGCGCGCAGCGACCGGCGCAACTCGGCCATCTCACCGACGTTCAGCCCGCGGTACTCGGTCAGCAGGGCCGCGTCGCTGGCCGCCAGCCGATCACGCACTTCGGCGACGATGGCCGCCTTCTCGGGCCTTGGGACTGTCATTGGGTGCCTTCCTCGTCCGGCGGGCCTGCCGGCCCATTGGTGCTCCCCGCGGAGCGCACCGGATGTCTCAGGTGAGCGGGGTGAAGTTCGCCGATGCTACCGGCCTAATCGGCCGCTCCGACGTCGGCCGGATCGATCCGGACGCCAGGACCCATCGAAGAGCTGAGCACCATCTTCTTGACGTACTTGCCCTTGGCTGCAGCCGGTTTGGCCCGCTGGAGCTCGGCCACGACGGCCCGGAGGTTCTTGAGCAGGTCCTCCTCCGCGAACGACGCCCGGCCGATGGGTACGTGCACGTTGGCGAACCGGTCCGTGCGGTACTCGACCTTGCCCCCCTTGAACTCCTCGATGGTGCGGGCCACATCGGTGGTGACGGTCCCGGTCTTGGGGTTGGGCATCAAGCCGCGGGGACCGAGGATCCGGCCGAGCTTGCCGACCACCGGCATCATGTCGGGCGTGGCGATGGCCACATCGAAGTCGGTCATGCCGCCTGTGACCTGCTCGGCGAGGTCGTCGGATCCCACGAAGTCCGCGCCGGACTCGCGGGCCGTGGTCGCGGCCTCGCCCTGCGCGAACACCGCGACCCGCACCTCCTTGCCGGTGCCCGACGGTAGCGACACCGTGCCCCGCAGCATCTGGTCGGCCTTGCGGGGGTCGACTCCGAGCCGCACGACCACGTCGACGCTCTCGTCGAACCGCCTGGTCGCCAGGCTCTTCACCAGGCTCACCGCGTCGGCGTCGCTGTGGAGGCGCAGCCGGTCGAAACTCTTGGACGCCTCGACGTGCTTCTTGCCCCTGGCCATGTTGCTCCCTGCCTCTCCGCCCGGCTCTCAGAGGCCCCGCGGACGCGTGCCGACGCCTCGCGTCGAAGCGCGGCGGTTACCGCTCTTGTTCGCTGCGCTCACGGGCCGCTCGGGCCACGGCCTCGATCCGGACCTCTTCTGGCTCCTCATTGGATGCTGCCTCTCCACTCGGCCTCTCTCAGGCGACGGTGACGCCCATCGAGCGGGCGGTGCCCTCGATCTGCGCCTTGGCCGCCTCCAAGTCGTTGGCGTTGAGGTCGGGCATCTTGATCTCGGCGATCTCCGTCAGCTGGGCGTCGGTGATGGTGCCGACGGTCTCGCGGCCCGGGGTCTCCGCCGCCTTCTCCAAGCCGGCCGCGGAGCGGATCAGGAACGACGTCGGCGGCGTCTTGGTGACGAAGGTGAACGTCCGGTCCTCGTAGATCGTTATCTCCGCCGGGATGATCTGGCCCCGCATGTGGTCGGTGCGAGCGTTGTAGTCCTTGCAGAAGTCCATGATGGCCACGCCGTGGGGGCCCAGCGCCGTGCCCACCGGCGGAGCAGGCGTCGCCTGACCCGCAGGGATCTGGATCTTCACTAGGGCTGCGACCTGCTTGCGTGCCATCTGGACTCTCTTCGGGCGGTAGGAGACTGGCGGGGAGGGCGGGAAGCCGCGCTCCGAACGGGGCAGTGTGGCGGCATCGGCTGCGGGCAGCAACCCGCCGCGGCTCTCGAGGCCTGACTACAGGCGGGCCACCTGGGCGAACTCGAGCTCGACCGGCGTCTCCCGGCCGAAGATGTTCACGAGCACCTTGACCTTGAGCTGATCCTCGTTGATCTCGATGATCTCGCCGGAGAAGTCGGCGAAGGGGCCGTCCTTGACGCGGACGGTCTCCCCCATGCCATACTCGAACATGGGCTTGGCCCTCTTGGACGCCTCCCGGGACCGGTCGGCCTCCACGCCGAGGAAGGCTTCGACGTCGCGGCGGCGCAGGGGGGACGGTGCGCCGCCCTGGTTCACGAAGCCTGTGACGTTGGGCGTGTCGCGTATGACCGGCCAAACCTCCTCGTCGAGTTCGCAGCGCACGAACACGTATCCGGGGAACAGCCGCTTCGAGGAGATCACCTTCTTGCCGTTCTTGAACTCCGGCACGTCGCGCAGCGGGATGACCACCTCGTGGATGCGGCCCTCCATGTTCATCGACGCGGTGCGGGCCTCGAGGTTCTGCTTGACCTTCTTCTCGTAACCGGACTGGGTGTGCACGACGAACCACTTGCCCGGCTTGTCGTAGGGGCTGACGGGTTCGGGCGATTCGTCGGCGGAGTGCGCTTCGTCGAACAGCTCGTCCTCGGTGATGACTGCGGCGGATGGGGGGACGGATGTGTCGGACATGGGGTACCTCAGGATTCGAAGAGCTCGAGTATGAAGGTCGAGAAGACCCAGTCGAGTCCGTAGATCATGGCGGTGAGCACTATGACGGTGACAAGGACCACGATCGAGTAGTTGACGGTCTCAGCCCGGCTGGGCCAGGCCACCTTGCGGAGCTCGCCCCGGACCTCGCGCAGGAACTGACCCGGCGAGGTGCGCTCCGTGGGGGGCGTCGAGGCGCCGCGGTCGCGGGTCCGGACCGGTGCGCCCTCAGCGTCAATCTCGCCCTGTCGCTGAAGCATCCGCTTCTGCTGACGGTTCATCGCCATTTGTGGAAGTCACCTCGTGCGGGTTGCGGCGCCATGGGGTGCCCGTCGTCAGTTTGCAGGGGCGGAGGGACTCGAACCCCCAACCGCCGGTTTTGGAGACCGGTGCTCTGCC
>VYBO01000115.1 GCA_009844405.1 Acidimicrobiaceae bacterium
TTTAAACCCCCACCCGGCCAACCCCATTGCCCCTTTGCCCGGTGGGCTGGTTTTTGTTTAAAGAGACAGGCCTGACCCCCACCCCCCAGTCCTCCGCGTTCTGTGAGCAGATATGCCGACATAGGCGGCTCAATTGCGCACAGAACCGGTACGCCGCGTCGTCCTGCCCTCAGGCGTCTGAAGCGTCCACGGGCATGACCGCGCCACAGTCGATGGAGTAGTGCAGCCGGTCTCCCTTCGTGGCCGGACGCGGATCCCGGACCTCCAGTTCGACATCGCCCGGGTCGGTGCGCAGGGTCAGCTCGAAGCGGTCGCCCCGGAAGCGGACGTCGGCCACCGTTGCTGTGACGGTGCCGTCGGCGTCTGCAGACGAGCCGTCCATGCGGCGGAAGGCATCGGCCCGCACCACCACCACCCCCGAGTCCACGTTCAGGCGACCCCACGGCACCGAGCCGCCCTCCCCCACCGTCACCACGTTGGCATGGCCGAGGAAGCCGGCCACCGCGGGGTGGCGGGGATCGTGCCAGATCTCGGCCGGCGTGCCGATCCTGGCGATACGACCGGACTGCATGACCGCCACCCGGTCGGCCACCGCGAAGGCCTCGTCGTGGTCGTGGGTGACGTGCAGGACGGTGACGCCGATGCCACGCAGTAGATGCCTGAGCTCCTCGGTCAGCTCCTCGCGGCGAGGTCGGTCGAGTGAGCCGAGAGGCTCGTCGAGCATCAACAGTCGGGGCTCCGGCGCCAGCGAGCGGGCCAGCGCCACCCGCTGGGCCTCGCCTCCCGACAAGGTGGAGATCTGCCGCTCTCTGAAGCCGGCCAGGCCCACCAGGCCCAGCACCTCCCGCACCCGCAAGCTGCGGCGGGCGGCGTCCATCTTCTGCATCCGCAGCCCGAAGGCCACATTGGCCTCCACGTCACGATGGGAGAACAGAGCGTGCTCCTGGAACATCAGGCCGAAATCGCGGCGATGCACGGGGAGCCCGGCCAGGTCCTCGCCGTTCCAGCGAACCTCGCCTGAGTCGAGGGGCTGCAGCCCGGCCACGGCCCGCAGCAGCGTGCTCTTGCCGCACCCGCTCGGGCCCAGGATGGCGACGACCTCGCCCGTTGCCACCTCCAAGTCCACCCCGTCAAGGGCTGTGACCCGGCCGAACAAGACCGTGGCCCCTGTGACCGTCAGCATTCAGAGCCCTCCACGCGAATTGGCAGCCACCAAGGCCCAAGACGGCCTCCTCCGCTGCCAATTCCACCGGCTGGCCGGTTCAGCGGTTCCCTCATCTAGAAGGCTCCCCTGCGTGCGTCGCCCCACATGTCCATGACGAAGACTGCCACAGCCGTGAGTGCCATGAGAGCGACCGCCAGCGCCATGGCCTGGCCTCGCAGGGCGTCCCCAGGCGTGCCCAGCAGCCTGAACAGGGCCAGTGGGGCGGTGAGTGTCTCGGGACGACGGGGAACGAACGACGTGGCCCCGAACTCGCCCAGCGACGCCGCGAAGGCGAACCCGGCTCCGACGGCGAGGCCGCGGGCCGCGACCCGCAGGTCCACCTCACGGCGGACCCGGCGGGGCGACGCGCCGAGAACGGCTGCGGCCTCCCGCGTGCGGGGGTTGACGGTACGCAGCATCGGCACCAGGGTGCGCACGACGAAGGGAATCCCTACCAGCGCGTGGGCGATGGGCACCACGATCACCGAGGTCCGGATGTCGATGGGCGGACGGTCGAGCACCAGCAGGAATCCGAGTCCGACGGTGACTGCGGACGTGCCCAGCGGCAGCGTCAGCCCGATGTCGAAGGAGCGACCGAGACCCCGGGCGCCCCGGGAAACCGACCGCATCACCACCAGCGTGGCCGCCCCGCCCACCAGCAGCGCCAAGGTGGCGGCCGGAGCCGCGAACAACAGCGAGTTCCGCAAGGCCGCCAGGGCGGTATCGGGCAGCAGGTTGACCCGCTCGGCCAAGGCTGTGTAGTTGCGCAGCGTGTAGCCGCCGCCGCGGCCGGCCGCCAGGGAGCGCTCGATCAGCACGGCCAGCGGCAGCCCCAGGATCAGACCCATGGCCGTCAGGTTGGCGACCAAGCCGGGGCCTCGGCGTCGGGGCGCGGCCGCCGGCGGTGCGGCCGGCTCGATCGCGGCCCTCCGCCGCTCCAGGGCATTGGACACCGCCACGAGCGCGACCACGGCGGCCAGCTGCACCACGGCGAGGGCCGCGGCCGTCTCCAGGTCGAGCCTGACGACGGCGTAGCGGTAGATCTCGGTCTCGATCGTGGCCCGGGCCGGGCCTCCCAGTACCAGAACCACTCCGAAGGACGTGAACGAGAACAGGTAGACGATGGCCGAGGCCGCCGCTATCGAGGGTGCCAGGCGAGGCAGCACGACTCGGCGGAAGACCTGGGCTCGCGAGGCGCCCAGCACGCTGGCCTGGTCCTCGACCCGAGCGTCGAGGTTCGCCCAGTGGGCCCCGACGGTGCGCAGCACGACCGCATAGTTGAAGAACACGTGAGCCAGCAGGATCGCCCAAACCGTGTGGCGCAGGCTGACCCCGCCGCCGCCCGCGAGGCCGAACCGGTCGAACAGGCCCTCGAAAGCGGCTCCCACCACCACGGTGGGCAACACGAATGGCACCGTCACGAGGGCTCGCACCAGCCGCTGGCCCCGGAAGTGCAGCCGGGCCATGGCTCCCGCCGCTGGCAGGGCCACGGCCACCGTGAGGGCGGTCGAGACGGCCGCCTGCCAGACGGTGAACCAGATCACCGAGCGGTGCGACCCCGAGCCGAGAATCTCCTCAAGCAGGGTCGCGGGGTTGGCCCCGCCGAGACCCCTGGCGATCACTCCTGCGATGGGCCAGACGAAGAACAGCGCCATGAACCCGCCCACCGCCAGGGCGGGCAGCGCGGCTGCCGGACCCCGAACGAGCCGGGACACCGAGGTCATGCGACTCGGCTTCAGTCGATCGCTCAGCGCAGGACGATCTCCACCCACCGGTCGGTCCAGGCGTTCCGCTGGGCCTCCACCTCGGCCGGGTCCACCATGAACGGGTCGTCAGCGATCTCGGCGTGGGCCGTGAACGCGTCCGGGAGCGTCGCCGTGGCGGCCACCGGGAACACGAACATGTTGAGGGGAACGTCGTTCTGGAACGTCGGGGTGAGCATGAAGTCGATCAGGGCCTGGGCGCCGCCGGGATTGCCGGCGCCGGCGAGCACGCCGGCGAACTCGATCTGGCGGTAGCAGCTGGCGGTCACCACGCCGGTGGGCGGCTCGTCGACGGGCGGATCGGCGAATATCACCTCGGCGGGCGGGCTGGACGCGTACGACACCACGATGGGGCGCTCGCCTCCGCCGGCGATGAACTCGCCCCAGTAGGCGTCCTCCCAGCCGGCGGTCACCGCCACGCCGTTGTCCCGCAAGGCGGCCCAGTACTCCTCCCAGCCGTCGCCGTAGCGGGCGATGGTGGCCAGCAGGAAGGCCAGGCCCGGCGACGAGGTCTCGGGACTCTGCACCACGAGCATGCCCGCATACGCCGGGTCGGTCAGATCATCGAACGACGCCGGCGGAGGCGGTGACCCGTCGAAGGCGTCGGTCCAGTAGTTGAGGCACACGTCGCCGAAGTCGATGGGGGTGACCCGGTGCTCGGGGTCGAGCTCGAAACGGTCGGGCACGTCGGCGAGGCCGGGCGACGCGTAGGGCTCGAACATGCCGCAGTCGAGGCCCCGCTGCAGGAACGTGTTGTCGATGCCGAACAGCACGTCGCCCAGCGGCTCCCCCGCGGTGAGGCACGCTTGGGCCACCAGTGCCCCGGCGTCTCCCGAGGCGAGATGCTCCACCGCGACGCCGGTCTCGGCCGTGAACGCATCCAGGGTCTCGGGCGACAGCGCGAACGAGTCGTGGGTGAGCAGCGTCACGGTGGTGCCCGAGAGGTCCGCGGAGTCCACGGAGGGGTCGCCGCTGCAGGCCGCGGCCACGACGGCGACCGCGGCAACGGCGACGGCCGCCGCCCGGATCCGGAGACCGGCAGTGCGACAGGGCGCGCCCGGCCGGACGGGAGTGGGTTGGGGTTGGTGATCCATGGGTCTTCCTCCGCTGGCATTACCCAGATCAGGTCGGCGGGTCGACACCGCTGCGATCGCGTGGATGCCCTCTCAGCCCGGCTGTCCCGAGCTCCCCGGTCTGTGGTTGTAGCCCGAGACTATACGAGCGAGCGCGGATTGATCGGCGGCCAATCGCGTCGCAGGGTGGTCATACCCGCT
>VYBO01000064.1:0-8376 GCA_009844405.1 Acidimicrobiaceae bacterium
TCGCGCAGCGCGTGCACCAGCAGGGTGCGAGGCTCCACGTCGAGGCTCCGTTCGGCGCCGTTGACGGTCAGGGTCACAGCTGTCATGCGCAACTCCTAAGGTTTGACCGGTCGGGCCCGTCATCCTGTCGCGGATTCTGGCCGCTGTCGAATGAATGATGGGCGAAGCGGCGAACTTCAAGCGGTTAGCCACCTCAGAGGTGGCCAATCCATTGAAGTTCGGGCCGTGACGGCCTGCCTAGGGGCGTCCTCCGGCTTCCCGGCCCGCGAGAGCGGCTCGTGCAGTTGCCAGGTCATCGGGGTTGGTGACCCCGATCCACGCCTCGGCGGTGGACACCATCCTCACCGACAGCGCACCCTGGGCCATCCGGTCGGCCACGACCGTGGGCAGCAGGCACTCTGCATCGGCGTCACCGCCATGCTCGGCCAGGAAGCGCTCGAAGCCGTCGCCGATCCAGTCGAACGCCGCCTGAGGGAAGGCCCACAGGTTCGTGGACACGATGGTCCCGTCGTCGAGTTCGGCGGCGGGTTCGGATGAAGTGATCGTGCCGTCGGCCTGGCGGGCGACTCCGTGGTGCTCGACGATGCCGGTGAGGCGGTCGCCGGAGACATGGCACACGCCGCGGCTGACGCTGCCCGTGGCCGAGAGTGTCTGCGCGAGGCCGTAGCCGCACAGGCAGGCCTCGTCGTCGGCCAGGCCTGTCGCCGCGGCGGCCAGGGCCGACATCGCCTCGGGGCCGTAGTAGTCGTCGGCGTTGCACACCACGAAGGGGCCGTCGACCTCGGCCGCGGCCACCAGGACGGCGTGAGCGGTGCCCCACGGTTTGGGCCGGGGCGCGCCGTGCTGGTCCTGGCGCACATAGGCGAAGGCGACGCCGGCGTCTTGCAACGCGCCGTGGCGGGCGTCTACATGGGCGCGCAGTACGGATTCGATCTCCGAGCGCACCACCAGCACCGCCTTCGAGGCGCCCGCGCCCGCGGCGGCCGAGATCGCGTAGTCGAGGAAGGCCTCGCCGTCGGGTCCGACCTCGACGAGCTGCTTGTCGCCGCCGAAGCGGCGGCCGATGCCGGCGGCCATCACCACCAGCGTGAACATGCCTCTCAGCGCTCCAGCAGGTGACGCACGTGGTGGGTCTCGTTCATGGAGCGCACCGTTCGCAGGCCGGTGCTGGACGCCGCGACCCGGGTGATGCCGCAGTAGTCGACCAGCAGCGACAGCGGGTCGTCGATTCCGAGCAGGATCTGCAGGTACACGCCGGTCACCATGCCGTGGCAGAACACCGCCACCGTGCGGGAGCGGTTGGTGCGGATCACGTGCTCGAATCCCCGCTCCACCCGGGCCCTGAACTCCTCGTACCCGTCCGAGAAGATGGTCTCGTCGAGGCGGGCGTCGGGGTCGTAGTAGTGGGCGGTGGCGGGGTCGTCGCGGCTGAACTCCTCCGCAGGCACGTAGATCCGCGACCGGTGGTCGGACTCGCGCAGGTCGTCGAGGATCTCGACGGCGAGGCCGAGTCGCCCGGCCAGGGGCTCGGCGGTGCTCACGGCCCGCCTCATCGAGGACGCCACGATGTGGTCGATCCCCTCCTCGATCAGGAAGTCGGCGGTGGCTTCGGCCTGGAGCCGGCCGACTTCGGCCAGGTCGGGGTCGGCGGATCCGCCTTCCAGGGCCTCGTCGCGCACCGGACGGGCATGGCGGATCATGAGCAACTCCATCTGGACGCGGGAGGCTACCGGGGACGGTCCTCGCTCAATCCGGGCCGCATCGCCCAGGGCCAGCTAGCGCCGTCCCCAGTCCGATCAGAGCTCAGGCACCACGCCGATGCCGTATCCCGGCGGAAGGCTCATGACCCCGGCGGTGACGGGCGGCAGACCGGCCACATCGGCGGCCAGCAGCTCCCATGTGGCCAAGCCGTGGGCCCGAGGGTGGCGGCTGGCCCCGTCCACGGCCGCGGCTACGTGCAGGGCGTGGGCGACGCCCACGGCCGAATCGAGGAAGGAGGTCACCGTCACCGACGCTTCCGCTTCGTGGGCGCGAGCCGCGATGGCCAGGGCCACGTCAGGGCCACCAAGGGCTTGCGGTTTGACGATCAGGTTGCCGATACCGGCGTCCAGAGCCCGCACGGCATCTGACTCGTCGCAAATCGACTCGTCCACCGCCGCCGGGACAGGGCCGCGCTGGCTCACGGCCGCGATGGCGTCGATCCCGGCCACCGGCTCCTCGCAGTAGGCGATGTCGCTGTCCTCTACGCGTTCGAGCACCTCAAGGGCGGTGCGCTCGTCCCAGGCACCGTTGGCATCGAGCCGCAGTTCGGCGGCTGGGCCCAACCCGGCGCGGGCGGCTCGGATCCGGCTCACGTCGACCTCCGGATCGACCGCGCCCACCTTGAGCTTGACCGCCTGGAAGCCGGCCTCGACCGCATCGTGCGCGGCCTGCTCGACCTCGGACGGCTCCGGCGCGGCTACGAGAGCGTTGACGGCCACCTCGGAGGCGGGAGCGCAGGACGGGTAGGCCACCAGGCGCCCGGCCAACCGCTGTCCAGTGCGGAGGGCCTGAAGGTCGGCCCATGCGCCCGCCACGCCCGCTCTCGCGTGCGGCGCGTCGTGCATCGCGGCGAGGACTGCGTCCAGCGCGGCCTCGCCGCCGCGGGCGAGATCGTCGGAGACGCTCCGCAGCGCGGTCTCAGTGTCGAGCAGGCTGGTGCGCGACCATCCCGGCAACGGGCTGGCCTCGCCCCAGCCGGTGATGCCGTCCGCGCTCAGCGCCACCAGGAACCCGGCCCGGCACCGGATCGAGACTCCGCCGGTCAACAGGGGAGATCTCAACGCCAGCCGGAAGGGATGGAGTTCGGCGCGCAACGCGGTCACGGGCTGCCTCCTTCTCCGGCCGATTGCGACGCCGCCCCGGCGGTGAGTCCTGTTTGTGCGACGGTGATGGGTAGCGGAGCCACGCCGCCGGCCAGTAGCGCTTCGGCGCCGGCAATGGACTCGGCGATCGCCGCCGCGGTGGTGTCGGGCCGCTCGACGTGAGCGGCATGTCCTGCACCGTCGATGCGGGCGATCTCAGCTCTGGGCAGCGCCGCCGCGAGCAGCTCGGCTATGGCGCAGAACTTCGAGTCGTGGGCCCCGACGACCAGCAGCGTCGGCGTGTCGCAGTCGGCCAGCCGTTCGTGCAGCGGTTCCATCGCTCCGCTGCCCCCCGCCAGCAGGCTGCGGGCCAGGCCTTGGGGGTTGGACGCCAGACGCTGGTCCCGGGCGGCTTGCAGGTGGGTCTCGCCCAGCGCGGCTTGTCCTGCGAACAGGGGGCCGGCCATCCATTCGTCCACGAAGGCCTCGAGATCGGCGAGGATGCGCTCGGCCCGGGACGCGTCGGTCTGGGCCCGTTGGCGCCGCTGCTCGGGGTCGGCGATGCCGGCGGTGGCACCGATCAACGTGAGCGAGCGCAGCCGCGGCGAGGCCGTGCATCCGAGCCTGAGCGCAACCCGGCCACCCATCGAGTAGCCGACCAGATGGAATGTCTCGCAGTCGAGCGCACCGGCGAGGGCGGCGACCTGTCCGGCCACGGCCTCGACCCGGTAGAGGTCGAGGTCGTCGGGCACCTCCGATCGTCCGTGGCCGACAAGGTCCGGGCAGACGATCCGAGCCGGCAACCAGGCCGCGAGCGGCTCGGCGATTGGAGCCATGGCCTGGGCCGACCCGGTGAACCCGTGCAGCACCACCACGGGCACGCCCGCGGCCGACCCGCTCTCAGTCACAGCCATCTCCACCCCGCCGGCCCGGATCCGTCTTCTGTGTACCGGATCCCGCTCCTTGACCGGAAGACCGCGCCCAGAGCGGTCAGTCATGTCCCTGCACCGCGGCGAGAGCCTGGCGGGCGGCCTGCTGGGCCGCGGCTGTCAGGGCGCGTCGCTGGGCCACATCGTCGTCGCGGTCGATGTCGACGACCAGCAGGTCGACGCCCGGAGCCCGCGTCGATGCTGCCGCGCTGACTGCGCTGCGCAGCCCGGTGGACGTGGACACGCGGGCAGCACGAATGCCGGCGAACCCGTCGAGGCCGCACAGGTCGACGCGGTGCGGGGTGCGGAACAGGCGTTCGAAGTCCTGGGGCGCTATGCGATCGGCCACGGGCAGCAGCGAGAATATCTCGCCGCCGTCGTTGTCCACGCAAACCGCTGTCAGGTGCAGACCGAGACGGTCCGCCGCGGCGAGGCCGCTCAGATCGTGGAGCAGGGCCAGGTCCCCGGTGTAGAGGGCCACGGTTGCGGAAGGATCGGCCGCGGCGACCCCCAGGGCGGTGGACGCGCTGCCGTCGATGCCGGCCGCGCCCCGGTTGGCCAAGCAGGTGACCGGTCCGGCGTCGAAAACGAAGGCGTCGAGATCCCTCACCGGAAGCGAGTTGGTAGCGACCAGCACCGCATCGGCCGGCAGCGCATCAACGAGGTCCCGCGCCGCTCGGGCCGACAGCAGCGGGTGGTCAGCGATCGCCGCAGCGATGGCGTTGCGGGCCGCTCGGTCGAGCTTCGACCAGGTGTCGAGCCAGCCCCCGTCGCGGCCACGGCCCGGCGGGACGGCACCGGAGGTGATCGAGCTCAGCGCCTCCGCGGAGGCCGGCACATGGCCCGTGAGGCGGAACACGGCCTGCTTCCAGCGATCCTCGGGATCGATGAGCACGACGTGCCGGGGACGGGTGCGCTCCAGCCACAGCCGGACCGGCTTGGTGGTGGCGGTGCGCCCGACCAGAACCGCCGCGTCGGGCCGCAGCGCCTCGCCGAGGGTCTCGTCGGCCAGCAGGTGGTCGGCGGTGGCCACCACGCACGCCGGGATGTCGATACGACCGACACCAGGCGAGCCGTCGCTTCTAGAGCCGCTGACACCGGGCGAGCCGCCCCTAACGTGCGAGATGGGCTCGCCCAGCAAGGGCCAGCCGGCCCAAGCAGCGAACCGCCTCGCCTCCGAGGCCCAGCGCAGCTCTCGGTGCATTCCGCCGCCCGGCCACGGCCCGGCCACCACCACTCCCCGCTCGCACTCGGCGACGATCCCGGCCAGCCCCGACAGTCCCGCCGACAAGTCCCGATCTTCGTCGCCGGCGGCAGCCGGCCGCGGCGGTCCCGCCCGTTGACCCCGATCTCCGTCGCCGGCAACGGGCTCAGATACGATATCCGCTCCCGATACCGCCAGCACCGCAACCGTCGACGACGGCTCCAGCGGCTCCCGCAGGGGCCAGTTGAGGTGGACCGGCCCGGGGTCGCGGCCCGAAGCCGACGCCACGGCCCTCTCGGCCCATCCGGCGGCGGCGCCGGGACCGGCCTCGTCGGGCACCGGCAGGTCGGTGCTCCAGCGCGCCGCGGTCCCGTAGAGGTCCACCTGGTCTATGGTCTGGGGCGAGCCCCATCCCCGCAGCTCCGGGGGCCGGTCGGCGGTGCACACGATCATGGGAATGCCCGCGTGGGAGGCCTCCACCACCGCGGGGAGGTAGTTGGCGGCCGCGGTTCCCGAGGTGCACACCAGCACCGCGGGCCGGCCCGAGGCCCGACCCATGCCGAGGGCGAAGAATCCTGCGGAGCGCTCATCGAGTTGGATCCAGGTGCGCATCCCGGGCTGGGCGTCGAAGCACAGAGTCAGCGGAGTCGAACGCGATCCGGGGCTGATCACCGCGTCGGTGACCCCCAGAGCCGCCAGCTGGGCCGTGAAGGCCGCGACGGTGCGGTAGGCGGCGTCGGTCATGGTCCGCGTGCGTCGGCGCCGGCCGTGGCCGCGGGTCGGACGACGGCGCGCACGCGTCAGGACTCGTCGATGGCGTCCAGAAGGGCTCGGAGCTTGTACGCAGTCTCCTCAAGCTCCTCCGCCGGCCGGGAGTCGGCCACCACCCCGGCCCCGGCGAACAGGCAAGCTCCTTCCGGCCCGCTCAGCGCGCAGCGCAGCGCGACTCCCATCTCGCCGTTGCCGTCGAGGTCGCACCATCCCACCGGAGCCGCATACCAGCCCCGATCGAAGCCCTCATGGCGGGCAATGAACTCCAGGGCGGCGCCGGTAGGTGTGCCCCCGACGGCTGCGGTGGGATGCAGCACACCGGCGGCCCGCAGCACATCCATGTCGCTCGCTCCGGTCCGCCGGCGCTGTACTTCCGCGGTGATGGGCGTGTGCAGGTGCTGGACACTGTCGAGGCGCATCAGCCCCGGCTCGGCCGGCGCCGGGTCCACCAGACCCAGCCCGGTCAGCGCCGAGGTGATGCCGTCCACCACGAAGCGGTGCTCGGACCGGTTCTTGGCCGACGCCAGCAGCCCGTCGGCGAGGCGCTCATCCGCTTCGGGGGTATCGCCCCGGGGGGCGGTCCCGGCCAGAGCAACGGTGTGCAGCCGTGAGCCGTCGAGCGTGACGAGTTCCTCGGGCGTAGCCCCCAGAAAGGTTGTCTCGCCGGCTGAGAACGCGAAGGTCGCGCAGGCCGGGTTGCGGTGCCGGAGCCGGTCGAGGACCGCGACCACGTCGAGGACCCGATCGATCATGAGCGTCCGGGCCAACACAACCTTGTGGAAGGCGCCCCGGCCGATGGCGCTGACGGCTTCGGAGACGAGAGCCTCGTAGTAGTCGTCACGGTCGCACTCCACCAAAGCGGCAGCTCCGTCGTTCATGGCCGGTGCGCCGTGCTTGATGCAGTAGTCGTCACGGTCGCACTCCACCAAAGCGGCAGCCCTGTCGGCCCGGCCGGCCCGGCCGGTAGTGGCCGGCAGCGGCTCCGCCTCGAAGGCTGCCAGCTGCCGGTCGAGCGCGGCCTCCGCGGCTGCCTCGTCGCCGTCGGAGCCGACCCGGGTGGCGGCCAGCACCCAGGTGCCGTCTTCATGATCGATCACGGTCAGCTCGGGAAGCACCATCCGGCAGTCTCCGAACCCTCGCCAGGACGGGCCCCGGTGCGGACTGGTGCTGTCGTTGGCACTGGGCGGCTGCGAGTCGTTGCCGGCGGCTTCCCTGTTCGCCGTGAACGAGAACCCGCCCACCAGTACCGGGGCCGGCCCCTCTGACGGCACCTCGCGCCGGATCCGGGCCGCGAGCACGGCCCGAGCCGCCGAAGCGGCCGAGAACCGGTCATTGCCTGTCGGCTCGATGGCCTCGACTTCCCCGATGGCCGCCAAGCCCACGCCTTGGTCAGGTCGCAGCCATACGGTGCGCAGGCGGTCGGAGCCGGCCGAGGCGTAGACCGCGAGCGGGTCGACCCGCCGGTCGAGGCGTCGTGTCCTGACGAGGATGGCGCCGGCTGCGATGGCAGGGTCGTCGGCCACCCGGGCCATGGCTCTGGCCCACAGGGTCCTCTCGAAGTGGCCGACCACGAGCTTGGTGGCCACCGGGACGAGCCGGTTCACGCTGGCGACCAGGGCGGCCCGGTCCGGGCTGTCCCGCTTGACGTGGCGTTTGAGCAGGTCGATGGCATCGTCGATCAGGTTCTCGACGTTGGTGACGTGGCGCATGGCCAGGGCGGCCAGCTCCTCGATGGCCACGCCCTCGCCGACCAGGGTGCGGGCCGCGGCCAGCACGTCGACGTCGTCGGCGCCGAAGAGCTCGCCTTCAGAGCCGTTGTCCAGAGGCGCCAGCAGACCGGCGTCTATCACGAGGTCGACGACGAAGGCGGGAACGTCGGCCCGTTGGGCGAGCTCCGCCCGGTCGAGCATGAGACCGGCTTGATCGGCTTCAGCTGCGGCGGCGCTGTCGGGCACGCCCACCATGCTACGAGTCTCGGCTCGGAGCGGGCCGCAGCGGCCCACCCGGCCGGTCACCGGTCATCGGGATAGAGTCGGCCCATGGTCATTGCTGCGGGCACTACCGCCTACAACATCGTCGAGCTGCTCCACGTTCTCACGGTCCTGGTGGCGCTCGCCCCGGTGTTCGTCCATCCGCTGCTGCGCAAGCAGATGCAGTCGGCAGGCGGCTCCGCGCACCAGCAGCTGGTGGTGGCCATGGCGTCCAACGCACGCCGCCTGTACGGGCCGGCGCTGATCGTGGCCGGCCTCCTCGGCATCGCGCTCGTCGAGATGTCCGAGGACGCGATCTCGCTGACCGAGGGCTGGGTGATCGCCGCCGTCGTGATCTGGGTGGTGATGAACGGCGTCCTCCACGGCATGATCAGTCCCGCGCTCAAGGCTCAGGGCATCGAGGGGCCGTCGCCGGCGACGGACAAGCGCCTGGAGGTGGGATCGGCCCTGCTGTCGATCGGGTTCACGGTCCAGCTGATCCTGATGATCTGGCAGCCCGGCGGCTGATCAACCCGGGCACCCGCCGGAGATCTCGGGTCGGTTCTGCGGAACTACCACCCAAAACAAACCCCGAGATTTTCTGCCGGAGATCTCGGGTCGGTTCTGCGGAACTACCACCCAAAACAAACCCCGAGATT
>VYBO01000064.1:8386-24410 GCA_009844405.1 Acidimicrobiaceae bacterium
CCGGAGATCTCGGGTCGGTTCTGCGGAACTACCACCCAAAACAAACCCCGAGATTATTGACCGGGCCGGCGGCTACGGGCCTGATGCACGCTCCAGCCCGGATCCGGGGCTGACGCGGATCGCATCACCATTCGGGCTCGCGCTGGTCGGGAGCGAAGTCCTCCCACCGGGGCTCCGGCGCGGGATCGGCTGACTCGGCCGCCACCTGCCCATCCGGTCGGGTCCCATCGGCCGGCTCGGGGGTGCCGACTTCCGGGGTGCTGGCACCGGCCTTCACCAGCGCGGCCAGCACCGTCGTGACCGGAACGGCTGCGACCAGGCCCAGCGAGCCGCACAGCGTCCGGACGATCTCCACCGCGATCAGCTCGGAGTTGGCCACCATGGCCAGCGACTGGTCCGACACCGCGAACAGCAGCACCAGCGGCAGGCCCGCGCCGGCGTAGGCCAGCAGCAGCGTGTTGACGGTGGCCGCTATGTGCTCACGCCCGACCCTGATGCCCGAGGAGATGAGCTCGCGCCTGCTCAGGTCGGGGCTGCGGTAGCGCAACTCCGCCACGGTGGCCACCTGGGTGACGGTCACGTCGTCCAGCGCTCCCAGCGCGCCGATGATGGCGCCGCCCAGCAGCAGCGAGGCCAGGTCGACGTCGCCGGCGATCAGGGGCAGGGTCAGACCCTCCTCTGTCGCCAGACCGGTGAATTCGGCGAGCCCGAAGAATATCCAGGACAGCCCGAGGGTGAGCCCCAGGGACGCGAGGGTGCCGGCGAGGGCCACGGTGGTGTGCGCATTGAGGCCGTGGGTGACGTACAGGCTCACGAAGGCGATCACCGCCGCGGCCACCACCGCCACCAGCACCGGATCGTTGCCGTCGAGCACGGAGGGGGCGACGAAGGCCACCAGCACCACCACCGTGGCGGCCATCCCGACGAGGGCCAGGGCCCCGCGCAGGCGCCCGAGCGCCACCACCACCAGGGCGAACAGCCCGGCGAGCCACACCAGCGGCGTGCGCCGGTCCCGGTCGACGAAGAAGTAGTAGTCGTTGGAGTCCTCGTAGCCGACGACCACCTTGTCGCCCGGCGAGATCCGTATGGAGACCCGGTCGTACTCGAGGTTGAACTCCGGCAGAGCGACCCGGGTTCCCGCATTGGAGCCTTCGTCGACGCGAGCGGTGATGGTCCTGCACGCCTGCGGGTCGTCGGCCGCCGAGTAGCTGCACACCCGGTCGGTGACCTCGGTGACAGTGGCAGCTAGGCGCTGGTAGGTGAGGCCGATCTCGTCGGCGCGCTCCCGGGCAGCGTCACGGCCCTCGCCCGTCGGCCACAGCAGCACCAGCCCAACGGCCGCGGCCGCACCGGCGAGAACGACCAGCACCAGCACCGCGCCCAGCGCCCGGTCGCTACGCCATGCCTGCCACCCGGCCCGAAGACCGGGTCCTGACCAGCCAATACGCGAGCGGCCCCGCATGACACGATTATGGCCGCCACCCTTACCGGGTCTGGGGAGGGTTCCGCTGGCCGGATCGGCGAGTGCGTGCGACCTCAGCCGGGACTGGCGCGCCGCCGCATTAGCATCGGCCGGTCGCAGCACCTGGGAGGCGAACGGCGATGAGCGGATTTCCTGAACTGGGCTTCTATGCACTGGCGGGCGAGGCCGACAGCTCACGGGATTTGCTTCAGGAGGTGCGAGACGGCGAGGAGCTGGGGCTGGGAACGGTGTTCATATCCGAGCGCTACAACAAGAAGGAGGTCGCCGCGCAGTGCGGGGCGGCGGCCGCCGTCTCCGAGACGATCACGATCTCGACCGGCGTCACCAACAGCAACACCCGCCATCCGCTGGTCACCGCCGGGTTCGCCCGCACGATGCAGAGCCTCACCGGCGGCCGCTTCGTGCTGGGCATCGGCCGGGGCGTCGCGCTGCTGCAGACCGTAATGGGCATCAGCCACATCACGACGGCCGAGATGGAGGACTTCGCCGGGCTGATGCGCCGGCTGTTCCGGGGCGAGTCAGTGGTGAACCACGACGGCCCGGCCGGTCGCTACCCGTTCCTGCGTCTCGACTCGTCGCTCGACGAGCACCTGCCGATGAGCCTCGCCGCCTTCGGTGAGAACACGCTCAAGCTCGCGGGCCGCTGCTTCGACGAGGTGATCCTGCACACCTACTTCACCGACGAGACGGTGCGGTCCGCTGCAGAGCAAGCCGGCCGCGACCCTGCTGATGTGCGGGTGTGGTCATGCTTCGCCACCGTCGGCGACCACCTGCCCTACGAGGCCCGGATGATGAAGACGGTGGGTCGGCTGGCTACCTACTTGCAGGGCTACGGGGAGCTGCTGGTGAACAACAACCGGTGGGACCTGGCCACACTCCAGCGATTCCGGGAGCATCCGGTCGTGGCGACCCGCCGGGGCGCGATCGACGCCGGAGCCACGACGGAGGAACTCGAGCAACTTGCCGAGGTCATCCCCGCCGAGTGGCTCGCCCCCGCCGCCACCGGCACACCCGAACAGTGCGCCCAAGCGGTGCAGCACCAACTCGACCTCGGCTGCAATGCCGTCATCATGCACGGCGCCACCCCGGCGGAGCTGGAGCCAGTAGTAGCCGCCTACCGCACCACAAAGTCCCGCAACTGACCCTGCTGTCGATAGTCGCTGTTTATCGAGGCCGACCGAGTCGCCGTCCTCGGACCACTCACTCCAGTATCGGTACTCGTGCGCCGCTATCGCGGCCGCCCTAGTCGGTCGCCTTGGGATGGCCGGGGCTCACCCGTGTCAGCCACACCGTCTTCTTCCTGTCGTCGATGCAGTACCAGATCCGGCCTGATCCGGTGACCTCATACTGCCACTGCTCCATCTCGACGCCATTGACGGGGTACACGCGGTGCCCGCCTTTCAGCCGATGCTGCCTGCCGCTACGCCGGCGCGGCTCAGCCGTAAGCGCCTCCCATGCCGCCCGTACGCTGGAGGGCGACTCGCGGCAGAGATGCTCCCATCCCTTCGCGGACGCGTTGTCCTCGAAGCGGATGTCCCATCCGCCGGGGCGCGGCGGCGGAGCGACCCGATCGCGCCGACGCGACATCGGCTCTAGACGACAGGTTTCGGTACGCGCTCGCCGTTTGCCGTCCGCGGACCCGTGAACAGCTGTGCGAGTTCAGGATCCGAGTAGGTCTCTGACGTGACCCGCCACTCCCGCAGTGCATGCTCGACGGGCGCGAGATCGTCGGTCTCAGCCGCCTCCGCCAACAGCTGGGACATCTCCTCGGCAAACAGCCTCCGGTCGCACTCAGGCAGGACATCCACCCACGGCCACTCGCGTTCGAGGTCGCCGTCTGCGCCGTCGAGGCTGTCGTCATCTGGGCGCAGGCCCTCCTGACCGCTCACGGCGGGAGCATAGTCCTGTCCCGAGTGCCGGATCTGAGCGGTTCCGGCAGCAAAGCGCTCAACTCGCTCCGTGAGCGATTCGACCGTCACGCCGTCGGTGTAGGGCTCGTTGTCGGTACAGCGCTGCTGATGCTCTGCCCATGCCGCGGCGCGAGCATCCTGAAGGCCGTCTGGAAGCACTCCCTCGGGTTCGTGTTCCGTCCTGTCAGTCATTGCCTCTCCTCTCGCTCGGATTGTCATTCGTCCACAGGGCATCCGCTGCACGGCTCGGTGCAATGCCGATAATCGGACTTATTTGTCATTATTCTTCAGTAGATGACACTATATCATATTTTAGATGCTGATTACACTGAACTCATGACTTAACTGGGAGATGTCTGCGACCCGGCACTCGTCGACGAGGCCGTCGGCGCGGGGCTCGTGTCTGTTCAGACGGACGGTCAGCTGAGGATCCTGAATTACACGGCCAGGGCGACCTACTCGAGGTCCTGGAACAAGGCGACGGCCGCCTGCCGCGGCCTCATCCTCGACGGTGCCGGCCAGGTCGTGGCCCGGCCGTTCCCGAAGTTCTTCGGGCCGTCGGAGCCTGATGCCCCGGCCATCCCTTCGGGACAACCGATGGAGGTCACCGCGAAGCTGGACGGGTCGCTCGGGATCGCCTACACCCACCCCGAGGGCGGGGTCCGCCTGGCGACCCGGGGATCGCTGACCTCCCACCAGGCCAACGAGGCGACCCGCATCTGGCACGAGAAGTACCGCCACATCGTCATTCCCGAGGGCGTCACTCCCCTGTTCGAGATCATCTAACCCGACAACCGTGTGGTGCTCGACTACGGCGACATGCGAGACCTCGTGCTCATCGCCTTGATCGACATCGAGACTGGCGCCAACATCGAAACGAGCAATCTTGACTGGCCCGGGTTTAGAGGCCCCGCGGATTGACGGGCGACCCGGCCCATTCGGGGCGGGGCCGTGGCCCGAGCGGCCCGTGAGCGCAGCGAACAAGAGCGGAAATGACCACCGCGCGCCGCGATTGCCTGCCGATCAATCCGCGCTCGCTCTTAGGGCCGAGACAGCGAGCTTCGCCGACTTCGATGCGCTGGTGGACCACATCGCCACGGCCGGCGAGGCCGACCGCGAGGGCTACGTGGCCCGCTTCGCGGCCAGCGAGGCTGGGCCGCACATCCGCTTCAAGCTGAAGTTCCCCTCCTACGTAGCCGCCCACCGCGTGGCCTTCGGGCTCACCTCCACCCGCGTCTGGGAGGCCGCGGCGGTACGTGCCGCCGCCCGGATAGGCGTGCCGGCGAAGGCCGCGTCCGCGCGTCTCAGGCTCTCCCCTGAGACAGTCGCCGGACTGCTCGGCCAGGGCGAGGACCCTGTCGAAGGGCTGCGCGCCGCGCTGCCCGAGGAGTTCCTGCACTGGTACGACAGCGAGGTCTCTGACTGCACGGCGAGGGCCGACGAGCGGATACGCCTCTACGAGTCGCTTGCCCGCCAAGCGGCTGCCGATGCCACGGACGACTCCGATAGCGCCTTCGCAGCTGCGGCACAACGCATCGCCGCGGACAACGGCGTGCATCCCGGCCCACTCTTCGCCCTCCGCAACGGCCGCGCCGACACCCGGCTCTTCATATGGGCCCAGACCAAGCCAAGCGGCCTCGGTGACCGCGCCACGGCCAGCAGACCGCACAGAAAGTCGGAGACTCCTGACTCCTGAGGGCCGCGTTGATCGATCCCGGAGGATAGGAAGGGGGTCTGGTTGTGTGACGCCGACAAGCTGGCAAGGTGATATCAATTCCGGAATTAGCCGATATCTTTGGAGCATGAGCAAGACATCCGTTGAGATCGACCGGGATATCGCCGCTCAGGCTGCCGACATCCTGGGCACGGTGACCCTGCGGGACACGATCGATGCCGCGCTGCGGGAGATCGTCAACGCCCGACGCCGCCTTGAGCTGGTAGCAATGTTCTCGGAGCCGGGCCGCTTCGATTTCAGCGCTGCCGAGAATGCCTGGGGCGGGGACCACTGAACATTGGCCGAACATTGGCCTTCGCTGTGTATCTCGTCGACACCAGCGCGTTTGCCCGCCTCTCGCAGCCTCGTGTCTCTGCGGCCTTCGCGCCCATGGCCGCGGCAGGCCGAGTCAAGATGTGCGCTCCCGTGGCATTCGAACTCGGTTTCACGGCGCGCAACGCCGCGGAGCATGCCGAGATCATGCATCGTCTCGAAGCCTTCGAGACCGCTCCCGTCACCGAGAGTGACCACCGAAGAGCGCTCGACATCCAGCAAATGCTCGCTCGAAGGGGCCAACACAGGGCCCTGTCGCTGGTCGATGCTCTGGTCGCCGCAATAGCCGAGAACTGCAGCCTCACCGTCCTGCACTACGACGCCGACTTCGAGATGGTGTCGGCGGTGACCGGCCAGCGCAACCAGTGGATCGTGCCACGCGGCACCGCGGACTGAGCCTCCTTCCACAACACTTCCGACCGGATCGACAGCCGACGCTCTGCGACGGATACAGCAACCAACGATGTAATCGCCGTTATCGATCGCGGCCTGAACTGACGGCCTACGATGCCCGCCGGTGCCTCACTCTGATACTGCTGATCCCTCGTCGGAGTATCTCGATCCCGAGCAGCGGGCCCGGATTGAGATCGACGAGCAGCTCGCGGAGTGCGGGTGGGTGGTGCAGGACTACAAGCACGCCGCGGTGGCTGCTGCGCAGGGGGTGGCTGTGCGGGAGGTGCCAACGGATGCGGGACCGGCCGACTATGTGCTCTTCGTGGACCGTCAGGCGGTGGGGGTGATCGAGGCCAAGAAGGCGGGTACCACTCTGACTGGGGTTGAGCCGCAGACTCGCAAGTACCAGGTCTCTTCCCCAGACTGGTTGCCATCATTCGAGGTGGACGGGGCACTGCCGTTCGGTTACGAGTCCACCGGTACTGAGACCCGCTTCACCTGCGGTCTCGATCCTGTTCCGGCCAGCCGGCGGGTGTTCACCTTCCATCGGCCCGAGATGCTCGCCCATTGGCACGACGAGTATGTCCGCCTCGGCGGTCACGCCACCCTGAGGGCCGGCTTGCAGCTCCTGCCCGAATTGGAAACAGACGCGCCCGGGCTGTGGCCGGCACAGGCTGAAGCCATCCGCAAGCTGGAGCAGTCACTGCGGGAAAACCGCCCCCGAGCGCTCATCCAGATGGCCACCGGGGCGGGCAAGACCTTCACTGCCGCCAACGTCTGCTACCGGCTGCTGCGCCACGCCGGCGCCCGCCGGATCCTGTTCCTGGTTGACCGGGCCAACCTGGGCCGCCAGGCCGTGCGGGAGTTCGAGGGCTTCACCGTGCCCGACGACCCCCGCAAGTTCACCGAGCTGTACAACGTCCGCCGGCTGGCGTCCTCACGGCTCGACATGGCCGGCGAGGCCGCCACCAAGGTGCACGTGTCCACGATCCAGCGGCTCTATTCGATCCTGCGGGGTGACGACGACTACAACGAGAGCCTCGATGAGCAGACTGGCTTCGACACGGCGCCCACTCAGCCCGTGGAGGTGTCCTACAACCCGAGGGTGCCCATCGAGTCCTACGACTTGATCATCATCGATGAGTGCCACCGTTCGATCTACGGGGTGTGGCGCCAGGTGCTGGAGTACTTCGACGCCTGCCTGGTGGGGCTCACGGCCACACCGGGCACCCAGACGTTCGCCTTCTTCGCACAAAACATGGTTATGGAGTACGGCCACGAGCAGGCGGTGGCCGACCGGGTGAACGTCGACTTCGACGTGTTCCGCATCCGCACGGAGATCACGGAGTCGGGCGGCACTGTCCCGGCCGATTTCGTGACCGAGTTCCGCGACCGCGAGACCCGGCAGCTCCGCTTCGAGAAGGTCGACGAGGACATCGACTACAACGCAGCCGATCTGGACCGCAAGGTGGTGGCCCCCGACCAGATCCGCACCGTGGCGAAGACTCTGCGAGCCTCGCTACCGAAGATCTTCGAGGACCGGGAGCGTGACCCCGACGGCCTGCTGAAGCACATTCCCAAGACGCTGATCTTCGCCAAGGACGACAGCCATGCAGACGACATCGTGCAGGTTGTCCGCCAGGAGTTCGGCCTCGGCAACGACGGCGCGGTGAAGATCACCTACAAGTCCGGCGACGCCGGCAACAAGCCGGAGCAGCTTCTCCAGCAGTTCCGCACCAACTATCCGACCCGCATCGCGGTGACTGTCGACATGATCGCCACCGGAACCGATGTGAAGCCCATCGAGTGCGTGGTGTTCATGCGGATGGTGCGCAGCCGCAACTTCTTCGAGCAGATGAAGGGCCGAGGCGTAGAGGCCCCGCGGATAGGCGGGCGACCCGGCCCATACGGGGCGGGGCCGTGGCCCGAGCGGCCCGTGAGCGAAGCGAACAAGAGCGGAAATGACCACCCTGCGACGCGATTGGCCGCCGATCAATCCGCGCTCGCTCGTAAGGGTGATCGACAACAACGACCTGAGGGCCGTGACGCCCGGCGCCAAGGTCAAGGACCGCTTCATGATCGTGGACGCCGTAGGCGTGACCGACGCCGGCATGCACGACACGGTGCCGCTGGAGCGCAACAAGGGCGTCAGCTTCGACCGGCTGCTGAACCAGATCGGCCTCGGCTCCACCGAGGAGGCGGTCGTGTCGTCGGTGGTGTCGCGCCTGGCCCGCCTCAACCGCCGTATCACCGCGGAGGACCGGGCCGCCGTCGAGAAGGTCGCCGGTATCGGACTGGACGACCTGGTCCGCCAGATCACCGACGCACTGGACCCTGACCGCCAGCACACCGAGGCCGCAGCCGAGACCGGAACCGACGACCCCACCCCCGAACATGTGAAGACCACCGCCGAGCGCATGATCGCGGAAGCAGTGCAGCCAATCGCCGGCAACGCCCAACTGCGAGAGAAGCTCATCGACATCCGCCGCAGCTACGAGCAAGTGATGGACACCGGGTCAAAGGACAAGGTGATCTCCGGCGAATACTCGAAGGACGCCGCCGACCGAGCTCGGGCTCAGACCCAGTCGTTCCGCCAGTTCATCGAGGACCACAAAGACGAGATCACCGCCCTCCAGGTGCTCTACAGCCAGCCCCGCGGCGGAGGCCTCGCCTACACCGACATCAAGGAACTAGCCCAAACCATCAAACAGCCGCCCCACCGCTGGACCCCCGAAGCGCTGTGGCAGGCCTACGAGACCCTCGACGCCTCTAAGGTCAAGGGCTCAGGCCACCGCGTCAACACAGACCTCGTAAGCCTCGTCCGCCACACCCTCGGCCACACGAACGAACTGGTCGCCTACCCCGACCTGGTCGACGAGCGCTTCGAGTTCTGGCTCCACCAACAGCAGACCCTCGGCCGCCACTTCACCGACGACCAGACCGCCTACCTCCACCTCATCAAAGAACACATCGCCGCAAGCCTCACCGTCGCCCCCGCAGACCTCCAGAACCCACCCTTCAGCACCTACGGCGGCCTCGGCCGCGCCCGCCAACTCTTCGGCAACGACCTGAACCCGCTTCTCGAAGAACTAACCCTCGCCCTAGCCGCATAAGCTGCCGACCCAACAGACTGACAAGTTGCATTATGATATTCCAAGCTATTACGATCACAGCGTGAGCACCTTGACTGACCGCCACGGCGACACTTCTGCGACAGATCCCGAGCCTCGGCCAGATACCGATGCGGCGGAGACGCCAACGCCTGGCACCCGCCGGGTGCCGACCCTGTCCAAGGAGGCAGCTGTGTCGCCCGGCACCGACAAGAGGCCGACGCTCCCAAAGGAGGAGATCGCCCGCCTCGGCGACGAGATCTATCAGCGCGATGTGCGGCCGCAGGTGGCGGGCAAGCACCAAGACGACTACGTGGCTATCGATCTGGACAGCGGAAGCTGGGCCGTGTCCGATGACATTCTGACGTCGACGGCGTCGCTGCGCGCCGAGCATCCGGACGCCGTCAACGTGTGGCTCGTACGAGTGGGCCACCGGGCCGTTCACCACTTCAAGAGCCCCCGGCTGAGGAGGCCCGCATCCTGTCGAAGCGGCTGATACAGACCCGCTCGTGGGCATGGCACTGCTGGAGGGCCATAACCTGAACGTCGATGTCCACCCCGCTGGCCAAGTCTGCATCGAGTCCATCCGAGCCGCCTGACCCGCACCACACGACCACTGGCATCAACCCCGCTCCGCTGCCCAAACCCCCACCGCCGACGCGAGGCCCATGAACCAGCGACCTGCCCCCCGGCTGGGCCTGGGCCACGATTGAGGAGGTCGCGCGTGTCCAGCTCGGTCGCCAGCGTTCACCTCAGCAACACACCGGCGAGCACATGCGGCCCTATCTCCGAGCAGCCAACGTCACCTGGCAGGGTCAGCCTCGATGAGGTGAAGGAGATGAACTTCGACCACCCCGACTTCGCGAAATACAGGCTCGAGTCGGGCGACATTCTTCTCAACGAAGCGTCAGGCAGCCCGCATGAGGTCGGCAAGCCCGCCATCTGGAACAACGAGATCGACGACTGCTGCTTCCAGAACACCCTCCTACGCTTGCGCCCACAGCGAGTCAACGGCACCTATCTTCACTGGTACTGCTACGCGCAAGCCTTGACCGGACGCTTCGGGGAGGCCGGCCGCGGGGTGAACATTCGGCACCTTGGCAAGCGAGGTCTCTCCCAGTTCCCCATCCCCGTACCGCCTACTTCTGAGCAGGAGCGGATCGTCGCCGCCATCAAGGAACACTTCTTCCGCCTCGACGCCGCCAACAACGCGCTGGCCGCGGCGCAAGCCAGGATCGAAGCGACGCGCCGCGCCGCGCTCGCCGCAGCCTTCGCAGGCAGGCTCGTCCCCCAAGACCCCAACGACGAACCGGCGACGACTCTGCTGGAACGCATCGCGGTCTCGCGGCGCACTGCGCCGAGGCGGCAGGAGGTACGCGCCTGACCCTCCCCACCGTAGGCACCCGGCACGACGCCGTGCTACCCCGTGTCCGGTGCGACACGACTGCCGGTACGCCGATCCCAGTAGCGTCGCTGCACGATGACCGCCGACTCCCCGGACATGCACGCGAGGCAGCCGCGGACCATCGTCTACATCGACGGGTTCAATTTCTACTACGGCGCCGTCAAGGGAACGCAGCACAAGTGGCTCGACCTCGAGGCGCTGTGCCGAAGGCTGTTGCGGCGCGACCACATCATCAAGATCCGGTACTTCACCGCTCGCGTCGCGGCCCAAGCCGACGATTTGCAACGGCCCGCTCGTCAAGCAACCTACCTCCGGGCTCTCGCCACGCTGTCACTCGTAGAGATCCACTTCGGCCACTTCGTGACCCGAGCAGTCCGGCTCCCATTGGCGACACCGCCCGCGCACGGGCGTCGGACCGTCAAGGTGCTCAGGACCGAGGAGAAGGGCTCCGACGTCAACTTGGCTACGTACCTGCTGCTGGACGCGTTCAAGGGCCGCTGCGACACCGCGGTGGTGATCAGCAACGACTCGGATCTGGCCCAAGCCATCCAGGGCACCCAAACGGAATTGGGCGTCAAGGTGGGGCTAATCAACCCGCATCCCCGCGACCGTCGATCCAGGAAACTCCGAGAGCTTGACTGCCTGTTCTACAGGCAGATTCCACAAGAGGCGCTGGCGTACGCTCAGATGCCAGAGGTCGTGCATGACGCCAAGGGCCCGATTCGCAGGCCTGAGGGCTGGTAGAACACGAAGGCCCGCCGAAGCGGGCCTTCGCCCAGCCACCGAGGCGACTGGGGGGATATGGAGGCACAGTATCGCACCCCTGCGACAATCCATCAAGGACCGCCCGTGCCGGAGCAGCGGCAAGCGGTCATTCGGTGGCCTTCGGGTGGCCCACTCTCACCTTGGTCAGCCACACCGTGCGAAGCGGACATCCCATCCCCCGGGGCGCGGCGGCGGAGCAGATCGCTGACGGCAGACAGTAGCGCGCAATAATCAATATCAAACTAAATTCTGATGGTTTGTGTTTTTCGATAATGTATAGTGACTCTTTCGGGTTTGCGCGATGTCTTCGGGTGCGTTGCTGGCCTGGTCCTGAACGGATGCCATCCTCGGGCATGGCGATGACGCTGCGGCTGACCGAGGAGGAGCAGGAGGCCCTGAGGCGGCGCGCCGCGCTCGACGGCACGTCCATGCAGGACGCGGCCCGGCGGGCACGGGCGTCAGGACCAAGGCCGCCGCTCTGCTCCACTCGATCGTCGGAAACCATCCTCTCGTCGACGGCAACAAGCGCCTCGGCTGGCTCGCGGCCGCCGTCTTCCTGGAACTCGACGGCGCCAGCGTGAGCACGGCCGCCAACGACGACGTGCACGACCTCGTCATGGCGGCCGCGAGGGGCGACATGAGCGTCGACGGCATCGCCACGGCTCTTCGGCAGATGTAGTCCTGGCTGGCAGCCTCTCAGAGCGTGATGGTGTAGAGTTGGTGTATGACCCGAACCAACATCGACATCGACGATCAGGCCTGCGAGGCCGTGATGCGCCAGTACGGTCTGCGCACCAAGCGCGACGCCGTGAACCTGGCACTCCGGACTCTGGCCGTTGAGCCCATGACCCTCGAGGAGGCCCTTGAGATGCAAGGATCCGGCTGGGAGGGTGATCTTGACGAGATGCGGGCCAACCGGCATCCATGATCCTGGCCGATACATCGGCGTGGGTCGAATACCTGCGCGCCACCGGCAGCGCCGTTCACGCACGACTGCGGACAGCGTTGACGGGAGCGGAGCTCGCTGTCTGCGACGCCGTCCGAATGGAGGTGCTCGCCGGAGCACGCGGCGAGCGGCGCCTGCGTGACCTGCACCGCCTCCTGGCCCGAGCCGCGACGCTGGAGACGCTGCCGTCGGACTACGACGCCGCCGCGTCGATCTACCGCTCCTGTCGCCGCCACGGCGAGACGCCCCGCTCGCTCACCGACTGCCTGATCGCCGCCATCGCCATCCGGTGCGGGGTCACAGTCCTCCAAGCCGACCGCGACTTCGGTGCCATCGCCCGCCACAGCACGCTGCAAGCGATCACGGGGTGACGCGGTGAGAGCCTCATGACGGACCCGAGAGCGCTTGTGCAGAGGCTGTGGGACTTCTGTGATGTGCTGCGTGACGACGGGCTGTCCTACGGCGACTACCTGGAGCCGCGCCGGCCGCGTCGTCATCAACGCCTTCGCGGCGTGACGACGGGCTGTCCTACGGCGACTACCTGGAGCAGCTCACCTACCTGCTGTTCTTGAAGATGGCCGATGAGCAGCACGAGTTGCTGGGCGGTGAGCGGGTGGTGCCCGTCGAGTACGACTGGCAGTCGCTGCTCGCCCGGTCAGGGGCCGACCTCGAAGCGCACTACAGCGAGGCCCTATCCGCGTTGGGGGCAGGCGATGACATGTTGGGCGTGGTCTTTCACAAGGCACGCAACCGGATCCAGACGCCGGCCAAGCTGGAGCAACTCATCAAGGACTTCATCGACGCCCACGAGTGGCTCAGCTACGACGCCGACGTCAAGGGCGCCGCGTACGAGGGCCTGATCGAGAAGACCGCCGCCGAGGGCGCCCGGGGCGCGGGCCAGTATTTCACGCCGAGGGCGCTGATTTCCGCCATCGTGGAGGTGATGGCACCCGAGCCCGGCGACCGGATATGCGATCCGGCCTGTGGCACTGGCGGCTTCTTCTTGGGCGCCTACCGCTCGGTCATCGACCGCTACACGCCGCTGGAGCCCGACCAGGCAGCCCATCTGCGCTCGGGCGCGTTCACGGGCTGGGAGATAGCCGACCTGCCGGCCCGGCTGTGCGCCATGAACCTGCTGCTGCACGGCATCGAGAGCCCCGAGTCCGACTCGCCGGTGCATGTGGACGACGCCCTTCGGTCCGATCCCGGTCAACGCTTCGACATGGTGCTGACCAACCCTCCGTTCGGCCGGTCCTCGTCGGACAGCTACGAGCGCGACGACTTCTGGGCCGCCACCCGCAACAAGCAGCTCAACTTCGTGCAGCACATCGTCGGCCTGCTCAAGGTGGGCGGATCAGCGGCGGTGGTGGTGCCCGACAACGTCCTGTTCGAAGCCGGGGCGGGCGAGACCATCCGCCGCCGCCTGCTGCACGACTGCGAGGTCCACACCCTGCTGCGCCTGCCCACGGGCATCTTCTACGCCCAGGGCGTGAAGGCCAACGTGTTGTTCTTCCGCCGCCGCGAGGGCGCCGAGGCTGCCTGGACCCGAGAGCTGTGGGTCTACGACCTGCGCACCAACAAGCACTTCACCCTCAAACAGAACCCGCTGACCAGAGCCGACCGCGACGACTTCGTCGCCTGCTACAACCCTGGTGATCGCCACCAGCGCCAGGAGTCCGAGCGCTTCAATCGCTACACCTACGACGAGCTCACTGCCCGCGACAAGGTCAGCCTCGACCTGTTCTGGCTCCGCGACGACAGCCTGGAGGACATCGACAACCTCCCACCCCCAGCCGTCCTGGCCGCCGAGATAGCCGAAGACCTCCAATCCGCCCTTACCGAGATCCAAGCGCTGGCCGACTCTCTCACGGCTACGACCGACGCAGGATCTGCGTAGCCGAGTAGACGTTCTGCATAGAATTCTGTACAGTACCGACGGTACTACAGCCGCCGACCGATGGAGACACCGATGACCCCACTAACCGAAGCCCGCAGCCGCCTAAGCGAGATCGTCGATGAAGTGGCCTCGACCGGTTCGACGATCGAGATCTCCCGTCATGGACGACCCGTGGCGGTCGTCATGGGCTACGAGGAGTACGAGTCGCTGCTCGAAACACTGAACATCCTCGCCGATGAGACGACCATGGACGCCATCGCTGAGGCCGAACGCGATGTGGCGGCTGGAGACCTGATCGACCTCGACTGACTCACCGTGGCCAGGTTGGCGCGCCGAGCCAAGAAGGACCTCGATGACTTGCCGGCCGCGCTAGTGACCCGAGCCAGGGAGATCATCAGACGGCTCGACAAAGAACCGCATTTAGGCAGGAAACTTGCTGGCCCGCTGCAGGGCAAGCGCTCCGCCCGCCTTGGCCGTTCCCACCGCATCATCTACACCGCAAGTGACGGAGAAATCGTCGTCCTTACAATCTCGCACAGAAGGGACGCCTACCGCTGATGCCTTCCGATGGCGCCGAATTGCCCCAAGATCCTCGTGAACGGGAGATCTTCCTTCGAGCACTGCGACAATACAGTGACAGCTGCGAGCCGCCAGAACTCACGGTGGACTGCCCTTACTCCGTAACGACCGGACCAGGGGTGCGAGGATGCGGGAACGAGTGCATGGACCTATTGGCGCACCACAACGCACCGTTGTCTCGCGAAGTCATCGATGTGGGCGATGGACTCACGATGCGACGTGCGAGACGGCCGCGTACACGGCGAGTGCACAACCCGATGTCGAGCGCCTACGACGCGCGGGAGGTATATCTGCGCGACAAGTCCACTGGACCCCCGTCCACATGGCGCCTCGCTGCGATGCTGGTCGGAGTCGTTGAACACCTCGAAACGCCACCCCCCGAGGATTCTGCACAGGCAGACCAGCGCCTAGCAGCGATCGAGGAGCTGATCCTGCTCATCGAAGCCAAGGGCCTCACGTTCAATACGCAGGTGTTGCCTCACCTGCGGTCCGTCACCGGCTTTGCCGTGTTCAAGCAGTACTTCTTGGCCGCCAACCGAGAGGCCGGAGGTGTCGAGAGCATCCCGCGTGACTGGTTGCTCGCCGTACAACACCATGTCGAGTGGGGTGAGACGGAACCGTCCGTGGAAGCTCTCAGCCAGGGTTTCCAAGGGATTCTCTCAACCACGACGAGTTGGGCAGCGGCAGCCTCGTGGGACGACCTGGTGAATTGGCGTCCGCCGTCGACGGCCCCGGCAGACAACTCGCTCGTCATGCCGCCACGAAGTGATGACCTGTGGGTAACAGAGCGATTCACCAAGACGTACATCAGCCAGTGGTCGGTGCCCGCTCTACGAAGCGAATGGAGGTACCTCCACGGCCAGAAGCCCGCTCCTTGCCATCCCAATGAGATGCGAGTGCGCGAAGTCTCAGCCAACGACCTCGCAAGAGTCATGGCGGATCGGCTCGGTGCGGAGCCCCGCCCAAGCGAGGAACTCACCAGCATGCTCGTCGAGCCTGCGTTGACGTTCCTCAAGGAAGGCCGGAGAACCGAGGCCGCCGCGCTATTCGAGGCCGCTCTACGTCACAGCCCAAACGACGCCCTTGCGCTCAACAACCTTGGCTTTTGCCTCTTGCCTGATGACCCTGAGGAAGCGTTGCGACATCTGGATGCATCCATAGGCACGGACCAGGCATACCTCGAACTCACCAACGCCAATCGGCTGCTCGCGCTGGTCTTGTTGGGCCGATGGACCTCGGCATGCGACCTGGCAGAGACACACCTTGACCGGTTCGCCAACAGTTCGCCTCGAGAATCCGTCTGGCTCTGGGACATCGATCCACTACTGCATGATTCTGGTGCTGCGGTCATCGAGTGCGACGACATCGGCAGTTACGTCGAAGCTCTCCGCGACTTAGCCGTGTCCGAAGGCCAACCGTGACACATCGACCCTCGCGGGCAGCGTCCCACCGAGTGGTGGAAATTGAGGTAGGCGACAGGGTCCACCGT
>VYBO01000030.1 GCA_009844405.1 Acidimicrobiaceae bacterium
ATGACCACCCTGCGACGCGATTGGCCGCCGATCAATCCGCGCTCGCTCATAGTGAAGATAGTGAATTCAGAGTAGAAAGAGAATCCAGTGAAGCCTGGATATGCTGCGGAAGTGGACGGAGACCGGCCCCGCTACTTTCCCGACGAGACCGACGTCCCGGCGGCGCTTCCCTTCACTCCGGGATTCGGCAGCACGCCGCCGTGCTTGGTGGGCAGGGACGAGCTGATCCGCGAGGTATGCGCACTGCTGGCCGGCGACCCTGCCGGCGAGGGCGGAGCGAACGTGCTGCTCGCTCCGCGGGGTATGGGCAAGACCGTCCTGCTGAACGAGATCGAGGATGCCGCCCGCTCAGAGCGGGGTTGGCTGGTCCTTGCGGTCTCGGGCACCGACGGCGACCCGATTGCCGAGACGCACAAGGCGGTCGTGCGAGCGCAGGACACTCTGGCACAGGCTCATGGCGAGCCGGACGGACGGCAGGTGTCGGCAATGAGCGTAGGCGCCGGTGGCCTGTCGGCCGGCGCCTCGTTCACGGGATACCCCGACCTGAGGAGGACGGGCTACGGAGACGACCTCCGACGCGACCTGGGAGAGCTCGCGGGCGCCGCCGCCCGAATCGGCGTCCGTGTGCTGCTGACCATGGACGAGATGCATGCCATTCCGCTGGCCAAGGCCCGCCGGCTCGGCTCGTACGTCCAGCACATCGCGAAACGGGAGCGGCAGGCGCTGGTGTTCCTGGGGGCGGCGCTGCCCTATGTCACCGAAACGCTGCTCGCTGATCGGAAGTCGACCTTCCTGCAGCGCCTTGCCATGCACAAGGTGGATCCGTTGTCCGAACCGGAGACGCGGCGCGGGCTGCGAGAGCCGATCCAGCTTCACGGGGGCCTGATCGGCCAGGATGCTCTGGACGCCGCCATCTCGGCCGTGGCCGGCCATCCGTACATGCTCCAACTCGTGGGAGACAGGATGTGGCGTGCCGCGGGCGGTCCGGGCCGGCCAATCACTGTGGAACACGCCAGGAAGGCTGTCGCCGTGGCCGGCGAGTCCTTGGAGGACCACCTGTTCGCCCCCACATGGCGGGGTCTGTCCGACACCGACAAGCGCTTCCTGGCCGCCATGGCCGCGCTAGCCGAGAGCGACGAGTCGCCGCGGGTCGCCGCCGTGTGCGAGAAGGCCGCCATCGGCGAGGCCAGCGCCAGCGCGTATCGCAGGCGGCTGCTGCTGTCGGGCATGGTCGGCCCCGGCGGCCGGGGCCGGTTGAGACTGGCGCACCCGGCAATCGGGCCCTGGGTGCGGCGGTCGGTAGCGGCCGGCTCGCTGCATGTTCCCCAACCGCCGCAGCCAGGCGCCTGAAGACTCGCCTACCAGGCGATGCCGGCCGACAGGGCGGTGACCGAGGCGATGATCGGAGCCCACACCTGGGGCGGCAGATCGTGGCCCATTCCCTCGATCTCCAGGTACTCGGCGCCCGGCACAAGCTCGGCGGTGCGGCGGCCTGCGTCGGGGGTTATCAGCGGATCGGCGCCTCCGTGGATCACCAGGGTGGGAACATCGAGGCCTCGCAGCGCGTCGGCCCGGCTGCCGCTGCGGGCCGCGGCCTTGAACTGGCGCTCGGACGCGCCGGGATGCCACGCCCGCCGGTAGCTGCGCTCCAGGTACTCCCGCTGGGCCTGCTCGTTGCGCCAATCGGGACTGGACCAGATCCGGTAGCCGGCCAGGTCGGCCTCGATTTGGGCTTCGACGGTCGCAGCGGGCGGCGCGGTCAGCGCGGCCAGGGCTTCGGGCGCGGGGTCGCCGACCCCGGCCTCGCCGGTGTGCGACGAGATGGAGACCAGCCCGGCCACCCGCTCACCGCGGGCCGCGGCGGCGGCCTGCGCGACCATCCCGCCGAGCGAGTAGCCGCAGACGACGGCCCGCTCGCAGCCGGCCGCGTCGAGCACCGCGATCGCGTCGCCGGCCATGTCCTCGAGGGTGTAGCGGGCGCCGTCGGGCAGCACCGTGGACAGCCCCGAGTCGCGGTGGTCAATGCGCAGCACGAAGAAGCCGCGGTCAACGAACCCGGCGCACATCTCCTCGGGCCACACCAGCATGCTCGAACCGAGGCCGTGGAGCAGCATCAGCGCGGGATCTCCGTCCGTGCCGAAGCTCTCGTAGGCGATCTCGATCTCGCCGTTGCGGGCTGTTCCCATTGCCGGATGTATAGCCGGAACTCGCGGCCCCGCTCACACCACGCTTCGCGGAGCAGGCGCGCTACCTCGCTGACGTCTAGGAGCCGGTGGCCGCTCAGCCGGGGACGCTTCGGGATGAAGGCTTCGCGGCCATCTCCCGGATGCGGCGCAGTTCGGCTTGCTCCTCGCTGCCGGGTACGTCGGGAGACTGCTGCGGCGAGGCCAGCACCGCGTTGACCGCCGCTGTGAAGGCAGCACCTACAGTGGGGTCGTCACCGGGGAGTACGCGAGTCACGCTGACGCCTGGCACGGACTGGACATCTTCGATGGCGGATCGGACTGCTTCGCAGTAGGAGCGGGCCTCACGGTCGAAGTCGAGGCGATCCACTCCCAGGAAACGACCGACCCCGGCGTCATCGCAGCCAGCCTCGGTCAGGGCGTCGAACACCTCATCGTCGAGCACATCGCGCCCAGCGGTCCCGGATCAGCCGCTGGCCGTGCTGGAACAGGTTCTTGCTGGCCGGCGCGCCGATGTTGCCGAGGCCGATGGATCCGACCTCCATGCCTATGAGCGAGCGCGGATTGATCGCGGCCGATCGCGGCGCAGGGTGGTCGTACCCGCTCCTGTTCGCTTCGCTCACGGGCCGCTCGGGCCACGGCCCCGTCCCGCATGGGCCGGGTCGCCCGCCTATCCGCGGGGCCCCTATGAGCGAGCCATCCGGCGGCCCCGGCGGGCGATAGCGTCGGCTGGTGGCCAGGTCCAGCGACAGCGCGGCGCGATGACGGCTGAGACCTCGGCCCAGACCCACGACCGCGCCAGGGTCCAGCGTCGCACGATCGCGACCACCATGGTCTCGGTCATTCCCACCACCATGGCCATGGGAGCGTCGTTCGCGGGCTCGGCGGTGCTCGCCGAGGAGATCACCGGCAGTGAGACGCTGGCCACACTGGCCGCGGGCTCAATGTCTCTCGGCAGCATGGCGGCGGCCGTTCCCCTGTCCCGCCGCATGGCCCGCCTGGGCCGGCGCCAGGGCCTGGTCGTGGGATGGGCGCTGGGCGCAGCCGGATCGATCGCCGCCCTTCTGGCGGCCGTGTTGAACCTGTACCTGTTGGTGGTGCTGGGCATCATCGGGGTCGGCGTGGGCCAGGCCACCAATCTGGCCGCCCGCTACGCCGTGGCCGATCTCGCTCCCGACGACCGTCGGGCCCGCGCCATCGGGATGCTGGTGTGGGCGTCCACCTTCGGCGCGGCCGCTGGACCGACGATCGCGCTGGGGCCGGCTGCCGACTTCGCCGAGTTCATCGGCCTGCCCGAGCTGGCCGGCCCATACTTGCTGGGCTCGGCGACGTTCCTGGCCGGACTGGCGATCACGCAGACCTGGCTGCGCCCCGACCCGTTGGAAGTGCTGGGCACGGTCGGGGCGGAGGCGCCCCGCCCAGCATCGCCCGCGGCCGTGATCCGGCGGATCGCGGCCATTCCCGCGGCCCGTCTCGCCCTGCTGGCCATGCTGGTGGGGCAGATGGTCATGGTGGCCGTCATGACCGCCACACCGCTTCACATGACCAGCGGGGATCAGGACATCGCGGTGATCGGCCAGGTCATATCGCTCCACATCATCGGGATGTACGCCTTCTCACCGATCGTGGGATGGCTCGTCGACCGACTGGGCACCCACACGGTCATCACCCTCGGCGGCCTGATCCTGTTCCTGGGCGCAGAATTGGCCGGGCACACCGATCCCCAGCACAGCGCCGGGCTGTTCAGCGGCCTGACGCTGATCGGGATCGGCTGGAGTTGCGGGCTAATCGCGGGCAGCGCGCTGCTCACGAACTCGTTCCCGGTGCACCAGCGGGTGGAGGTTCAGGGCGGCGCGGACTTCGTCATGATCACGGGAGGCGCGGTGGGCGGCATGTCGTCCGGCGCCCTGGTCGAACTGCTTGGCTTCCAGTCGCTGAGCCATTACTCCGGCATCGCCGCCCTCGTGCTGGTAGCTGCCGCTGCGGGCGCCTGGATCACGGCCCGACTGGCTCGCCCCCGCCCCGCCGCCTGACCCCCAC
>VYBO01000012.1:0-22136 GCA_009844405.1 Acidimicrobiaceae bacterium
ACGGCCCCGACCCGTATGGGCCGGGTCGCCCGCCTATCCGCGGGGCCTCTTAGCGAGCGGCTGTCGCAGAGCCGGCTGAGCCGGATCACCGGCACCAAGCAGTACCAGAACATGACCATCCGCAACTGGAACACAACTACCAAGCTGCTGAGCCTCCTCGACGAGCGGGGGCGCCGACCAGTAGAGCCGGACATTCCCGGACATGTCATCGGCACCGGGTGTTGATGTCCTTTCTTGTCCGGCACGACGGCCGTGGAGCGGGCACACTGCGAGGGTGCAATTCGGTCCTATGCAGGTCGAGGCGGTGGCCACCACCGGCATCTACTGCCGGGCCGAGTGCTCGGCCCGGCCGCTAGCCCGCAACACCGCTCGCTACCCCAGCTCGGTCGCCGCCGAGGCCGCCGGCTACCGGCCATGCCTGCGGTGCCGGCCCGAACGGAGGGCCGGATCGCTAACGGGCCTCGACGTCCCCGAACCCGTGGCGGCCGCGCTGCTGCGGATCACCGACGGCTATCTCGATGACCACGACGAGCAGGCACTGGCCGCCCATGTGGGCTACAGCGCCCGGCACCTGCGACGCCTCTTCGAGTTGCACATCGGCGCGACACCGAGTGCCATCGCACGGTCCCGGCGCGCCCACTTCGCCCGCCGGCTGATCGACGAGACAGACCTGCCGTTCGACACGATCGCGCGAGCCGCCGGACTCGGCGGGCCGAGGCAGCTGCACCGCGCCATGACCTCCATCTTCGGGTTCACGCCCAGCCAACTGCGCTCTAAGCGGCGACGGGGCCAGCGGCCCGGCATCGACGGCGGCCTCGTGCTGTCGGTTCCCTACATGGCACCGTTCGACTTCGGCGCGTTCCTGGCCCACCACGCTCGACGCGCCATTCCCGGCGTGGAATCCACCAACGGCACATATGTGCGCTCCATCAGCGTGTGCGGTCACGGCGGCATCGCCGAAGTGGACGACGCGGCCGACGGCGAGCATCTGCGGCTGCGGCTGCACCTGCCGACCTACGACTCGATCATCGACGACGTGCACCGCGCCCGCGCCCTGCTGGGCACCGACACCGACCCCGACCGCCCGGCCGTTCTGAACGACGATCCGGTCATCGGTCCGCTGATGCGCGCCGCACCCGGCCTGCGCGTGCCGAGATCGTGGGACCGGTTCGAGACAGTCGTCAGGATCGTGGCCGGTCAGCAGGTCTCGGTAGCGGCGGCGTCGACAATGTGCGGCCGCATCGCCCGGCGTCTCGGCGTTGCCCTCAGCGTCGCCGACGCGACGGTCGACGAATCGGCACGCGACCAAGCATCGCCGGTCCCGCACCGGCCAGCCCCGGGCCCCCTCCCCACCCACCTGTTCCCCAGCGCCGCCGCGCTCGCCGACGCAGGAGCCCGCGGCCTCGCCGGGCTCGGGTTCACGCAACGCAGGATCGACACCATCATCGGCGTCGCACGGGCAGTGTCGGCCGGTGATCTCGACCTGGAGGCCGCCCACAGCCTCGACGACACCGTGGCGCAGCTGTGCCAACTCGAGGGAATCGGTCCGTGGAGCGCTCATCTCATCGCCATGCGGGTCTTCGGCCACGACGACGCCTTCCCGGCATCCGACCTGGGGCTGCGCCGCGCCGTCTCGCAGCTCACCGGGCAGCCTTGCAACCCCCGTGAACTGCAGGCACGGGCCGAGTCCTGGCGCCCGTACAGGGCATGGGCCACGCAGCATCTCTGGAACGCGGCCGCAGGCTCGCATCGCCGACTCCCGTCCGACCACCCGCCCGATTGACGGCGGGTTCCATCAACCCGCATCCCGACCCGAAGGGAGAGGAAAGCCATGAGCAGCGACATGAACGACACGCATTTTTGTCCTCCGTCCGTTCGTCCACCCATGCGAACAAGGAAAGCCATGAGCAGCGACATGAACGACACGCATTGGCACGCCACCATCGACAGCCCCATCGGGCCGCTCGGCCTCGTGGCCACCGACCAGGGACTACGGGCCGTGAGCTGGAGGGGCGAGGAGACCTCGGTCGAACTGCCGCCCGACATGCTCGACGGCTCGGACCACCCGGTCCTCGCCCGGGCCGCCGCGCAGCTCCACGAGTACTTCCGCGGGGACCGCACCAGCTTCGACCTCCCCCTCGACCTGCGGGGCACCGAATTCCAGCAAGCCGCCTGGCGGGCACTCGGCGACATTCCCTACGGCAGCACCCGCAGCTACGGCGAGCAGGCCGCGCTGATCGGTCGCCCCAAGGCGGTTCGGGCCGTGGGGCAGGCCAACGGCCGCAATCCCGTGCCGATCGTGTTGCCGTGCCACCGCGTGATCGGGGCCAACGGCTCCCTCGTCGGCTTCGGGGGCGGGTTGGACACCAAGACGCTCCTGCTCGAACACGAGGGAGCCCTGGACTGACAGCCGTCGATGGTCACCCTGGTTGAGGGAGGCTCAGTATTGTCGGGCCGGTGAGCGACGGCGCCGACGTGCAGACAGCCAGTAGGGAACGCACCGGCAGCCGATTGACTCCCTGCCGCCCGCTGCTCAAGTGGCCGGGCGGGAAGCGGTCCGAACTGCCGCTCATCGCGCCGCGGGTACCCGAGCACTCACGCTACTTCGAGCCCTTCTTCGGCGGAGGCAGCGTCTACTTCGATGCCATCGACGCCGAGTCCCATGCCAACGACCTTCATCCCGACCTGATGGAGTTCTACCGATGCGTCAAGAACGACGATGAGCGGTTCTTCCAGCATCTGTACTCCATCGTCGAAGACTGGGAGCGAGCCCCACTCGTCGGAAGAGACGCCATCTACTACGAGTGTCGAGAACGGTACAACGCGTCCGCGCCCACAACCGTTCAGCGCGCCGCCGACTTCTTCCTCCTACGGGAGCTGGCCTACGGAGGAATGTTCCGCGTCAATGCGAACGGTCGCTTCAACGTCCCGTTCGGGCGGGCCTACGCCAAGAACAAGAACCTGCGCGAGAAGGTGGACCACCTTCGCTCCGAAGCAGTCGTGGCCAAATGCAGCGCCTCAATCTGTCGGCTCTCGACTTCGCCGACTTCCTGGACGGCTTCGAGTTCCGCCGGGACGACTTCATGTTCGTCGATCCGCCGTACGACTCATCGTTCTCCAAGTACGACACCCTCGACTTCTCCGAACAGGACCAACGGCGCCTGGCCGAGGCTCTGATGCAGTTCGCAGGACGATTCATGCTGGTCTGCAAGGCGACGCCTCTCATCGAGAACCTCTACCACGGTGCCGAACACCTGCGAGTGCACCACTACGAGTACCAGTACAGGTTCAACATCAAGGGTCGCTTCTCGCGGTCGTCCACCCACGCGATGATCACCAACTACGACCTGCTCCCGTCGCAAGCGGCGAGCTGACGATGCACCGGAGCTGATGTGCGCATTGGGATCTCGCCGTTCGCCACCACCCGGGAGACGGCGCTCGAGCTGAGCCGGATCGCCGTGGAGGGCGGCCTCGACACGCAGTGGCTCGGCGACGGCTACCTCGCCAACCCCGACTTCACCGGATGGGCCGGAGCGATGGAGAGCCTGTCAGCGCTCGCCCGGGACGGCGCTGGTCGCCTGATGGGTGGACGTCATCACGCTGCGCAGTCCGAGCCCCATGACCACCCGATTGATGTAGGCGTAGTAGGCGACCATGTTGTTGAGATCGAGGATGTCGAGGTCGCTCAGCCCGTGCTCTCGCAGCGGTTCGAGATCCGCCTCGGCCACCGCCGCGGGCGACTGCGTGAGCTTGGCGGCATACGCGCAGATCGCATCGAGGCGGCCGTCCGCGGACTTCACGCCGACCGGGTCGGCGTCGGTGGCGTCCAGCACGTCGGTGGCCAGCCCGAGCGACTCGAGCTTGAGCCGCAGCCCCCGAGGCGCAGTGGTCGGTGCCGTTGAGACGGGAGGTCACCAGGGCGGCCGACTGGCGCTCGATGGCGGTGAGCTGCGACGGGCAATGCTCCACGGCGCGATAGAGCCGTAGCCGCTCCTCGACGATCGGGGGTAGAGGCTGCCGAGCATGGTGAACTCGGCGGGCTCGCCGAGCTTCGACGCCTGCCAGTCGTAGGCGTCGCGGAGCGCACCGGAGGAGTCGGCCCACGAGACGGTACCGATCCAGGCCATCGCTGCGATGGTAGACCGGTGCCGTGAGCGGCGACACCGTTCCTGCGGTCGGCGTGTGGATATTCCCCTCCGCGCCCGCTCCAGGGCTGGTCGACCTGGCCCGCCACGTCGAGGATCGCGGCCTCGACGAGCTTTGGGTGGGCGACGAGGGGCCGGCACGCGACCCCTTCGCCGTGCTCGCGGCCGCGGCGGTCGTCACCGACCGGATCCGGCTGGCCACCGGCGTCACGAACCCGTACGTGCGCCATCCGGGGGTGGCGGCTGCGAGCATGCTCACCGTCCACGAGCTCAGCGGCGGCCGAGCCGTGCTCGGGGTCGGTGCGGGGGGACAGATGTCGCTGGCGCCGTTCGGCCTGGAGGCCCCCAAGCCCGTCGACCGTGTGCGTGAGTTCCTCGACATCACCCGGGCGGTAGCCACCGGGACACCGGCGGCCGGTTACACGCCGCCGGACGTCGCCGTCGGCGAGGCTGGCGTCGGGGTGCCGATGCCGGTCTTCGTGGGAGCCCGCGGACCCCGGCTCAACCGGCTCGCGTCCGAGCTGGCCGACGGGGCCTTCGTGTCGGGCATGCCCCCGTTCCGCTACCGCGCCGTCGTGGACTGGGCCCGGTCGGAGCGCCCGATCGACATCGCGCTGTACCCGAGCGTCGCCTTCACCGAGAAGGCGGTGGAGCGGCACCGGCCCGAGATGATCTGGTCGCTGCTCGACACGCCGCTGGAAGTGCGTGAGGAGCTCGGGATCGACGTCGAAGCCGTGAGGTCGGCCGCCGGGGCGCTCCGGGCCGGCGACCCGGAACCGGCGCGAACGCTGATCGACGACACCGTGTTCGAACGGGTGATGCTTGCGGGCCAGCCCCCGGTCGTAGGTCGGCGTCTGGCCGAGTTGGTCCGAGAGCATCGGCCCGCGAGCATCGGGCTCGCCCTGCTCCAGGACGACCTGCACCAAGGCGTCGATCACGCGGCCGATGCCTTCGCAGCCATGACCGCCGAACTGAAGGGTGACTGATGGTCGGCGTGATCAACCATGTGGCCGGCTGCGGCAGCCCTCGTCCCGCCTGATGCCCTCGAGGACCTGGTGCTCGAAAATCTAGACCCGGCCCCGATCGCTGCCGTCGCCCGCCGCCTCGGCGTGTCGTCGCTGGCGGTGCCCGGGTTCGATCCGGCAACGGTTGGAGATCACGTCGGCTGGGCCGCCTCGATGCGGGTCGGCAGGTGCATCGACGGGTACAGGCCGCCGTGGGGCGCATATCCCTTGAGCACCTGCTTGGCGATGGTGTCCTTGTGCACCTCCGACGGGCCGTCGGCGATCCCCATGGCCACCAAGACTCGCTGAGCCGCTCTCTGAAATCTCGGGACGATTCTCGGGACTCAGCACCCATAAACAACCCGAGATTCCGCCGGGCGGCACCGCCCAGCGAACGGCACGGTCACGCCCGGCCGTGTCGACCTGGCGCCATAGGTCGTCCAGCATCCCCCGCAAGTCGTCGACCGTCTCCAGCCCGTGACGCGAACCCTTCACCCGGCAGCGACCGCAGACGGTCAGCGTCCCGGTCGAGTCAGCCGACATACCCCACGACGTGTGATGCGCTGGCTACGGTGGCGGCATGAGTTCGCTGATCTGGGATCCGCAGGGGCCAAGCCTCGTGGTGCTGCAAGACAACCTCCCCATGCTCGCCGAACTGCCCGACGATTCGATCACGTTGGTGTACATCGACCCGCCGTTCAACACCGGCCGCCGTCAGTCGAGGCAGACGCTGCGAACCACCAGGAGCGAGAACGGCGACCGTGTCGGGTTCCAAGGGGCCACCTACAAGACAGTGAAAGGCTCGTTGTCGGCCTACGACGACGCTTTCGGCGACTACTGGTCGTTCCTGGAGCCCAGGCTTGAGCAGGCTTGGCGGCTTCTTGCCGATGACGGCACGCTGTACCTGCACCTCGACTATCGCGAGGTCCACTACGCGAAGGTCGTGCTCGATTCGCTGTTCGGTCGCGAGTCCTTCCTGAACGAGATCATCTGGGCCTACGACTACGGCGCACGGGCGCGCAACCGGTGGCCGGCAAAACACGACAACATCCTCGTCTATGTCAAGAATCCCGACCGCTACCACTTCGACAACGCTGCCGTGGACCGCGAGCCCTACATGGCACCGGGACTGGTAACGCCCGAGAAGGCCGCCCGAGGCAAGCTGCCCACCGACGTCTGGTGGCACACCATCGTCTCGCCGACGGGCAAGGAGAAGACCGGGTATCCGACCCAGAAGCCCGAAGGAATCCTCCGCCGCATCGTTCAGGCCAGCAGCCGGCAAGGGGACTGGGTGCTCGACTTCTTCGCCGGAAGTGGCACGACCGGTGCCGTAGCTGCCCAACTCGATCGCCGCTTTGTGATGGTGGACAACAATCCCGAGGCCTACGAAGTCATGCGCGATCGCCTCGGCGACGGAGGACTGCTGTCGTCGATCAAGTACCTCGACCTGAGCACCGACCAGCGCGCGGAGCGGACTGTTGCCTGACCGGGGGATCGAAGACCCAGAGGTCACACTCCTAGCTGAACTCGCCACGTCACTCGAAGGCCAGTACTCGGACGACTTCTCTATGTGGGAAGGAAGTCCGTTCGGGTGGATCAAGACCCGACCGTCCCGGCAAGTCGGTGCGATAGCCGAGAAGCTCGTGCGCCACTGGTGTGCCGCTCGGAACCTGATCGTCGCTCGTTCGCCGGACAGCGAGGCCGACATGGTGATCTCGGGTGTCCGCGTAGAGGTGAAGTACTCAAGTCTTTGGACCGACAACGGCATCTACAAGTTCCAGCAGATCCGAGATCAGAACTACGACTACTGCTTCTGTCTTGGTGTATCGCCCTTCGATGCACACGCCTGGTTCATTCCGAAGTCAATCTTGATGGACGACAAGCCTCCGTCCTTGGTTCCCCAGCACGGGGGCCAAAGGGGTCGGGACACGAAGTGGCTATCGTTTCCCGCCGACTCACCCCCGCATTGGCTAGCTCCGTACGGCGGCCGGTATTCCCGTGCTGCGCACACCGGGCCGCAACGCCGACGCCGTGGCCGAGATGACGGTGGCTCTACTGATGGCGGTGACCCGGTTCGTGGTCGCCGGTGACCGCGACGTGCGAGCGGGCACGATGTTCGGCGAGACCCTGCCCTACCAGCGCTACCGGGCCTGGCAGGTGGCGGGACGCACTGCCGGGCTGGTGGGACTGGGCGCCGTAGGCCGGGCCGCCAAGTGGCGCCTGGCGGGCCTAGGCATGACGGTGATCGCCGCCGATCCCTACGCCACCGACGCAACTCACAGCCTCGACGACCTCCTCGCGACCGCCGACGTGGTGTCGATGCACGCGGCCGTCACACCGGAGACGTCGCAGATGATGGGTTCGGACCAGTTCGCGGCGATGAAGCCGGGGGCCATCTACCTCAATACGGCTCGGGCCGCGCTGCACGACACCGACGCCCTGGTGGCCGCCCTGGAATCGGGCCATCTGGCCGGCGCCGGCCTCGAACACTTCGAGGGCGAGATCCTCCCCACCGACCATCCCCTCACCGCCATGGACAACGTGGTGCTCACACCGCACATCGGTGGGGCCACCTACGACGTCGAGAGCAAGCAGGCGGCCATCGTGGTCGCCGACATCAAGGCCATCCTGTCGGGCGGCAAGCCGCTCCACTGCGCCAACCCGGAGGTCCTCGAGTGAGCATCGAAGTAGACCCGCTGGATCCTGTCCACCAGGAGGTGGCCGAGGTCTCCCAGCAGATGGAGCAGGCGGGACTGGTGGTGGGCACGGCCGGCAACGTGTCGGGCCGCCGGAGCGACGGCTCGGTCTGCCTCACCCCGTCGTCCACCCCCTACCCCGACGTCACCGCCGGCAACCTCGCCGTCCTCCGCCTCGACGGCGAGCACCTCGGCGGATCGGGCCAGCCGTCCACCGAGAAGGCCATGCACCTGGCCTGCTATAACGCCTTCGAAGAGGTCGGCGGGGTGGTCCACTGCCATCCGCCCCACGCCTCGATGTTCGCGGTGGCCCACCAGCCCATCCCGGCCAGCATCGAGGAGGTGATCGTCTACGTGGGCGGCGACGTGCCGGTGGCCGACTACGCCACCACCGGCACCGACGAACTGGCCGCAGAGGTGGTGCGCCACCTGGCCGACCGGGGCGCGGTGCTGATGGCCAACCACGGCCTGCTGTGCGTGGGCAAGTCGCCGTCCGATGCGCTGCACACCGCCCTGGTGGTGGAACACACAGCCAAGATCATGTTCGGGGCCCGCGTCCTCGGCGGTGTCGTGCCCCTGCCCACCAAGATCGCCAAGGACTTCGCCGGCATATACGGCTACATCCGCAGCACCTGGTGAAAGCAGGAGGACATCCGCAGCACATGCTGCGCATCATTGAGACCGATGCCGGCGAGGCAGTCGGCATCAAGTTGGGCCGCGTGGGCGGGCTGAGCGTGGCCCGCCGCATCCGCGACTTGTGCATGGAGGCCGGCATCCGCACGAACATTTGGGACACCGGGGGCACCGCGTTGCAGGCTTCGGCCGTGGTGCATCGGGCTCAGACCACGCCGGAGCCGCTGCGGCGGGCCACATGGATCTGCTACGACCGCCTGCCGTGCAACCCGGTTGAGGGCGGCGTGGTCAATGGCGACGGCTGGGCGGTTGCCGGCGACGGGCCCGGCATCGGCGCCCACCCCGACGAGGCCGCTCTGGGCGACCCGACCGCGGTCCACACCCTCGACAGCTGACCGTCCGGGCCGCGCCGCCGGGATCCGGTGTGCCGCCGGTGTGCGCCGACAACCGTGGTGGTCTGAACCTGTCGTACCGTTGGCGCCGTGGATCTCTGGGAGCGGCCCGAAGTGCACGCCCGGCGCTGGTTCCTGCTCGGCGTGCTGAGCCTGACCCTGGTCCTGGTCGTGATGTCGGTCTCGGGGCTCAATGTTGCGCTGGCCACACTGCAGCGAGACGTCGGGGTCACCGGGCCGCAGTTGCAGTGGATCGTGAACGCCTACGCGCTCGCCTTCGGCGGACTGCTGATGACCGGCGGCGCCATCGGCGACCGCTACGGCCGCAAGGGGGCCCTGCTCGGCGGCCTGCTCGTCTTCGGCCTCGGCGCACTCCTCGGAGGCTTGGCCGACTCGGCCGAGGTGATCCTGGTCGCTCGGGGAGCCATGGGCGTGGCCGCCGCATTCGTCATGCCGGCCACCCTGTCGCTGCTGATCGAGATCTTCCCGCCGCCCGAGAGACCTCTTGCCATCGCGGTGTGGTCCGGCTTTGCCGGGGGTGGCGCCGCCATCGGGCCCGCGCTGACAGGGCTGTTCGTGACCGGATGGTGGTTCGTGCCGTCATGGGGGTGGGAGGCCGGCTTCCTCTACAACGTGCCGGTGGTGGCCGTAGTGGTCATCGTCATGGCAATGTGGTTGCCGCGGTCCCGGGACGAGCACCCCCGGCACCTCGATCCTGCCGGGGCGGGGCTGTCCATCGTGGCCATGACCGCGCTGATCTACGGGATCATCGAGGGACCGGAGCAGGGCTGGAGGTCGGCGCCTGTGCTGTCGGCCTTCGCGGTGTCGGTGGCGTTCGGTGCGATCCTGCTGCTGTGGCAACAGCGGGCCCGCCATCCGATGCTGCCCTTGGAGTTGTTCGGCGACCGGCGCTTCAGCATCGGCTCGGCGGTGGTCACCATGGCGTTCGTGGTGATGATCGGGTTCTGGTTCCTGTTCGCGCTCTACGTGCAGTTCGTCCTGGGATACTCCGCTCTGGAGGCGGGGTTGGCAACTATGCCCGAGGCGCTGGCGTCGATGGTTGTGGCCCCGTTCACCGCCCCGCTCGCCGCCAAGTACGGATCACGCCGGATCATGGCCATCGGCTTCGCCGTCCTGGCTCTCACCTTCCTGCCGCTGGCGATGGTCGACACCGAGACCAGCTACTGGTTCCTGCTCGGCCCGCTGGTGCTGGCCGGCGCGGGGCTGAGCCTGGCCATGACCCCCGCAACCAACGACATCATGGTCGCCACCCCCTACGAGAAGGCCGGGATCGGTTCGGCGGTCAACGACACCGCCCGCGAGCTTGGGGCCGCGCTGGGGATCGCCACGCTGGGCGCATTGTCCACCTCGATATACCGCAACACCGTGAACGTCGACATCCTGCCTCCCGAGGTGGCCGCGGCGGCGGGCGAGTCGATGGGGGCGGCCATCGAGGCCGCTCACGGGTTGGCGCAGTCGGGTGCGGCCGGCGAAACCGCGGCCCAGGCGACGATCGCGGAGACCTCGCAGGCCTTCGCCACCTCCTTCGCCCAGACGATGGCGGTGTCGGGCGCGGTGTCGGCCGTGGCCGCGGTAGCCCTGCTAGCCGGCCACCTCGCCCAGGCCCGTCGTCGCTCTCGCGTCTGACTCGCGGGCCGTCGACTCGTGAATTGCCGCAGCCATGATCGACTGCTGCTCGGCCCGGCGCTGCCAGTAGAACCCGGCACGCACACCGTGCACCGCGGCGCTGGCAGGCTCGGCCGCCGCAGCCAGATCGATCAGGTGGCAGCCCTCCAGTCCAGCGCCGCCTAGGCCGGCGACGGGTCCCCAGGCGGCTCCGACGCCTGCAGATCGGTCAGGTGGCCGGACCTGGCCAACGCCAGAACCAGATTGTCCAGCTTGCCTTCCACTCGACGGATGTCGGAACGCAGCAAATGGAACGCCCCTGCCAGCACGCCAACGAGCGCGCTCCCCAGCACACCGATGAGCGTCGCAGCAATCGCCGGATCCACGACGCGTTCCTAACCCTGCGGTTCGGTCGGCGGCTGCGACGGCTGGGTTTGGGTCGGGAATCCGGCTTGTGCCATCGCCCAGATCAGCACGTCCAGCTTCCCCTCGAACCGGTCGATCCTCCGGTTGGTTTCGCGATGGTCGGAGCGGTTCTCGGCGCGTAACTCCTTGAGATCGGAGCGAAGAAGATGAAACGCGCCGGCCAGCACGCCGATGAGCCCAGTGCCCAAGACTCCGATGAGCGTCGCAGCGATGGCGGGGTCCATGCGGGCCACCCTAGTGGCGTATCCGCATGAATGCAACTACATAATATGAAAGGACTTCACAATTACTTTCACTGAACATCGGTATGGAGTCGGGAAGGTGCACCTCCAAGGCCTGCCCGGTCTAGTGGTAGGAGATGGCCTCCAGCAGGTCGATGCGGTTGGCCCGGCGGGCCGGCGCCAAGGCGGCCAGTAGTCCGGCCACCGCCGACACGACCAGGTACACCACCACGGAGCCCGCCGGCAGAGCCACGGTGGAGATGATGTCGCCGGGGAGGGACCCGGCCGCGATCGACCCGGCCACCAGCCCGGTCACCACTCCGATGACTCCGCCGAAGACCGCCACGATGACCCCCTCCAGCAAGATTGCGGCCCAGATCTGCCGCCTGCCCATTCCCACCGCTCGCAGCAGCCCGATCTCGCGGGTCCGCTCGAACACCGACAGGGCCATGGTGTTGGAGAAGCCCATCACCGCGATCACCAGGGCAACGACCAGGAGCACGTTGATCACCACCAGCAGGTTGTCGACCTGGGTGGACCGGCTGGCGCGGTACTCGGCCTGGTCGCGCACCACGACCTGCGGGTACTCGTCGAGACCCGCCTCCAGCGCGGCCCGGGCGTCCTGGCTGCCGACTCCCGCCGCGGTGACCGCGGTGACCAGGCTGTCCTGGTCTCCGACGACGTAGCGGTTCCAGTCATCCAGGTCGATGACCCAGGAGCCCACCACCGAGTCCTCGCTGTGGAGGGCCACCACCTCGAAGGCGACTTCTTCGTGGCCCGAGATCTCCAGCAGCACCTCGTCGCCCACGCCGAGACCGAGCTCCTCGGCGGCGTCGACATGCACCATCACGTCACCGGGACCGGCGCCGGCCACGCTGCCGGAGGTGACGTTCGGCTCCACATGGCTCGAGAACGAGGCGAGGTTGGCGGCCGACAACACGTGCTGGGCGCCGTCGGCGGTGCGCACGCCGTTCGGCCGGAAGCGGAATACCTCCACCGATTCGAGTTCGGGCACCTGCGCAGCCGCGGCTGCCGCCTCCGAACTGAAGGCGAGCTGCTGGTTGTCGCAGCGCCCGGCGCACAGCATCCAGTCCGCCCGGACCGAGTCCTCCAGCTGGCCGTTGAGGGTCTCCTTGAAGGACGTGCCCACCACGGTGACCAGCGACACCATGGCCAGCCCGATCATCAACGCCGAGGCGGTGGTGGCCGTGCGGCGGGGGTTGCGAACCGCGTTGAGTCGGGCCAGACGCCCGTTCAGGCGGAACAGGCGGGCCGCCGGCCATCCCAGCACCTGCGACATCGGACCGGCGACGGCAGGGCTGCAGATGTTGACGCCCACCAGCACCCCTAGGGCGCCGAAGCCGATCAGCAGGACGAGCGCCGATATGGACAGGTCCGACAGCAGACCCAGGACCAGGAGCACCAACCCGATCACGCCGACCACCGACCCGATGATGATCGACCTGCGCCGGCTGTAGGCGTCGATGTTGGCATCGTCGGCCAGCGCCACCATGGGCGTCACCCGGCGGGCCCGCATCGCCGGCAATAGGGAGATGACAACCGTCAGGCCGACGCCGAGCCCCAGCGCGGCGATGATCGGGCCTGCGCCGACCACCAGTTCCGTCGAGGGAAGACTCGAGCCTGCGGCTGAGAGGATGCCGCTGAGGGCCTCGGACACCCCGATGCCGAGGCCGAACCCGACCACCGCGGCCAGCGCACCCATGACCAGCGCCTCGAACGCCACCGTCAGCGCCACCTGGCGCCGGTCGGCGCCCAGCACCCGCAGCAACCCGAACTCCTTGATGCGCTGGCCGGTGACCAGGGTGAACGTGTTGTAGGTGATGAATGCCGAGATGACCAGCACGATGACCGCGAAGGCCAGCAGCGCGTTGCGGAAGACGTCCAGGAGATCGCTCATCTCCTTGTCGCGGGCTTCGACCTGCTCCTGCTGGGAGAGGACCACGTAGGACGGGCCCAGCTCGCGCTCGATGGACGCGGTCACCTCGTCCAGCGACGCGCCCGGCGACAGGCGCACATCGATGAGGTCGTACCCGCCGCCGTCGTGCAGGACGTCGCGGGCGGTGTCCATGTCCCAGGCGACCAGCTGGAACGGGGCCTGCGCATCGGGCTCCATGAAGTAGAAGACGCCGACCAGTTCGAAGCTCTGCGTCCCGGTGGGGGTGGCGACCTTGTAGCGCTCACCGATCCGGAAGCCGAACGTGGCCGCGGTGTGCTGGTCCATGGCGAACTCGTCGGGACCGGCGGGCCGGCGGCTGACCCCGTCGTCGAACAGGAAGATCCGGCCCAGGGACTCGTCCTCCGGCCAGCCCATTCCGCCTTGCTGGGACAACTCCGGATCGATGGCCTCGCCGGCGGCGCCGATGGCCACGACATTGAACTCCGACACCGCGCCGGCGGTCTTCTCCACCCCGTCGACGGCCTCCAGCCGATCCTTCAACGAGGGGTCGAGCAACCGCAGGGCCTGCCACTGGTCGACGTTGCCCAGAGTCGACTGCGAGCGAACCGACAGGTCGACCTGGTCGTAGAGATCGCCGGCCAGATCGGAGAGGGCGGCCCGCAGCCCGTCGGTGTTGATCAGCACGCCGACGGTGAGGGCCACCCCGATCATCACTGCCAGGGTGGTGAGCGCGAACCGGATCCGCGCGGCCGCAATGTTGCGGAGGCTGTAGCGCAGCAGCGTCATCGGTCTGCTACGGCCTCTGCGTGTCTCCCGCTCTTGTTCGCTGCGCTCACGGGCCGCTCCCGCCCCTGTCTCCCGCTCTTGTTCGCCGCGCTCACGGGCCGCTCCCGCCCCGGGCCTCGCAAGCTCGGCCTCTGGATCACTCGTCCAGCTCTTCCATGAACTTGAGGACTTCGTCCATGGTGGCGCCCTCGGGAATGCCCCGGATGAACTGGCCCACCTGCAGGATCTTCATGTGATCGAGGATCAGCTCCGCGCTCGGGTTGATCAGCTCGCCCCGGACGATGCCATCGGACAGGAACACGGTCCGGTCGGCGAAGGAGGCCGCCCGGGAGTCGTGGGTCACCATCGCGATGGTCTGGCCCAGATCGTCCACCGCCTGGCGCATGAACCGGAGAACATCCGTGCTGGACCGGGAGTCGAGGTTGCCTGTGGGCTCATCGGCGAAGATGATCTCCGGCTTGCTGGCCAGCGCCCTTGCCACCGCGACCCGCTGCTGCTGGCCGCCGGAGAGCTCGCTGGGCCGGTGGCCCAGACGGTCGCCCAGGCCCACGGTGCCGACGACACCGTCCAGCCACTCCTGGTCGGGCTCGCGGCGGGCCAGCTCGATGGGCAGGGTGATGTTCTCGATGGCGGTCAGCGTCGGAACCAGGTTGAACGCCTGGAAGATGAACCCCACCCGCTCGCGGCGCAGCCGGGTCAACTCCCTGTCGGTCAGAGTGCCCAGGTCGGTGTCACCGATGAAGGCCCGACCCTCGGTGAGGTCGTCGAGGGCGGCCATGCAGTGCAGGAGCGTGGACTTGCCCGACCCCGACGGGCCCATGATCGCGGTGAACTGGCCGTTCTCGAAGGTGATGTTCACTCCGCTCAGCGCCCGGACCTCGATCTCGCCCGAACCGTAGATCTTGACTGCGTCCTCGGCGCGGGCCGCCGCGACCGTCACGGAGGCCTCGACGGCAGCGTTGCTCATGACTCTGGCACCTCGTTCGGTCTTCTTGCCGCTCGCTTGTGGTAGCTAGCATCATAGGAGGCTCACCTGCTGGGCAAGCCCAGCAGGAGCTCGGCCTTTCGGGTCGCGACCGCTACGGCGCGGCGGCCATGACTGTCCTCGGGGGCGTCCCCGGATCCGGCTGCATCCCCTGGCAGGTCGCGCCCGCTACGGCGCGGCGGCCATGACTGTCCAGTCGAGGATGTGGTCGGGCTCGGCGGTGCGGTGGGCGAAGCCTTCTACTTGCACCGCGAACACGCGCCCGGAGCCGGCTGGAGTTGCGTCTAGGAGGGTGTGGCGGAACGACAGCACGTCCTGCTCGAAGGCGGGGCCGGTGTGGTCGCAGCCGTGCCATCCCACCACCGTTGCCATGCCGGGCAGTGCTCTGGACAGCGAGGCCTGGGCCAGGCCCACCACATGGGCGCCGTACAGCAGGCGCTCCGGGTAGGGCGAGGCCGCGGCGTCGCGGTGCACCAGGGCGAGGTTGTTGGTGAGCCGCACCAACCCGAGCGCGTTGTCGACCACTTCCCGGCAGGGGTCCTCGACCGTGTCCCCGGGCTGCCAGTCGGTGCCCGGCCCCAGGGGGGCGAAGTCCCAGTCGGCGGGCACCAGCGCGGCGTAGGAGGCCAGTTCGAGCGGCGGGCTCGTACCCAGGTCGTCGTCATGGCCGGGCTGCTCGTCACCGGCCTGGGGGAGCATGGGGGCCCGCTGGTAGGTGATGGCGGGCTCGCCGTCGGCGGTGGTCTCGATGTCGACCAGCACCTTGCCACGGTGCGGCCGGCCCGGCTTCGGCCGGCTGTCCGCCAGGGCGGCGACGGTGACGGTGGTGGCGATGGACTGCCCCACCACCACCGGCCTCAGGAACCGCACCTCGCGATAGAAGAGGTTGGCGATCACCCTCCGGGTGAGGGTGGTGCTGTGCCCGATGGACAGGTGCATCACCAGCGCCGGGCTGGCCAGACGGCCCGGCCGGCCCGACACAGCCTCGAAGACGGCGGGGTCGAGGGTCATCGGCAGTCGTTCGCCCACCATCGACTGGTACAGCGCGGCCATGCCGTCGTCGATCGCCACCGATGGCTGCCGGGGCAGCACCTGCCCGGCGCTCAAGTCCTCGTAGTGCGGGCCGTGGAGGGGTATCACGGATCCGAAGGGTACGTGATGTCCGCAGTCACGGCCGCGGCGACAGCACCACCGGATCGGCGTCGGTCACCTGCACCACGCCGGGCGGGGTTGCCGGCCGGTCCGCGGTCGGAAGTCGTAGGGTCTGACTGCTCCTACCGACGATGCAGGAGGCTGAGAATGCTGGGACTGTCCGCCGACGAGCTGCTGACGACGACGCGGGCGGTACGCAAGCGTCTGGACTTCGATCGTCCGGTCGATCCTGGGCTGATGACCGAGTGCCTGGACATCGCGCTCCAGGCGCCCAGCGGGGGCAACCGCCAGGACTGGGTGTGGATGGTGGTTGCCGACCCGGCCAAGAAGGCGGCGCTGGCCGAGCTCTACCGCCAGGCGTGGGCCGCCTATCGCGAGTCGCCCCACTTTCCCACCAATGAACGACCTCGCGAAGACCCAGCCGTTCAGGCCTCCTTCGAACGGATCGCCGATTCGGCCCAGTACCTGTCCGACAACCTCGAGCGGGCTCCGCTGTTCCTGATCCCGTGCCTGGCCATCAGCCGGGTCGAGCGACCATCGTGGGGCGGGGCGGCATCAAGGCTCGGGTCGGTGATACAAGCGTCGTGGAGCTTCATGCTCGCCGCCCGGGAACGGGGACTGGGGACATGCTGGACCACCTTGCACCTGGCCTACGAGCAGCAGGCCGCGGAGATCCTGGGAATCCCGTATGACGAGTGCACGCAGGTCGCACTCATCCCCATCGCCCACAGCGTCGGCACCGACTTCCGCCCCGGAATGCGGGAGCCGCTTGACCGGGTGCTGCACTGGGACGAATGGAAGGGCGTCCCGCCGCCCCGCCGGCCGTGACCGCAGCCGACTGGGCCCGGCGCGACGCCGCAGTCGTGTGGCATGGCTTCACCCAGATGGCGACCTACGAGGGCTCGACCCCGGTCATCGTGGAGCGGGGCGAGGGCAACTACCTCTACGACACCGACGGCCGGCGCTATCTGGATGCCATCTCCTCGCTGTGGGTCATCACGCTCGGCCACTCCGACCCGGATCTGAACCGGGCGGCCCGCGAGCAGCTCGAACGCATCAGCCACTCCACCCTGCTGGGCAACGGCAACACCGCCGCCATAACTCTGGCTGAGGCCCTGCGCGACGTGGTGCCGGTGACCGAGCCTCATTTCCTGTTCGCGTCGGACGGGGCCGCCGCGGTGGAGCAGGCCGTCAAGATCGCCTTCCAGTACTGGCACAACCTCGGCGTGCGGGGCCGCACGTCCTACCTGGCCCTGGGCGACGCCTACCACGGCGACTCGGTCGGGTCGCTGTCGGTGGGCGACGGCGGCTTCGGAACCGACCTGTTCGACCCGCTGCGCTTCGACGTCCTCCGCACCCCCGGATACGACGACCCGGACTGGGTGTCCAAGGCGGTCGCCGTCCTCGACGGGCACCACCACCGGCTGGCCGCGGTCGTTGTCGAGCCGCTGGTCCAGGGCGCGGCCGGGATGCTGGTCACCGACCCCGATCAGGTGGCGGCGTTCGCCGGGGCGGTCCAGGCCCGGGGAGTGCCGCTCATCTGCGACGAGGTCGCCACCGGGTTCGGCCGCACCGGCGCGATGTTCGCCAGCCAGCTGTGCGGGATCCGGCCCGACCTGATGTGCCTGGGCAAAGGCATCACCGGCGGGTACCTGCCCCTGTCGGCCACGGTGACCGCCTCCCACATCTACGAGGCGTTCCTCGGGGAGGACCTCGGGCCCCGCACCTTCTACCACGGCCATTCCTACAGCGGCAACGCCCTGGCCTGCGCGGTGGCGGCCCGCCACCTGGATCTGATCGGTGAACGCGGCCTGATCGACCGGGTCGCCGCGGCGGGTGAACACCTCGGTGATGCGCTGGAGGTGGTCGCGGCCCTGCCCGCCGTGAGGGAGGTCCGCCGCCGGGGCCTCATGACCGGCGTCGAGCTGAATCCTGCGGTGGGTGCCTCGAAATGGGGGCGCCGGGTGTGCGCCGCCGCGGTCTCCGCCGGGGTCCTGCTGCGACCTCTGGGCGATGTAGTGGTGGTGATGCCCCCACTGTCGATCACCGACGACGAGATCGACACCATCGCCCGGACGCTGGTGTCCGCCATCGAAGAGGTAGCCGCCGAGGACGCCGGAGCATGACTGCATGAGCGACTGGGACGGCATCGCTTCTGCCGCTCTGGACGCCGTGGTGGCCGCCAACCAGTTGCGCCGACCCCGGGACCTCGACGGCGGAGACCCCCGGACGGCGCTGTCGGCGACGGGACGGCCGGTGGCGTCGTTCGCCTCCAACGACTATCTCGGACTCACCCAGCACCCGGCCGTGCGGGCCGCGGCCCGGGCCGCGATCGACGACTACGGCACCGGCTCAGGATCGGCCCGGCTGATCGTCGGGTCGCGTCCCGTGCACAGCCGCCTCGAGGAGCGCATCGCAGCCTGGCGCGGGGCGGAGGCCGCAGTGCTGTTCACCACCGGATACGCAGCCAACCTGGGCGCCATCGCCACGATGGGACGGTGGGCGTCGGTGCTCTGCTCCGACGAGCTCAACCACGCCTCGATCATCGACGGCTGCCGCCTGGCCCGGGCGCCGACGCGCGTCTACCCCCACTGCGACCCGGCCGCAGTGGACGGCATGCTGGGCCTTTCCGGGGGCCCCGGCATGGTGGTCACCGACTCGGTCTTCTCCATGGACGGCGACCTCGCGCCGATCGGCGAGCTGTCGGCCGTGTGTGCGGCCCGCGGGGCACTGCTGGTGCTCGACGACGCCCATCTCGTGCTCGATCATCCCGACCCACTGCACCCCGACTGCCGGGTGCTGCGGGTGGGGACCCTGTCCAAGGCGGTCGGCGCGTTGGGCGGCTTCGTGACCGGGCCCCGGACGTTCATGGACCTGCTCGTCAACGCGGCCCGCTCCTACATCTTCACCACAGCGGCCGCCCCAGCCGCAGCCGCAGCCGCGACAGCCGCCATCGACGTGATCGACTCCGGGGAGGGCGACGAGCTCAGGATGCGGCTGCGGGCCAACATCGACCGCATCCGGCCCGGCCACCCGAGCCCCGTCATCCCGATCGTCGTCGGCGCCGAGGACGAGGCACTGGCCGTATCCGACGCCCTGGCGAGGCAGGGCGTCCTGGTCCCCGCCATCCGGCCCCCGACGGTGCCGGCCGGAACGTCGCGGCTCCGGGTCACGGTCTCGGCCGCCCACCGCGACGCCGACCTCGACCGGCTGATCGACGCGCTCCGCCGCGCAGGGATCGATGCCAGAGGCCGAGGAGGAGCGCAGCCGATGCACGGAGACGGCAGCACGTGAGCGAGGCCGTGGCCCGAGCGGCCCGTGAGCGCAGCGAACATGAGCGGGAGAGGCAACCTCGTACCGCAAGGCGCTCACCACCCGCCCGTGCTGGCGATGACCCAGCGGCTGCGCCCGAGGCTCAAGCCCGCCCCGAGGTCGTCGTCTTCGTCGCCGGGACCGGCACCGAGGTGGGCAAGACATGGGCAACAGCCGAGCTGACCCGGGTTCTGCGGGACAGGGAGTGCGTCGTCGCGGCGTGCAAGCCCGTCCAGTCCCACGACCCGGACGAGGCCGGCCCGACCGACGCGGCTGCGCTGGCCGCGGCCACCGGCCAGCACCCCGACGACGTCTGCCCGCCCGAGCACACCTACCCGGTGCCGCTGGCCCCGCCCATGGCCGCCCGCAAGCTCGGCCGGGTCTGCCCCACGGTCGACGAACTGGCGGCCGGATGCCGCTTCGGCGCAACGGTAGAAGTCGGGTTGGTGGAGGGGGTGGGCGGCCTCTACTCGCCGCTGGCGTCCGACGGGCACAACCTGGACCTGATCACCAGGATCGAGCCCGACCTGGTCATCATGGTGGCGTCGGCCGCTCTCGGCGGCATCCACGACTCGATGGCCTGCACGTTGCCGCTGTCCGGCTGGTGCCACGCGGTGTTTCTCAACCGCTTCGATCCCCGGATCGAGGTCCACGCGCTGAACGTGCGGTGGTTGCGCGATGCAGGCTTGGCCGTAGCGACCAATCTGTCCGAACTGGCCGACATCGTCTGCACGACCCTCCGAGGACAGTCCTGCGGTGACGCTTGATCTATTCTGCGGTGCGAAATGAGCTTGCAAGTCAGCGACAAGCTCCAAGGGCTTAGAGGAGACGTCTTCGGGGGGATGACCGCGGCCGTGGTGGCCCTGCCGCTGTCGCTGGCCTTCGGAGTCGCCTCAGGGCTCGGAGCAATCGAGGGTCTGTACAGCGCCGTCGTGGTCGGCATGCTCGCCGCACTGCTGGGCGGATCGAGGACACAGATCTCGGGACCCACCGCTCCGCTGTCGGTGGCGATGGCGGTCGTGTTCGTCGACTACGCCGACGGCGAACTCAAGAGGGCCCTGGCCATCGTGGCGATGGCCGGGATCATCCAGGTGCTGCTCGGCGCGCTGCGGCTCGGCACCTTCGTCGCCTACACGCCCTATGCGGTGGTGTCGGGGTTCACCAGCGCCGTCGGCCTGATCATCATCATCGTCCAGGTGCTGCCGTTCTTCGGCGCCGAGGTAGCCCTGGGCGGCGCGCTCAAGTCTCTGCGCGAGTGGCCCGATGCAGTCGCCAACGTCGACCCGAGCGCGCTCACGCTGGGGCTCGTCACCCTGGCGGTGTGCGTCTTCTGGCCGGGACGGCTGCAGCGGATCCTGCCGCCCTCCGTGGCCGCCTTGATCATCGGAACGCTGGTGGGCGTGCTGTGGCTGAGCGAGGCGCCGACGATCGGGGAGGTGCCCACCGGCCTCCCCGACCTGGTGGTGCCCGAGATCAGTATCGGCGATCTGGGCAGCGCGCTGCCGGCGGCGGTCACCATCGCCCTGCTCGGCTCCATCAACAGCCTCCTCACCGCCAGGGTGGCCGATTCGCTGACCCGCCAGAACCACGACCCCAGCCGCGAGCTCATGGGCGCCGGGGCAGCCAACGTGGTGGTGGCCTTCATCGGCGGCGTCCCGGGCGCGGGGGCCACGTCGTGCACGGTGGCCAACGTCAAGGCCGGCGGCCGGTCCAGGGTCTCCGGGGTGCTGTGCGCCACCATCCTGGCCGCGCTGGTCCTGGGGCTGGGGCGTTACGTCGACGCCATACCCCACGCCGTGCTGGCCGGCATCCTCATCAAGATCGGGTTCAACATCATCGACTGGCGCTACCTGGCCCACATCCATCGCGTCCCGAGGGAGAACGTGGTGGTCCTGGCGCTGACCCTCGTCCTGTCCATCGTCTCGGACCTGGTTATCGCGGTGGCCGTGGGCCTGGTGATGGCGGCGCTGACCGGCGCCCGCCAAGTGGAGCGACTGGAGCTCGACAAGGTGATCTCGACCCCGCTGCTCGACATGACCTTCCTGGCCGATCCCGAGGCGGACGACGGCGCCCCCGATCTCGACGACGACCCGTTCGCGGCCCGGGTCGGACTCCTGTCGCTGCGGGGCAGCTTCACCTCGGCCTCGTCCACCAGGCTCTTCAAGACCATCAACCACGACATGGCCGAGCACGAAGTGGTGATCTTCGACTTCACCGAGACCGCCCATGTGGACGACAGCGCCGCCCTCGCCATCGGCCAGTTGGCCGACACGGCGCGCGACGCCGACACCCAGTGCATCGTCCTCGGCATGTCCGGCATGACCGACACCAGCGTCCACGCGCTCGACGTGCTGCGGGAGATCCCCGAGGAGAACTTCGTCGAAGACCTCGACGAGGCTCGGATCGTCGCCCGCCGCCTGCTGGGCTAGCCCAGCCGGCCCGGTGAAGGGTGGTCGGGCCGTTCAGGTCTGGCCGAGGTCCAGCGCACGCACCAGGAAACTGGCCATCTCCGCCCGCGACACCGCCCGATCAGGACAGAACCGCAACGGCTCAGTCCCGCAACCGGCCGTCACCCCCGCCGCGAACAGAGCCTCGACACTGGCCGCATGAACACTCGAAGCATCCACATCCACGAAACCAGCCGGCGCATCCGCGGGCTCCAAGTCCAGCGCACGCACCAGGAAACTGGCCATCTCCGCCCGCGACACCGCCCGATCAGGACAGAACCGCAACGGCTCAGTCCCGCAACCGGCCGTCACCCCCGCCGCGAACAGAGCCTCGACACTGGCCGCATGAACACTCGAAGCATCCACATCCACGAAACCAGCCGGCGCATCCGC
>VYBO01000012.1:22146-22870 GCA_009844405.1 Acidimicrobiaceae bacterium
TGGCCGCATGAACACTCGAAGCATCCACATCCACGAAACCAGCCGGCGCATCCGCCGACTCGGCCGTGCCGGGGTCGGAGGCACTGGGCCCGCCGGGGCCCAGTGACGGCGCACCGCCGCCACCAGGGCCACCTCCGCCCGGCTGCGCCGGCGGCGCATCGTCGTCGTCTCTGACGTTCACGGTGGCCGAGCCCGGCGAGCCCACGCTGTAACCGGTCCCGGCATCGAGGGTGACCGTAACCGACCCGTCGGGCTCGTCGGCGCTGTCATCGTCGGTCGCGACCGTCACCGTCACCGACCCGCCGCTGAGACTGACCGTCCGGGACCCGCGATCACCCGACGACACGAAAATGCCGCTCTGCGCGACCGTGTAGCGGACCTCCACCGCGCTGGCGGCTTCCGGGTCGGCGCTGATCGTGAAACTGGCCGCAGTCCCCTCGGTCACCGCCGGGCCCGCCGCGACGCTCAGCACCGGCTGCGCCGGCGGCGCATCGTCGTCGTCTCTGACGTTCACGGTGGCCGAGCCCGGCGAGCCCACGCTGTAACCGGTCCCGGCATCGAGGGTGACCGTAACCGACCCGTCGGGCTCGTCGGCGCTGTCATCGTCGGTCGCGACCGTCACCGTCACCGACCCGCCGCTGAGACTGACCGTCCGGGACCCGCGATCACCCGACGACACGAAAATGCCGCTCTGCGCGACCGTGTAGCGGACCTCCACCGCGCT
>VYBO01000012.1:22880-24173 GCA_009844405.1 Acidimicrobiaceae bacterium
CCGACGACACGAAAATGCCGCTCTGCGCGACCGTGTAGCGGACCTCCACCGCGCTCGCCGCCTGAGGTTCAGCACTGATCGTGAACGTGGCCGCAGTCCCCTCAGTCACGCCCGACCCGGCAGCGACCGTCAACACCGGCTCCGGCGGCGGCGGTTCACCGACGCTTATCTCCACGGTGTAGGAGGCGGTCTGGGAGAAGCCGGAGCTCCAGCCGCCCTGCCGGTTGTCATGGGCATGCACTGTGAACGACTTCGCGGCGTACGCCGCAGTGGGCGTGCCGCTGATCGCGCCGGTCGAGGCGTCGAAGGAGACTCCCGGCGGGAGCTGCGACGCATCCGGTACGACTTCGTGCTCGACGTTGCCGATTGCGCCTGTGAGCGACGGCGCGACCGACAGCGACTCCCCGACGTCCACCGACACGCTCGCCGGCGTCGAAGACCAGGCCAGCTTTCGGACTTCGATCCCGAAGCTGAAGCTCCTTGCGCGCCCGCTCCGGTCGGTGCCCGTCACCGTGTAGACCCGGCGCGGCTGGGTGGCGGTGGGCGTGCCGCTGATCGCGCCGGTCGAGGCGTCGAAGCTGAGCCCCTCGGGCAGCGCCGGCGGGGACGCGAGCGAGTAGCTGACTCTGCGGTCCGCGTTCCTCGCCTTCGCAGCGGCGATGGTTACTGCCCGGCCCGCGACCAGAAGCTCGTCGGACTTGGCCTCGAAACGGAAGTCCTTCCGGACGACCTTGATGTCGATCGTGTAGGAGGCCTGCCACACCCATGCACTGGACTGCCGGCACCGGAAGACGAGCTTGTACCTACGCTCCGGTGCGGCTGCCTTCGCCTTGCCTGACAGCCTGAGCTTGAAGTTGCCGATGCTCTCGGCCTGGAATCCGTTGTGAGAGAGATGGTGAGTCTCTGTGCCGTCGCCGCGGACCGAGTACAGGTCCCTTACAACACGGCAGTAGCTATTGAAGCCGTTGGCATGGAAGGTCGGCAGGGTGTACTCGGGCGCGGACCCGACCTCCACCTCGATGGAACCGACATGGGCGGGCTCATAGGCGGGCTTCTTGGCGGGCTCGCCCTGGGCCAGGGCCGGAGTCGCCCCCCACAGTGCCGAAACCCCCAAGGCGACCCCTACTGCGAGCACCGCGACCACCGCGTACCGGCTGCGATGAGTCGTCGGCGCAGCAGCACGCACACCTTCGGACACGGGCTGTCAGAATGGCGCCGCGCCGGCCGGGGGGGGCGGCGGGGGGGGGCGGCGGGGGGGGGGGGGGGGGGGGGGGGGGGGGGGGGGGGGGGGGG
>VYBO01000022.1:0-109861 GCA_009844405.1 Acidimicrobiaceae bacterium
TTCGCGGCGGGTGTTCGGTCTGCGGCGGATTTGGCAGCGTTTTGTGCCCCATGGGGGGCATTCTGCTGCCAATTCGGGTGGGAGCGGGGTGTGACGAGGATCGGGACGCTGCTGGTGGCGAACCGTGGTGAGATCGCCCGACGGGTGTTCCGCACCGCCCGGGCCATGGGCATGCGCTGCGTGGCCGTGTACTCCGACGCCGACGCCGATGCCCCGTTTGTGGCCGAGGCGGACGTGGCCTTGCGGCTGCCCGGCGGCTACCTCGACAGCGACGCTTTGGTGGCCGCCGCGGTCGCGGCCGGCGCCGACACCGTGCATCCCGGCTACGGCTTCCTGTCCGAGAACGCCGGCTTCGCCCGGGCGGTGACCGCCGCCGGCCTGGTGTGGGTCGGCCCGGGTCCCGATGCCATCGAGACCATGGGCGACAAGCTGGCGGCCAAGGCCGCGGCCGCGGCTGCAGGCGTGCCCACGCTGCCGTCGTCCGATGACCCCGGCGACCCGAGCGATGTCGGCTTCCCGCTCATGGTCAAGGCGGCCGCGGGCGGGGGCGGCAAGGGCATGCGCCTGGTCTCGGATCCTGCCGACCTCGCCGAGGCCGTGGCCGCTGCCCGGCGCGAGGCGTTGGGCGGCTTCGGCGATGACACCGTGTTCCTGGAGCGCTACCTGCGCCGGTGCCGCCATGTGGAGATCCAGATCCTGGGCGATGCCCACGGCGATGTCGTCCATCTCGGTGAGCGGGAGTGCTCCATCCAGCGCCGCCACCAGAAGATCATCGAGGAGTCGCCGTCCATCGCGGTCGACGATGCCCTGCGGTCCACCATGGGCGACGCCGCGGTGCGGCTGGCCCGGTCGATCGGCTACATCTCGGCGGGGACGGTGGAGCTGCTGGTCGACGACGACACCGGCGAGTTCTTCTTCCTGGAGGTGAACACCCGCCTGCAGGTGGAGCACCCGGTCACCGAGGAGGTGACGGGAATCGACTTGGTCCGCGAGCAGCTGCGGGTCGCCGCCGGCGAGCCGCTGGGCTACACCCAGGCCGACATCGCTTTCGCGGGCCACGCCGTCGAGGCCCGCCTCTATGCCGAGGACCCGGCGGCCGGCTTCCTGCCCGCAGTGGGCACCCTGGCTGCCTTCGCTCCCCCGGTGGACCCGGCCGTGCGGTGGGACAGCGGCGTCGAGGCCGGCAGCGAAGTCGGGCTCGACTTCGACCCGATGCTGGCCAAGGTCATCGCCCACGCCCCCAGCCGGACCGAGGCGGCGGGACGACTGGCCCTGGCCTTGGAGAGACTGCACATTGGCGGGGTGACCACCAACCGCCACTTCCTGGCGGCCGCGCTCCGCTCGGAGGCCTTCCTGGCCGGCGACACCACCACCGACTTCATCGAGCGGGTCGATCCGAGCCGGGCCGCCGCCCTCTCGCCGGCCGAGTGCCGACACGCCGCGGTGGCCGCCGCCATGTGGCTCCAGGCCGCCGAGCGGCAGGAGGCTCGGACGCTTCGTTGGATGCCCAGCGGTTGGCGGCACGGCCGTCTCCCGCCCGAGCGGGCGGAACTGGCCGCCGAGACCGCGGCCGGACCCGTCGAAGTGCGCGTCTCGTACCGGCCCCAGCGGGACAGCTCCTTCACCGTCCGGGCCGAATGCGCCGTCGCCGCGGTCGAGGCCGCGGCTGCCGTGGCGGGTGGGTCGCCCGGAGGCGGTCGCGTCGAGCTGCCAGCCGTCGCCGCGGTCGAGGCCGCGGCGACCATCGCGGCCTGGCGGTCCGATGGGCTCGATCTGGAGTGGGATGGACGTCGGGTCCGGTATGCGGTGGCCGTTGACGGCGAACGGCTGCACCTGACCGGCGACTCCGAGACGGTCACGGTGACGGTCCTTCCCCGCTTCGGCGTCCCCGGCCGCGGCCTGACCGCCGGCGGGTTCGCGGCGCCCATGCCGGGCGTGATCACCGAGGTGCGGGTCACCCCCGGCGAGAAGGTGGCGGCGGGCAGCACACTGGTGGTGATGGAGGGGATGAAGATGGAGCACCACGTGAGCGCCCCGTGCGACGGCACAGTCGTCGAGGTGCTGGTCAACCCCGGGGACCAGGTGGACAACGGCTCGCCGCTGCTGGTGTTCGAAGCGGCCGAGGCCGGAGAGGCCGGCGGTGGCTGAGCGCGGGCGCGAAGTGACCTGGGATACTCGCGGCGAAGTCCTATGACGTCGCGGCCCTTCCGCTCGGCCTCCGGGCCCATCCGGATCGCCAACTGCTCCGGCTTCTACGGCGATCGCCTCTCGGCCGCGGCCGAGATGGTCAACGACGGACCCATCGACGTCCTCACCGGCGACTGGCTGGCCGAGCTGACCATGCTCATACTGGCCCGCACCCGCGAGCGCCGGCCCGGCGGCGGCTACGCCCGGAGCTTCGTCAAGCAGATGGAGCAGGTGATGGGCACCTGCCTGGACACGGGCATCAAGGTCGTCTCCAACGCGGGCGGGCTCGATCCCCGTGGCTGCGCGCAGGCGGTCGCCGAGGTGGCCGAGCGGCTGGGCCTGCGCCCGAGGATCGCCTTCGTGGACGGCGACGACCTCATGGCGCGGCTGGGCCCCGGCGCGGCCGACGCGGTGACCCTCCGGTCGTTCGCCACCGGCGAGCCGATGACCGACACTTCCGATCTCATCACCGCCAACGCCTACCTGGGCGGCTGGGGTATCGCCGAGGCCCTGCGCCGCGGCGCCGACGTCGTCGTGACCGGGCGGGTCACCGACGCGGCCGTGGCCTGCGGTCCCGCTGCTTGGCACCATGGTTGGGCGGTCGACGACTGGGACGCCCTGGCCGGCGCGGTGGCGGCCGGGCATGTCATCGAGTGCGGCACCCAGGCCACCGGCGGGAATTATTCGTTCTTCACCGAGGTGGAGGGCATGGACCGGGCCGGCTTCCCGTGGGCCGAGATCGCGGCCGACGGCTCGTCGGTGATAGGCAAGCACGACGGCACCGGCGGCGAGGTCACCGTGGGGACGGTCACCGCGCAGTTGCTCTACGAGATCGATGCGCCCGGCTACCTTGGCCCCGACGTCACCGCCCGCTTCGACACCATCCGGCTGACCCAGGCCGGCAGCGACCGGGTGCGGATCGACTCGGTGCGGGGCGAGCCGCCCCCGCCCACCCTCAAGGTGGCCACCAACCAGCTGGGCGGCTACCGCAGCGAGATCAACGTCGCGCTCACCGGACTCGACATCGACGCCAAGGCCGCTCTGGTGCACGACGCGTTCTGGCGGGCCTGTCCCCACGATCCGGGCGACTACGCCAAGGTCACCGAGCGAGTGGTGCGCACCGACAAGACGGATCCGGCCACCAACGAGGAGGCCGTAGCCGTGTGGCGGCTGACCGTGTTCGACCACGACGAGGACCGGCTCGGGCGCACCCTGTCGGACGCCACGAACGAGCTGGCGCTGGCCACCATCCCGGGAATGTTCTCGGCAGGATCGGCGGCCCGGCCCCGCGCCTTCGGCGTCTACCGGCCGGCCACCGTGCCGGCCGAGACTGTTCCGCAGTACGTGACGTTCCTCGACGGCGAGCGCACCGTCGTCGACCCCGTGCCCGTTCCGGTGGCGCCGGTGCCGCCCGTGCCGTCCCCCGCAGCAGCCGCAGCCGTCCGGGACTGGGGCCCGGTGGTGCGAGCGCCGCTGGGCCGCGTCGCAGGCACCCGCTCCGGGGACAAGGGCGGCAACGCCAACCTGGGGGTGTTCGCCCGCTCCGCCGATGCCTTCGAGTGGCTCGACGGCTTCCTCACCACCGAGCGGGTGCGCGAGCTGTTGCCGGAGGCGGCCCCGCTGCGGGTTGACCGGCACCGGCTCGGCAACATCTGGTCGCTCAACTTCGTCGTCCACGGCCTGCTGGGCGACGGGGTGGCCGCCTCGGACCGGCAGGACCCGCAGGCCAAGAGCCTGGGCGAATGGCTCCGGGCCCGGGTAGTCGACGTGCCCGAGACCCTGCTCGACCGGTGATGAACAGGCTGGTTGAGATTGGGTGGCGCAGGCGGGTCGGCACACGATGTCTTCCTAGGACGATAGCTTTCTAGGAAGGGAGGCGCGGATCGTGAAGCTGGCCGACCTGCTCCAGGACCTGCTCGACGAGCAGGCCAGCCTCGACGAGATCGTGGCATCGCTGGATGGAGGCGACTGGGACCGGCCGACTCCGAGCCCCCGATGGTCGGTGACCGACCAGATCGGCCACCTGTGCTACTTCGACCGGTCCGCTGCGCAGGCCGTCCGCGATCCCGAGGCGTTCTCCTCCGAGGCCCGGCGGCTCATGGAGGCGTCGCTGGTGAGCGAGACCTCAGGGGACGACTTCACCCTGGGCGACTTCCGCCGCCTGTCTCCCGCCGACCGTATCGAGCGCTGGCGGCAGGGCCGCGCCGAGCTGGCTGCGGCCGCGGGCACCCTCGCAGAGCGCGACCGGGTGAGCTGGTACGGCCCCTCGATGGGGGCCAAGTCCTTCGTCACTGCCCGGCTCATGGAGGCGTGGGCCCACGGCACCGACGTGTGCGACACCGTGGGCGCGCACCGCGAGCCCACCCACCGGCTCCGTCATGTGGCCCAACTCGGCTACATCACCCGGGCCTGGACCTACGTGAACCGCGGCCTCACCCCGCCCGAGGGCGATGTCCGGGTGGCACTCACCGCGCCATCCGGAGATCTGTGGGCCTGGGGTGACGTCGCCGCAGCCGGGGACAACTCGGTGAAGGGACCTGCTCTCGACTTCTGCCTGGTGGTGACGCAGCGCCGCCACATGTCCGACACAGCCCTGGAGGTCTGCGGGGAAAGCGGCCGTGAGTGGTTGACCATGGCGCAGGCCTTCGCCGGGCCGCCCACCGATGGACCATCCGCACGTGAGAGGATCGGCTTGTGAGCCTGGTCGAGACGGCCCGGGACGGCCGTGGCGTGGTCACCGTCACGCTGGCCGACGAGGCCAACCGCAACGCCCTGAGCCGCCGGCTGCTGGCCGAGCTGTCCGCGGTCCTGGACGGCGCCGACGCCGACCCGGCGGTGCGGGTGGTCGTGCTCACCAACGCGGGCCGGGTCTTCTGCGCCGGCGCCGATCTGCGGGAGACCGGGGCCCGAGCGGCCCGTGAGCGCAGCGAGCAGGAGCGGGAGACCGGGGCCCCCGCTGGCGACAACGTCGTGGTGGTCAGGGCCGGCGAGCTCTTCGGGCGCTTCCGCCGGTCCCCGAAGCCCTACGTGGGACGCATCGCCGGGCACTGCGTGGCCGGCGGGATGGGCTTGGCCGCGGCCATGGACATCTCCATCGCCCGTGACGACGCCCGGTTCGGGTTCACCGAGGTGCGGGTGGGGGTGGCTCCCTCCATGATCTCGGTGCTGTGCCTGCCCAAGATGCGCCGGTCCGAGGCGGCCGCGGCCTTCCTGCGGGGCAACCGCTTCAGTGCCGCCGAAGCCGCCCGCCTGGGCCTCATCAACGCAGCCGTGCCCCCGGAGAGCCTCGACGACGAGGTGGAGGCGGTGGTAACCGACCTGCTGGCCGGAGGCCCGTCGGCGCTGGCCGCGGCCAAGCAGCTGGTCCATCGAGTCCCTGAGACGTCCTTCGACGACGCCCTCGACTGGGCCGAGCGGCTCTCGGCCGAGCTGTTCGCCGGCGACGAGGCGGCCGAGGGCATGGACGCCTTCTTGAACAAGCGCACCCCAGGTTGGGTGCCGGAAAACGGGGACAGCCCATAGAGGCCCCGCGGATAGACGGGCGACCCGGCCCATACGGGGCGGGGCCGTGGCCCGAGCGGCCCGTGAGCGAAGCGAACAAGAGCGGAAATGACCACCCCGCGCCGCAATTGCCTGCCGATCAATCCGCGCTCGCGACATCGCCACGAAGGATTATCGGGGGGATGATCCCCGCGCCGCAATTGCCTGCCGATCAATCCGCGCTCGCCCATGACAGAGATCCTCAATTCAGTGTCGACGATGACTGCGCAGTGGCTCCAAGGGGCGCTCTGGACGAGATGATCTCCCGCACCGCCGGCCTCGACGGCCTCCAGGGCGCCTTCGATGCCCTCAAGACTGGAGCCGAGGCCCGCACAGTCCTACTGCCCAACTGCTGAGCATCCCAGAATCTCCTTCAGGATGCCGCCTCGTCGAGGCAGCGGGTCAGCTGCTCCATCTCGGCGACCAGGCACGCCGACACCGATGCTCTGGCAACGGCTTCGCAGCGGGCAAGATCCTTGGTGGCGAAGGGGCTGATCACCACCAGCGTCACGCCCAGCCCGTCGTCGCGGACGAGGCTGACGCACAGCGCTATGCCGTTCTCGTCGGGGATTTCCGGAGTGTCGGCTGCGCATCCTGGTGCCGGAGCCGTGTTCAGGCTCGTCAACAGGTCGTCCACCCGGGATGCGGGCAGCGACGTGGTGAAGGCGAAAGACGTGGTCTCGCAGCCCACTACCCGGTAGAGGCCGCCCCCGAGGTGGCCCATGTCGATGCCCGATGAGGTGAGGGTCAGCGTCGGCTCGTCCACCAGGGCGAAGCCCAGCATCGTTCCGAGCAGCTGGAAGTCTCCGGTGGCCACCACCAGCTCGCGGAACTCAGCGGGGTGCAGGGTGCATCGGGGGTCGGTCATCGGGCCGATCGAGCAGCGGTGGCCGCTGGGGCTGCTCAACTCCAGCCGGGCGCCCGGCAGGTGGAAGACTAGGGCGGCCGCTATCTGAAGGGTTCCGGCTGTGGGGGCGGGCGAGGGCATGGGTGTGCTCCTTTGGGCGTGGGTGATGCCGCCGCCAGAGCTGTGGCGGCGAAGGGAGCGGGTTACGTGCGGGCGCTCCGACCCGGGCCTGTGCTCCGTCGCGTGGGGCGAGGGCTCAGCGATCGGCGGGTGACTCTAGCCACCAACCCGCACGGCCGCGTCGCTAATTCTTGAAGGCGCGCCAGCCGTCGCGCAGTTCGCGCATGGTGGTCAGCTCGTAGGGCGGGACTCCAGCCAGTCCTTCCAACCGGCGGTGCTGAGCTGTTCGTACTCGTCGGTGCGGACATAGAACTGGTCAGGCTCGATTCTCTCGATCTCGGCGCCGCCGGGGGCGTTCGGGTGGAAGGCGCAGTAGGTGAGGCCGGATCCGGGGTCGCCGAGCAAGGCCCGGTAGTCGGCCGGCCGGCTGCGGGGCCGGGAGAAGTCCGACGCCAGCGCCCGGTCGAACACGGGCATCCCTGCTGATCGGGCCGCGGCGGAAGCGTCGGCGAAGGGGTCGTCGTCGACGCCGGCCAAGTGGTTGCACGGCGCCGGGGCCAACACGTCGGGCGGGCACGGCCCACTACGGCATCCAGGTCGAGTCGCATCCCGAGCTCGAGGAGATGCGGGAGCACATCGACTCAGCGGGAATGGCCCGGGCCGGCCAGGACGACCTGGTGTGCGGCTACCAGCCCCAGCACAAGTCCTGGGTCACCGACCCGGACGGAGTCAGGTCGGGGATCGGCTGGCCGAACTGGGCGGGCCGTCGCCGCTCACGTCATGGGTGGCACGCAAACAGACCGGGCTGCCGTCAGAGGATGCCTACGGGTCACCAGCCCTTTCTTCGGCACCCGGACCTGGAACGCTCAGAGGCCCCGCGGATAGGCGGGCGACCCGGCCCATACGGGTCGGGGCCGTGGCCCGAGCGGCCCGTGAGCGAAGCGAACAGGAGCGGGTATGACCACCCTGCGACGCGATTGGCCGCCGATCAATCCGCGCTCGCTCTCAGATCACGTCATCGAACACTACACGGAACTGCTGGCCCACATCACCGCCTAACGGATTCATGGCCGATAGCTGTGGTCGCCATCTGGCGACTGTCGCCGCTGTGCAGATCCTCACAACCGGATGAGAAGATCGAACATGGCGCCGACGCCAGCCGAGCCGCCGGCCGGTCCAGTCAGGAGGCCGGCGTCCCCGCTTCGTGGAGCTTGCCGTCGTCGACGTCGTACACGAAGCCCCATATGTGGTCCTTGTGCGGCAGGAACGGGGAGGAGCGCAGGCGCCGGATCGACTCGGCTACATCCTCGTAGGGGTCGGCGAACGTCTCGAGCGGCCACGACGGCCTCGATCCGGTCTCCGCTTCGAGTTCGGCCAGGAACCGGTCCTCGTCGATCAACTGGAGCCCGCAGTCGGTGTGGTGCACCAGGACCACCTCCCGGGTCCCCAATGCTCGCTGCGACAGGCACAGCGACCGTATCACGTCGTCGGTGGCCACTCCCCCGGCGTCGCGGATGATATGGGCCTCGCCGGCGCGCAGTCCGAGGATCCTGAGCACATCGAGCCGGGCGTCCATGCAGGCCACCACGGCCAGCCGGCGCGCCGGCGCGGCCGGCATCCCGGCACCGTCGAAGTCCCGGGCGTAGGCGGCGTTGCCGGCTAGCAGCTCCGGCGTGCTGGGAAGGAAGTCGTCGCCCGTCACCGGAGCCCTCTCAGGAGATCTCCAGCTGTAGGAGCAGCCGGCCCGAGCCCTCGAACTCGACCTCGAACACACCCGGGATCTCCGCAGTGAAGGCGAAACGGGCCGGGTGGCCTTCAGAAACGGATCGCAGGATGTCGTAGCCGTGGACGTGCACCTCCTCGGCGATGTCGGAAGTGACCATCAGGGCCACCACCGAGCCGAGATCGACCTCGATCCGGCGGACGCCGCCCACCGGGGCGCCGCCGCCAACGTCCACCGTGATCGTCTGGTCGGCGTCGGCCAAGTCCGCGTCGTACCGGGTCGGTTCACCCGCCGGTCCGTGATCGTGGTCGTGGTCGTGCGGGTCGTCGGTACTGGCTTCGTGGTCATGGACCATGGCGTGGTCGCCCATCCCCGGAGCCACGATGACGGCGGTGGCGTCGATGATGTCGCCGTCCACCGCCATGGCCGAATGGTCGTTGGCCGACAGCTCGACCCGCACCTCGTGCTCGCCGGGCGCGAGCGGGCCTATGTGATGCCATTCCCCGTAGAGCCGCGAAACCTTCTCGCCGTCGATGTAGAGGTGCATGTGGCCCTCCCCGTCGACGTGGGCGGTGGACACGTTCTCGGGCGCGATCCGGAAGTCGGTGGTGAGCACCCGGAGGTTCCATCCCTCCACCGGATCCTCTGTGACTTCGATCTCGATGGTCGGCACCGGCACGCCCTCGGCCACTTCGATAGAGCCGCCGTGGTCGTGATGGCTGCCGCCGGCCATGTCGCTCATCTCTTGGTCGTGCTGCATCTCGGCCGTGCCGGCCGTCTCCGAGGCGGTGGTTGCCGGGCCTTCGTCAGATCCACTGCAGGCCGCGGCCAGCAGGATCAGGGCCAGTGCTGCTGCCCTGAAGCCTCGCCAAGGGGTCGTCGCGGGAGCCTTCAAGTCTGTTCCTCGTGTCGGGGGTCCACGTGGCCCGCACGCTAACGGCCTGCGTCTAGATTGGGGCGCGTGACCAGCATCGAGACCCGGGCGTCCGAGCGCCCCGCGCCCTCCGACGGCGACAGCGCTTCCACCGCGGGAATCGCCGCCGGTTACGACCCCGATCCCACCCGTTCGATGTCCCTTCGGGCCGACGCCTACATCGAGCCTCGCTGGCTGGAGATCGAGCAGCGCGAGATCTTCGCCCGCTCCTGGCAGTGGGTGGGCCACGTCGAGTCGCTGCGGGAGCCGGGCTCGTACGTGGCGTTGGAGGTGGCCGGCATGCCCGTCGCGCTGGTGAGGGGCGGCGACGGCGGGTTGCGGGCGTTCTACAACGTGTGCCAGCACCGCGCCCACGAGCTGCTGGCGGGATCGGGGCGCACCGGCAGCATCGTGTGCCCGTACCACGGCTGGACCTACGAGCCGACCGGCCGGCTCGCCCAGGCCCGGCGCACCGCGGACGTGGCCGGGTTCGATGTATCGAGCGTCTGCCTGAGCGAGGTCCAGGCGGAGGAGTTCGGCGGCTTCGTGTACGTCAACCTCGACCCCGGGGCCGCGCCCCTGGCCGAGCAGTCCGAAGGTCTCTGCGACGAGATCGCCCGCTGCGCGCCCGACGTGGACGACCTCACCCATGTGCGCCGCATCCACTACGACATCGCCTCCAACTGGAAGAACGTGGTCGACAACTTCCTGGAGTGCTACCACTGCCATGTCGCCCACAAGGACTTCGTGACGCTGGTGGAGATGGACACCTACGAGGTCACCACCCACGGCATCTACTCCAGCCAGGTGGCCAGGGCCGGGTACTCGGACAACGCCGCCTACGACGTGTCCGGGTCCACGGTAAAGGACCTGGCCGTGTGGTGGCTCTGGCCCAACACGTGCCTGATGCGCTATCCGGGCCGGGGCAACTTCAGCGTCATGCAGATGGTCCCGGCCGGGCCGGAGCGCACCCTGGAGACACTCGACTTCTACTTCGAGACGTCGGAGCTGACCGAGGCCGACACCGAGTCGATCCGCTACATGGACGACGTGCTCCAGCCCGAGGACATCGCCATAGTGGAGAGCGTGCAGCGGGGCATGCGCACCCCGGCCTTCGACCAGGGCCGCATCGTCTGCGACCCGGGCGGCTCGGGCCTGTCCGAGCACGGCGTGCACCACTTCCACGGCCTGGTGCTCGACGCCTACCGCCGGGCCGGCGCGGCCTAGCGGGCCGTCCAGCTTCGTCGGGTGTGGCCACTCCGGTCTAGCGGTTGATCAGGCCCGCCGCGCTGGTCGGCGTGAAGCGGGCCATCAGGCGGCCCTCGTCGATCATCGCCTGGCGGTACTCGTCCCAGTCGGGGTGCGGCCCGGCCAGCTGCTCGTAGTAGTCGACCAGAGCGTCGCTGGTGGCGTCGCCGGGCGTCGTGGTGGGCGGCGACAGCTCGACTGTCCCGTCGAGCGACACGTAGGACCACGCCTTCTCGTCGGAGATGTGCAGCACGGCCCTCGGGTCACGCCTCAGGTTGACCGCCTTGGCCCTGCCGACGGTCATCGAGATGTAGAACACTCCGGTGTCGACGTAGTAGACGATGTCGGACGACTGGGGCCGGCCGTCGGATCGGATGGTGACCAGCACGCCGAGTTTGCGCTCGGCGGACCACTCGATTGCCTCTGAGAGTTCCATGCCGCGTTTCCTAGTGCGAGCGTGGATTGCTCGCAAGCGTCTTGCGGTGCGATGCTGTCATTCCCGCTCCCGTTAGCTTCGCTCACGGGCCGCTCGGGCCACGGCCCCGCCCCGTATGGGCCGGGTCGCCCGCCTATCCGCGGGGCCTCGAATACGCATGCAAAATATAGACTCAGGTGGTGGCTACCACGACGATCCGCGTCGACACCGATACGCACGCCCGGCCCGATCTCGCGGGTCTTCGCGCAGTACACCGCGGCCGCCTCAGGAACAGCCCCCAACGTGTCGGAGGGGGGACTTGAACCCCCACGCCCAATCTGGGCACTAGCCCCTCAAGCTAGCGCGTCTGCCAATTCCGCCACTCCGACGTGGGCCGTCAGCTGCTACCGACGGGGAGGGTGATGCTACCGGCGACGGTGCCTGCCGCCACGGCCGGAGACCCTCTGCGAGAGGCCGTCGGCGGTCGCCTGTACTCGCTTCCGCATGCGGCGCAGGAGTCGGCCGGCGGTTGCCTCCGCCTCCCTGAGCCGGCTGCTGGCATTGGCCCGCTCGCCCAGGCCCGTCAGCAGGCGAGCAACGGTCGAACCCGCGCAACCAGGAATCTGTGAAGCCTTCTCCGCGATGTCGGTCTCCCGGGCATCGGCCTCGGGGACTGCCACGCGGATGAAGCGGGCCGACAGCACGCCGTAGCGTCGGCGAGCGTCGGCGTGGTTGAAGAACTCGCCCTGCTCGGCGCTCCGGTAGGCGCCTCCCCCCAGTTTCTCGCAGCAGCGCAGCGACTGTACGGCGAACTCCGGCGCGAACATCTCGACGATGTTCCAATCGAAGCAGACCGGTTCCTGCGGTGTCGGCCTGTCGTGGACGTCGGTGATGACGAGCAGCAAGCCCCCGACTGCTGTGAGGCGCTTCATCTCCGCGATCGTGGCTTCCAAGTCGTCTACGTGGTCGAGCGAGTTGAACGAGCAGACGATGTCGAACCTGTGGTCTTCGAACGGGATGGACTCGGCGCCCGCGGCGACGTAGGTCATGGCATGGTCGGCGGCACCCATCTGCAGGTAGTCGTCCGCCAGCGGGTCGACTCCGATCCGCTCGCGGGCCATCGTCGCCCACTCGAGCGATCCCCGAGGACCGCAGCCGATGTCCAGCACCCTCCTGTCGCTGTAGTCGTCGCGGGTCAGACCGAAGTGGCCGGTGTAGAAGCCCTCGAACCAGCTGTTCTGCAGCACTCCCTCCGCGTCCGCGCGTCTCGACCAGTAGTCGAGTTCGCCGGCGCGCTTGGTCCGGCCCTGTCCGTCGCTGACGCCGGTCGCTTCTCGGCTGATCCCTGACTGGTCGTCACTGGTCATTCGAGCCAGCTTAGAGGCCCCGCGGATAGGCGGGCGACCCGGCCCATACGGGGCGGGGCCGTGGCCCGAGCGGCCCGTGAGCGAAGCGAACAGGAGCGGGTATGACCACCCTGCGACGCGATTGGCCGCCGATCAATCCGCGCTCCCTCTTAGGTTCGGGCGCGGCGAACCGGCCTGCAGCCGATGCAGGAGTCGCTCCCGGCCGCTTGAGTGCCCTAGCCGCAGCAGGTGTCTTCAAGGGAGTTGGCCCGCCACACATTCACGGTCTCGTAGGCGGCCAGCGAGGCTATGAACAGCCCGGCCAACGGGTCGGCCCACCACCATCCCTGGGCCGCGTTGGCGCCCAGCCCGAGGAGCAGCCCGCCTGACATGAGCGCGCACAGCACCGTCTGGGTGGCCTCGGCCTCCACTGCTCGCGACCCGACAACCGGAGCGAGGCGTCGCTTGGCTAGGGCCAGTGCCGGCATGACCACCAGCGACAGAGCCGCTATCGCGATCCCTACCGGCGACCCGTCGGGACGGTGGGCCAGCACCAGGTCCCGGACCGACTCCACACCCACGTAGACGGCCAACGCAGCGAAGCTCACCGCGATGAGGCGCTGGGCCCGCCTGTCGGCGTCCTGCTTGCAGCCGGTGCGGCGCTCCTGGGCCAGCCGCCACGCCAGGATCACCGCGGCCGACACCTCGATGCCGGAGTCGAGGCCGAAGCCGATCAGACTGACCGAGCCGGCGGCGACGCCCGCGGCGACCGCGACCGCTCCCTCGACGACGTTCCAGCCGATGGTGGCGCCCGTCAGCCACTTCTGGCGGGCGACGGCCTGATCCCTGCCCATGGGCGCCGTCAGTGCCATCCAGCCGTCACCTCCTCTGGCGTCTCCCTGTTGAACGAAACCGGAAGTTGGCGGGTGCTATTCCAGGGTCTGTGAGCACAGGGGATCTGTTCGCCTTGCCGGGTTGCATTTGATTGGCAGTGTGATACATTAAAATACATGACATCAGACGACACTGTCATGAATGTCACATTCAATGAGTCCGTGCCTCCCGGCGGCACGTACGCCAACGGCGCGCTCGTGTGGAACACCCCCCATGAATTCACGATCGACTTCACCTCCCACCGCTCGCCCGTCCAGGACGGCGACGCCCAGGACGTGCTGGTGGTGGCCCGGATGAAGATCCCGACCAGCGCCATGTTCCGGATCGTCCAGGCCATGTCGGCCAACATCGACCGCTACGAGCGACAGCACGGCCGCATCACTCCGAGACCAACGAAGGAGGCTCCATGAGCAACAACGGCAGCGGTCCGGCCGGCGCCGGCGGCGGACGCTTCGACTTCACTGTCAGGGCCGACGACGATCACGTCTCGATCTCCCGGCCGGTCAGCCCCGAAGACGTGGACCGGGTGCGAAGCCAGCTCGCAGAGTGGGCGACCCGCCGCCCCGCGCAACCCGCCTAGCTTCGCACTTCGGTCGGCCAGCATGATGGGGAGGGTTGTAGTGCTACCATGTAGCACATGGAGCGGATCGGAGTGCGGGAGCTGCGACAGCACGCCAGCCGGTGGCTGCGGCGCGTCGCGGAGGGCGAGACCTATGAGATCACCGTCCGGGGTGTTCCCGTGGCGCGGCTAAGTCCGGTGGCACCGCCGGGAAGCGTCCTGGAGCGACTGGCCGCCGAGGGACTGGTCACGCTCGCGACCGAGAATCTCGACGAGGTGATGGAAAGGCTCGGGCTGCCGCTGGAGATCCCGCCCGGCGAGCAGTCGCCCAGTGAGCGCCTGGCCGAACTGCGTCGCGATGAGCGGTGATCAGTGGTTCTTGGACGCTTCGGCCTTCATCAAGCTGCTAGTAGCCGAGCCGGAATCGGAGGAGCTGGTGCGACTGACGGACGGCAGCCCGCTGGCATCGTCAGACTTACTTCGAACCGAGGCTCGGCGCGCGGTCGCTCGCCAGCCGGCATATGTGATGCGAAGCTGCGACGAACTCCTGGCCGGAGTCCACAAGGTCCGGCTCACCCCCGCCCTGTTGGACCGGGCCGGCCGCATTCCTGGCCCCGGACTGCGCTCGCTCGATGCGATCTACGTGGCATGCGCCGAACAACTCGGTGACGATTTGGCCGGCTTCGTCAGCTACGACAGCCGCCAGCTTGCCGCGGCGCGGGAGTTGGGTATTCGCACAGCCTCCCCCGGCGTGTTGTGATCTACGGCCTAGCCGCCGTCATGCTCTCTCTCGGTGGGGCCTGAGCGGCACCCGCTCCCAGCGGCGTGGCCGGTGACGAGGCAACCGATACGTTCTAACCGGTGACCGGCGAGCATTCGCCCCAGGAGCCCGGTGACGAGCGGGCGGCGCTGTTGAAGGCCGCGTACGCGGTCAAGAGCCCCGACGACAACCGGGCGCTGTACGCCAAGTGGGCGGCCACCTATGAGCAGTTCCTCAACGACTACCGCTACATCTATGCCCGGCAGGCGGCCGAGATGTTCGCCGAAAGGTCGCCGGCTGAAGGCGAACCGGTGCTCGACGCGGGATGCGGCACGGGTCGCCTGGGGTGGGAGCTGTCCCGGCTCGGGATCTCGCCGGTAGACGGGATCGACATCTCGCCCGAGATGCTGGCCAAGGCCGGCACCATGTCAGGGCCCGACGGGGCGCCCTCCTACCGCCACCTCATGGCGGGCGACCTCACCGGTTCCATCGACCTGGGTACCGACAGCTACTCGGGCCTGGTCAGCTCCGGCGTGTTCACCCATGGGCATCTCGGGCCGGACGCGCTGGCGGAGCTGCTGCGGGTGGTCCGGCCCGGCTCCGTCGGCGTGATCGGCGTCAACGCGTCCCTCTTCGAGTCCAACGGCTTCAAGGACCGCTTCGAGCGCTACGCCTCCGACGGTGTCATCGACGACCTGGACGTGCAGTTGCGCAGTGTGTACGAGGACGCCGACGACAGCAACGCCAACCACTTCGCCTCCATCGCCACGTTCATCGTCAACTGACGGAAGACGGCTGCTCGTCGACGGTCGCTCAGATGATCAGGGCGTAGGAGATCGACGCGAAGGCGAAGACCAGAGCGGCGACCACGGTGATCCGGTCGAGGTTGCGCTCCACCACGGTGGAACCGGCCGCCTGGGCGCCGAGCCCGCCGCCGAACATGTCCGACAGGCCGCCGCCCTTGCCGCTGTGCAGCAGCACGAGGAACACCAGCAGCATCGCCGACAGCACGTGCAGCGGGGCGACGAACCAGATCACGGTGCGAGGCTACCAGTGCTCCGAGCCGGCGCCGCCGGCCGCGGTCGGGCTCACGTTGCGTACAGGCGGTGGTTGACGATCCGGGAGAACTCGGTGGCGTCGAGGCTGGCTCCGCCCACCAGCGCCCCGTCGATGTCGGGCTGCTCCATGAGGTCGGGGGCGTTGGAAGGCTTCACCGAGCCGCCGTACTGGACCCGCAGATCGGCAGCGGCCGCTCTCCCCCACCGGTCGGCCGCCCGGGCCCGCACATGGGCGCACATGTCCTGGGCGTCGGCCGGCGTGGCCGTTTCGCCGGTGCCGATGGCCCACACCGGCTCGTAGGCCACCACCAGCTTGGCGACTACACCGGCGTCGAGCCCGTCGAGGCTGCCGGCCAGTTGGCCGGACACCACGTCATGGGCCTGACCGGCCCGGCGCTGCTCGATGGTCTCGCCCACGCACACGATGGGCACCATGCCGTGGCGCAGCACCGCCCGGGCCTTGGCGTTGACCACCTCGTCGCTCTCGCCGAACAGCGCCCGGCGCTCGCTGTGGCCCACGATCACGTACGACACGTCCAGCTTGGCTAGCATCGCGGCCGACACCTCGCCGGTGAAGGCGCCCGCGTCCTCGGGATGGCAGTCCTGGGCGCCCAGGGCGATCGGGACGTCATCGGCCTGGAGAACGGTCTGCACCGAGCGCAGGTCGGTGAACGGCGGATGCACCGACACCTCCACATGGCGGAAGTCGTCGCGGTTGAGAGCGTAGGCCAGCTTCTGGATGGTTTGGATCGCCTCGAAGTGGTTGTGGTTCATCTTCCAGTTGCCGCTTATCAGCGGCCTGCGGCCCGCCGCCGACCCGTCGCCGCGGCTCGAGGCCTTGCGTCTACCCCTCATCGGCTCGTCCTTTCTCGTCGTCTCACTGCAGGCTCTGTCCTCTCAGCGCTGCCAGCCCCGGCAGGTCGCCCTTCTCGATCAGCTCCAGCGACGCTCCGCCGCCGGTGGACACGTGATCCATGTCCCGGTCGACCCCGAAGCGTCGAGCCGCCGCCGCGCTGTCGCCCCCACCCACCACAGTCATGGCCCTGGTCTCGGCCATGGCTGCGGCCACCGCGCCCGTCCCGCCGCCGAAGCGGGGATCCTCGAACACGCCCATCGGGCCGTTCCAGAAGACCGTCCCGGCCTCGTGGATCACGTCCCCGAATTGGGCCGCGCTCCCGGGACCGATGTCCACCCCCATCCACCCGTCGGGCACGCCCGCTCCCACCTGGCGCACTTCGCCGCCCGCGCCGGGGTCGCCCAGCACGCCGCCGGGACCCAGCGCGGTAAGGTCGTAGGGCAGGTGGATCGGAGTGGGCCCGTCGAGCAGTTCCCGGCAGTGGTCCACCATCGAGTCCTCGCACAGCGAGGCGCCCACCCGGTGGCCCCGGGCCTTCAGGAAGGTGAAGCACATGGCTCCGCCGATCACCAGGGCGTCCACCAGCGCCAGCAGCGCGTCGATCACTCCCAGCTTGTCCGACACCTTGGCCCCGCCCAGCACGGCCACGAACGGCCGCCGGGGCGCGTCCCGCAGGCCGCCCAGCACCTCCACCTCCCGGGCCAGCAGCCGGCCCGCGGCCGACGGCAGCCATCGGGGCGGGCCCACGATGGAGGCATGAGCCCGGTGCGACGCCCCGAAGGCGTCGTTCACGTAGGCGTCGTGGCCCTCCACCAGGCGCTCGGCGAGACCCGGATCGTTGGCGGTCTCGCCCGGCTCGAAGCGCAGGTTCTCGAGCAGCTCCACCTCCGGGGCCAGCTCCTCCAGCCGCCGGCGGACCGGCTGCACCGAGTAGCGGGGATCGGGTCGTCCCTTCGGGCGGCCCAGATGGGTGCAGGCGGTGACGGTCGCCCCGCGGGCCAGCAGCCAGCGCAGCGTGGGAAGCGCAGCCCGGATGCGCAGGTCGTCGGCGATCTCCGTGCCGTTGGTGAGCGGGACGTTGAAGTCGACCCGCACCAGTACCGAGCGGCCCTCCAGCGCGCCCAGGTCCTCCAGACAGGGAACGGGCAGCACAGGCTGGGCGATACGGCGGCGCGACCGCTCAGAGGTTGGCCGCGCCGACGATCTTGGCCATGTCCACCAGCCGGTTCGAGTAGCCCCACTCGTTGTCGTACCAGCCGTTGACCTTCACCAGGTCGCCCATGGCCATGGTCAGCCCCGCGTCGAAGGTGCAGGATGCGGGCGAGCCGACGATGTCGGCCGACACCAGTGGGGCCTCGCTGTAGTCGAGCACACCGGCCAGCGGACCGTCGGCGGCGGCCTCGGCGAAGGCCTGGTTGATCGCGTCGACGCTGGGCTCGGCGGCCAGCCTGGCCGTGAAGTCGGTGATGGAGCCGTCGGGGATGGGCACCCTGAGGGAGATCCCGTCGAGGCGTCCCTGCATCGCTTGCAGCACCAGCCCGGTGGCCCGGGCCGCGCCGGTGGAGGTCGGCACGATGTTCACAGCGGCGCCGCGGGCCCGGCGCAGGTCGGAATGGGGACCGTCCACCAGGGCCTGATCGCCGGTGTAGGCGTGGACGGTGGTCATCAGGCCCCGATCGACCCCGAAGGCGTCGTCGAGCACCTTGACCATGGGCACGAAGCAGTTGGTGGTGCACGACGCGTTCGACACCACGGTGTGCACCTCCGGGTCGAACTGGTCGTCGTTGACGCCGACCACGAATGTGGCGTCCGCCCCCGAACACGGCGCCGAGACCAGCACCCGGGGAGCGCCCCCGTCGAGATGGCGGGCCGCGGCGTCGCGCTTGGTGAAGATGCCGGTGGACTCCACCACCACGTCCACTCCGAGGTCGCCCCACGGGAGCTCCTCGGGATTGCGAGCCGACAGGACCCGCAGCGAGTCGCCGCCGACGCTCAGCACATCCCCGTCGACCGACACCCCGTCTCCGAGGCGGCCGTGGACCGAGTCGTAGCTCAGCAGGTGGGCCATGGTGTCGATCGACCCGATGTCGTTGACCGCCACCACGTCGAGGTCCGCACCCTGGTTCCGCGCGGCCCGGTAGAAGTTGCGTCCGATGCGGCCGAAGCCGTTGATGCCCACTCGAATGCTCATGGCGCAGAGGCTAGGCCGGGCCGGGCGGCCTCCGGGGGGATGTCCGCGCCTATCTGTCGATGTCGCGGTGCACCACCGCCGGCTCGTGGCCCATGGCGCCCAGCACCCCGGCGAAATGCTCGGTGACGGCCACCGAGCGGTGCCGCCCGCCGGTGCAGCCGAAGGCCACCGTCAGGTACGACTTGCCCTCGTTCACGTACTGGGGCACCAGCACAGCCAGCAGCGATTCCATGCGCTCGAGGAACTCTTCCGTCACCGGCTGCGACATCACGTAGCCGGCCACCTGGGCGTCGAGACCGCTGAGGGGCCGCAGCTCGTCCACATAGTGGGGGTTGGGCAGGAACCGGCAGTCGATCACGATGTCCACGTCGAGGGGGATGCCGTGCGTGTAGCCGAACGACAGGACCGTGATCCGCATGGTCTGGCCCTCGCCGACGCCGAACAGCTCGGCCATGCGATCCCGCAGTTGGTGGATGTTGAGATCGGAGGTGTCGACGACCACGTCGGCGGTGGCCCGCACCGGCTCCAGCGCCGCCCTCTCGGCCTCGATGGCCTCGGCCAGCGTGGCCGTGGAGGCCCCGCCGGCCTCCGCGAACGGGTGGCGGCGCCGGGTGGACTCGTACCGCCGGACGAGCACGTCGGTGGCGGCGTCGAGGAACAGGATCCGCATCTCGGAGATGCCGGAGCGCAGGCCGTCGATCGTGCTCACGATCTCGTCGTGGTAGCGGCCGGTTCCCACCACCAGAGCGAGACGGTCGATGCCCGCGCCGGGAGCTCCGGCCAGCTCCGCCACCTTGGGAATGAGCGACGGCGGCAGGTTGTCCATCACGAACCAGCCGAGGTCCTCAAGGTTGTTGGCGGCGTGGCTGCGGCCCGCTCCCGACATCCCCGCGATCACGACGAATGCACTCACGCGCCGATCATGGTAGTTGCGGGCCCCGCGCTAGATGATCGCGGTCTCGACGAACGGCTCGCCCCGGGCGATGCGAAGAACGCCACCGAGGAGCCCATGATCGCCCCGCCTGCGATCACCACGTCGTAGGAGTGCTTCAATTCACCCTCAAGACACGTAGCCCTGGGCGAGGTCGTTGGCCGCCGCGGCCGGGTCGCGGCGGGCCGGGTCGCCGAAGCCGCCTCCACCGGGGAGCTCCAGGATCAGCCGCCGGCCCGCGGGCACGGTCTGCTTGCCCTTGGACCCGAAGGGCGTGCCGTCGTCGAGGCGCACCGCGCCGGATGCGCCGTCGAGGCCGCCGGCCCGGCCCCGGGCCGGGTTGTCGACCCGGTCGAACATGGCCGAGAACTCGAACAGGTACCCGTCGGCCGGAGCGATCTCGATGACCTGGCCCAACCCGCCCCGGAAGCGGCCGGCACCCCCGCTGTTCTCGCGGATCTCCTTGCGCCACACGATGATCGGGCCCACCTGCTCGGTGGCCTCGACGCTCATGGTCCGCACCCCCGACGGGAAGGCGGTGGCGGTGAGCCCGTCGAGGCCGGGCCGGGCGCCGGTGCCCCCGCTGTTGAACATCAGGATCTCCACCGGCGGCCGCGGGTCGGCCGGATCGGCGCCGCGGGCGCTGGCCTGGAAGTTCCACAGCGCCCCCGAGCCCTCGGCCGGCACCGCGTCGGGCCGGGCCGGCGCGACCGCGCCCAGGCACAGGTCGGTCACGAAGTGGCCGATCACATGACGAACCGCCACCGGGGCGGGCGCCACCGCGTTGAGGATGGTGCCCGGCGGCGAGCTCACGGTGAACGGCGCCAGCGAGGCGTAGTTGTTGGGCAGCTCTGGCACCAGGGCCACCAGCATCCCGTAAGTGAAGTAGGCCTGCGCGTAGGTGATCGGGACGTTGATGCCGAACGGGCTCACCGGCGAAGTGCCTGTGAAGTCGGCGTGCATCCCCTCATCGGTGACGGTCACCTCCGCCGACAGGGTCACAGGGTCGCCGTAGCCGTCGACCCGCATCGTGTTGCGGTAGACGCCGTTGGGTACCCGCGCCAGCGCGTCGAGGGTGGCCCGGCGTGTGCGGTCGAACACGAAGGCGGCCAACTCCTCCAGGTCGGCCAGGCCGAACTCGGACAGCATGTCGAGCAGCCGCCGCCGGCCGGTCTCGTTGGAAGCGGCCAGGCCGTGGATGTCGCCGATCACCTGGTCGGGCTCCCGGACGTTGGCGCGCACGATCTCGACCAGGTCGCGGTTGAGCCGGCCCCGCTCGGCCCAGCGCATGATCGGGACGCGGAGGCCCTCCTCGTATAGCTCGCGCCCGTCGGGCCCGAACCCCCGACCGCCGATGTCCACCACGTGCGCGGTGGAGGCGAAGAAGCCGATCAGGGTCCCGTGCTCGCCGGGGCTGCGCTCCGTGAACACCGGCGTGGCCACGGTGAAGTCGTGGAGGTGGCCGGTGGCCTTCCACGGGTCGTTGGTCAGGTACACATCGCCCGGCCTCATGCTGTCGACGCCGATCTCGTTGATGAAGTGGCCCAGGGACGCGGCCATGGTGTTGACGTGGCCGGGAGTGCCGGTGACGGCCTGCGCGATCATGCGGCCGGAGCGGTCGAACACGCCTGCCGACAGGTCCCCGGCCTCGCGCACCGAGGTTGAGAAGGCGGTCCGCACCAGGGTCAGGGCCTGCTCCTCCACCACCGAGACGAGCCGGTTCCACATGATCTGCAGCGGCACCTCGCGGCTGGCGGCGCCGGCTCCGCTCTCGCGGCGCTGGTCCGGGGCCTCCGTCGGGCTGGGCAGTGCGTGCCGGCTCCGCGCCGCGTGGCTGTGTGCCCGCTGCCAGCCGGGCGCCTCGGTCGCCTCGGATGCTCGGGGACGGCCGGACGCGGCGATCCGTAGGGTCAGGTCGGCCTGCACCACGGCCTGATGGCCTGAGGCGACCACGGTGGTGGTCTGGTCCTCGGTGATCAGCGCCGGGCCGGCCACTGTGTCCCCGGCGGTCAGGGTGCCGCGGTCGAACACGGCCGTGGGCACCCTGCGGCCGGCGGCCAGGTCGTGCACCAGCCGAGTGCTCACGGCGTTCAGCGGCTCGCCGGCCGCGGCCGGCGCCACCGTGCGGGGAACCTCGCGCACCGAGGACACGGTCACCGACCAGCTCACCGCCTCGATGGTCAAGCCGTCGATGGCTCGACCGAAGAACGCCTCGTACGCCTTGATGAAGGCACCGGTGAGTTCCTGGGCGGCGATGTCGTCGAACTCCCCCTGGGGCAGCGCCACCGGGATCTCCCATCCCTGGCCCCGGTAGCGCATCAGCACCTCGCGTTCGGTGGTCACCGCCTCGGTGGTGCCCATCCGGACGAACGCTTCGGCCTCGGCGGTCAGCTCGTGTAGCACCGACTTCACGCCCTCGGTGTCGAAGTCGTCGGAGGTGGCGTAGAAGCTGCGGGTGGCCTCGTAGGAGAACGGGGCGAGCAGGAACCCGATGGCTGAGCCGACGCCGGCGCCGACCGGCACCAACACCTCGTCGATGCCCAGCTTGTCGATCAGGCGGCAGGCGTGCAGCGGCGCCGCGCCCCCGAAGGCGACCATGGAGTATCCGGTGAGGTCCTTGCCGCTCTCCACCGCGTGGGTCCGGGCCGCGTTGGCCATGTTCTCGTCCACCACCGCGGCCACGCCCACCGCGGCAGCGTCGATGTCCGGGCGCGGTGGCGCCCCGGTGTCCGGTCCGGTGGTTTGGGCTGTTCCGGCCGCTCCGACTGCGGCTGTGCCGGCATCGAGTCCCAGGGGGTCGCCCACAGCTGACCTGAGCGCCTCGGCCGCCCGCTGGACCGACAGAGAGATGCCGGAGGCGCCGAAGGTATCGGGGTGCAGCCGGCCAATCTGCACGTTGGCGTCGGTGACGGTGGCGGCCGTGCCCCCGCGGTCGTAGGACGCTGGGCCCGGATCGGCGCCCGCGCTCTGCGGGCCCACCCGGATCTGGCCCAGCGCGTCGACCGCGGCGATGGAGCCGCCGCCCGCGCCGATCTCGATCATCTCGATGGTCGGCACCGAGATCGGCATGCCGCTGCCCTTCTTGAAGCGGGCGGTGCGGGCCGTCTCGAAGGTCTTGGCCGTGCGGGGCGCACAGTCCTCGATCAGGGCGATCTTGGCGGTGGTGCCGCCCATGTCGTAGGAGACGATCCGGTCGCGGCGATGGAGCCGGGCCAGGTGCGCGGCGAAGATCGCTCCCCCGGCCGGGCCCGACTCGACCAGCCTCACCGGGAACGAGGCGGCGGCGTCGCTGCTCATCAGGCCGCCGCCGGAGTGGATCAGCAGCAGCGGGCAGGCCGCCCCCATGCGGCGCAGCTCGGACTCGAGCCGGCGCAGGTACGAGGCGATGAGCGGCTGCACGTAGGCGTTGGCGCAGACCGTGTTGAAGCGCTCGAACTCGCGCATCTGGGGCGAGACCTCGCAGCTGAGCGACACCGCCAGCGACGGGGCGGCCTCGCGCAGCAGTTCCCGGAATCGGCGCTCATGGTCCGGGTTCCGGTAGCTGTGCATGAACCCGACCGCCACCGAGGTGTAACCTCCGTCCACCAGCCGGGCGACAACGCCGCGGGCGGCCCGCTCGTCGAACACCAGCAGCACCTCGCCGCGGGCGCCGATGCGCTCGGGCACGACGTAGCGGTCCTTGCGCTCGATCAGCGGCGGGGGCAGCACGATGTCGAGGTCGTACTGCTCGAAGCGGCTCTCGGTGCGGGTCTCGATCACGTCGCGGAACCCGGCCGTGGTCACCAGCGCGGTCCTGGCGCCCCGGCGCTCTATCAGGGCGTTGGTGGCCAGGGTCGTGCCGTGGATGATCTGCGTGACCTTGTCGAGGGCGATGCCCTCCCGCTCGATGACGGCCGAGATGCCGGCCAGGACAGCCTCCTCGGGCCGCTGATGGGTGGTGAGAACCTTGATGGATGCGAACGTGCCGTCGGGCCGTTCGAGGGCAACGTCGGTGAACGTCCCGCCGACGTCCACTCCGATCCGGGGCCCTGCCGTGGTTGGCCTCATCGCTGCCGGTCCTTCCCGGCAGCAGGGCCGTACCGCGTCACGGTTCTCGCCGCTGCCGTGGTTGGCCTCACCGTTACAGGTCCTCGACCGCCGGGAAGGTGCTGGGCGGAACGATGTCCACAGTGGCCGAGCGCTGCTGGGCCAGCATCCCGCCGTCCACTCGCAGCGTCTCACCGGTGATGTAGCCGGCGTCGTCGGAGGCCAGGAACAGCGCGGCGCCGGTCAGGTCGAGGGCCTCGCCGACTCGGCCCAACGGAACGTTCTCGCCCCGCGGCGCCCGCTCCTCCGCCGACATGCCGCTGGTGTCGATCGCGCCGGGAACCAGCGCGTTGACCCTCACGTTGTAGGGGCCGAGGTCCAGCGCCATCGCCCGGGTGAGGGCCTCGATCCCGCCCTTGGTGGCGTCGTAGGCGGTGAACGACCGGTGGGCCCGGGTGGCGCCGCCGGAACTCATGTTGATGATGCTGCCGCCGCCGCGGGTGGCCATGACACGGGCCACCGGATGCGACACCAGGAAGTGCCCGGTCAGGTTGACGTCGATGATGCGGCGCCACCAGGCCTCGTCAGCCTCGAAGAAGTGGAGGGTGGGGCTGACGATCCCTGCGTTGTTGACCAGCACGTCGATGCGGCCGTGCTCGGCCATGATGGCGTCGACCATGGCGCCGACCTGCGTGCTGTCGGACACGTCGGCCGGTGCCGCCATCGCGGTGCCGCCGCGGTCGGTGATCGCCTTTGTGGTCCCGGCAGCGACGTCGCCGTCGATGTCGTTCGCCGCGACGGCGGATCCGGTCTCGGCGAAGCGTTCGGCGATGGCCCGGCCGATGCCGCGCCCCGCCCCGGTCACCAACACAACCTTGCCTACCAACGACTCGTGCACCAGGGGACCTCCCGTAGTAGCGCTCCGCAGCAGCCTATTCCCCGTCCACCACGGCACGAGCCGACTCCGGCCGGGTGAATCGGCAGCGGCGGGTGCCCGTTTGGGCGTTCCGGGCTGCCAATTCGCGGCCGGGATCAGCCCCCGGGACGGAACGCGGCGTGGACGTTCTCGGCTACCGCGTCCGGTAGCCAGGCCAGGGCCTTCAGCTCGTGCAGCTCGGCCCGCTGGACGGCTCGCACACCTCCGAACTCCTTGGTGAGGCGGGCCTTGCGGACCGGGCCCAGGCCGGATATCCCGTCGAGTGCGGAGCGGGTCATGCGCTTGCCCCGCAGCGTGCGGTGGTAGGAGATGGCGAACCGGTGGCTCTCGTCACGGATGCGCTGGAGCATGTACAGCGCCTCCGACTGGCGCGGGATGCGCACCGGCTCGGCCCGGCCGGGCACGAACACCTCCTCGAACTGCTTGGCCAGCGCCGCGGCCGGGATCTCGTGGTCGAGGCCCAGTTCCTCAAGCACCTGCACGGCCACGCCCAGCTGCCCCTTGCCGCCGTCCACCAGCAGCAGCTGCGGCGGATAGGAGAACCTCCCGTCGCGGTCGGCCACCGGCAGGGACCGCTGCTCCAGGTAGCCGGTGAGGCGCCGGGTAAGCACCTCGTGCATGGCCGCGAAGTCGTCGTTGCCCGGCACTGTGCGGATCTTGAACCGCCGGTAGTCGGCCTTCTTGGGCAGGCCGTCCTCCAGCACCACCATCGAGCCCACGTAGTCCTGCCCCGACAGGTGGCTCATGTCGTAGCACTCGATCCTCAGCGGCGAGGCGGCCAGCCCAAGCTCCCGCTGCAAGTCGTTGAGGGCCCGGGCCCGGCTGTTGTGGTCGGTGCTGCGCTTGAGCCGGTGACGGGCGAACGACTCCTCGGCGTTGCGGGTCACGGTGGCCTGGAGCGCCCGCTTGGCGCCCCGCTGCGGCACCCGGATCTGCACCCTTGATCCCCGCATCTCGCTCAGCCACTCGGTGTAGAGGCCGGCCTCGTCCGGCATGTCAGGGACGAGCGCGAGCTTGGGCCAGCCCAGCGGGTTGTCGTCGAAGTACAGCCGCTCCAGGGCCCGGCTCACCAGCTCGGCCCGGTCGAGGTCCTCGGCCTTGTCGATCATGAAGCCCCGGCGTCCCATCACCCGGCCCCGGCGCACGAAGAACACCTGCACCGCGGCCTCCAAGGCGTCGTCCACCAGCCCGATCACGTCGAAGTCCTCGTTGCGGGAACCCACCATCTGCTGGGTCTCGACCGCCTTGCGCACCGCGGCCAGGCGGTCGCGCACGCGGGCGGCCCGCTCGTAGTCGAGTTCGTCGGCCGCGGCCGACATCTCTTCTTCAAGGCGGTCGAGCACCGGATCGCTGTCACCCTCCAGGAAGCGCAGCAGCTCGGCCACCATCTCGGCGTAGTCGTCAGCGGACACGTCGCCCACGCACGGCCCCGAGCACTTCTCGATGTGATACAGCAGGCACGGCTTGCCCAGGCTGGCGTAGCGGCGGAACTTGCCGTCGGTGCAGGTGCGGATCGGGAACGTGCGCAGCAGCAGGTCGAGGGTGTCGCGGATGGCGTAGGCGTGGCCGTAGGGACCGAAGTAGCGGTTGCCCTTGCGTCGCCGGCCCCGCATCACCATGGCCCGGGGCCACTCGTCGACCATGGTCACGCACAGGAACGGGTACGACTTGTCGTCGGTGTAGCGCACGTTGAACCGGGGCTTGTGGCGCTGGATCAGCGAGAACTCGAGCATCAGGGCCTCGACCTCGTTGGCCACCTGGATCCACTCCACCGAGGCGGCCGCGTCCACCATCTGGCGGGTGCGCAGCGGCAGGTGCGAGCCGAAGTAGTTGTTCAGCCTGGAACGCAGGCTCTTGGCCTTGCCGACGTAGATGACCCGGCCGTCGGCGTCGAGGAACTGGTAGGACCCGGGCGCGTCCGGGATGGACCCCGCCGACGGCCGCTTCAGCACAGCAATGAGCGCAGGTAGCGGCCGGTGTGGCTCTCGGGCACTTCGGCCACCTGCTCGGGGGTGCCCTCGGCCACGATGCGGCCCCCGCCGGAGCCGCCCTCGGGGCCGAGGTCGATGATCCAGTCGGCCGTCTTGACCACGTCCAGGTTGTGCTCGATCACCACGACGGTGTTGCCCTGGTCCACCAGCCGGCCGAGCACGCCCAGCAGCTTGCGGACGTCCTCGAAGTGCAGCCCGGTGGTGGGCTCGTCGAGGATGTACATGGTGTGGCCGGTGGAGCGCTTGGCCAGCTCGCTGGACAGCTTGACCCGCTGGGCCTCGCCGCCCGACAGCGTGGGCGCGGGCTGGCCCAGTCGCACGTAGCCGAGGCCCACGTCCACCAGGGTGCCCATGTGGCGGGCGATGGGCGGCTGGTTGGCGAAGAACTCCAGCGCGTCGGTGCACGGCATGTCGAGCACCTCGGCGATGTTGCGGCCCTTGAAGGTGACCTCCAGGGTGTCGCGGTTGTACCGCTCGCCCTTGCACACCTCGCAGGGCACGTACACGTCGGGCAGGAAGTGCATCTCGATGCGGATGGTGCCGTCGCCCCGGCAGGCCTCGCAGCGCCCGCCCTTCACGTTGAACGAGAACCGTCCCGGCATGTAGCCCCGCACCCGGGACTCGGCCGTGTTGGCGAACAGCTTGCGCACGTGGTCGAACACCCCGGTGTAGGTGGCCGGGTTGGACCGGGGGGTCCGGCCGATGGGCGACTGGTCGATGCAGATCACCTTGTCGAGGTGGCCGACGCCGTCGAGGCGGGTGTGGCGCCCGGGCGGGGTCTTGGACCGGTAGATGTGCTGCATCAGCGCCCGGTGCAGGATCTCGTTGACCAGCGACGACTTGCCCGAACCCGACACCCCGGTCACGCACACGAATTGCTGCAGCGGGAACGCCACGTCGATGCCGGCGAGGTTGTTCTCCCGGGCGCCCCTGACCACCAGCCGTGTGCCGTCGCCGGTGCGGCGCATCTGCGGGACTGCGATGCGGCGCTGGCCCGACAGGTACTGGCCGGTGATTGATTCCTCCAGCTCCAGCAGGCCTTCCAGCGGCCCGGAGTGCACGACGGCCCCGCCGTGCTCGCCCGCGCCCGGCCCTATGTCGACCACGTGGTCGGCGACCCGGATGGTCTCCTCGTCGTGCTCGACCACCATGACCGTGTTGCCCAGGTCGCGCATGCGCACCAGCGTCTCGATCAGCCGACGGTTGTCGCGCTGGTGAAGCCCGATCGACGGCTCGTCGAGCACGTACAGCACGCCCACCAGGCCCGAGCCGACCTGGCTGGCCAGCCGGATGCGCTGGGCCTCTCCGCCGGCCAGGGTGGCCGCGCTGCGCGACAGGTTCAGGTAGTCGAGGCCCACGTCCAGCAGGAAGCCGAGCCGGGACCGGATCTCCTTGAGCACCTGCTCGGCGATCATGGTGTCGCGGTCGTTGAGGTTCATCTCGGCCAGGGTCTTGGCCGCCTCCGCGATCGACATGGCGCACAGATCGTGGATGTTGCGGTCGTCGACGGTGACGGCCAGGGCCAGCGGGTTGAGCCGGGCGCCGCCGCAGTCCGGGCACGGCACCTGGCGCATGTAGCCCTCTATGTTCTCCCGGGAAGCGTCGCTGTCGGTCTCGTTGTGGCGGCGCATCAGGTGCGGGACGATGCCCTCGTAGCGGGCCTGGTACACCCGGCGGCGGCCGAAGCGGTTCTGGTAGCGGACCTGCACCCGGCCCTTGACGCCCTTGGCGTACAGCAGCATGTCGTGCTGGCGAGGGGTGAGCTCTCGCCAGGGGACGTCGCGAGGGATCGCGTATTCCTCACATACCGCCTGCAGCAGGCGGGGGTAGTACCGCGATCTGCTCTCGGACCAGGGCGTGATCGCGCCGCCGGCCAGCGTTGCGTCGGGGTCGGGCACCACCAGCTGGGGGTCGACCTCGAACACGGTGCCCAGGCCGTCGCAATGGGTGCAGGCCCCGTAGGGCGAGTTGAACGAGAAGTTGCGGGGGGCCAGCTCCTCGAAGGATTTGCCGTCGGACGGCCGGGCCAGGTGCTGGCTGAACACGATCCGCCGCGGCGCCTCATTCCTGTCGTCTCCGCCGCTGGCGCCCGCATCGGCGGCGCCGTCGGCAGGCTTGGGTCCGGAGACGATCTCGATCTCGGCGATCCCGTCGGCCAGGCGCAGGGCGGTCTCGACCGAGTCGGTGAGGCGCCGATCGACGCCCTCGCGCAGCACCAGACGGTCGACCACCACCGCGATGTCGTGCATCTCGTAGCGGGCCAGCTCCAGGCCGTCGGCGCCCCCGGACAGGCCGGTGGCGCCCGCGAGGTCGGTGAGCTCGATCAGCTCGCCGTCGACGATGGCCCGGGCGAAGCCCTGGCCGGCCAGATCGGCCAGCAGCGTGTCGTAGGTGCCCTTGCGGCCCCGCACCACCGGGGCCAGCACCTGGAATCGGGTGCCGGGCGCTATCTCCAAGATCCGGTCCACGATCTGCTGGGGGGTCTGGCGGATGAGCCGCTCACCGGTCTCGGGATCATGGGGCACGCCGATGCGGGCGAAGAGGAGCCGCAGGTAGTCGTAGACCTCGGTGATGGTGCCGACGGTGGATCGGGGATTGCGCGACGCGCTCTTCTGATCTATCGAGATCGCCGGCGACAGGCCCTCGATGAAGTCGACGTCGGGCTTGTCCATCTGGCCCAGGAACTGCCGGGCGTAGGCCGACAGCGATTCCACATAGCGGCGCTGGCCCTCGGCGTAGATCGTGTCGAAGGCGAGCGAGCTCTTTCCGGAGCCCGACAGCCCGGTGATCACGATCAGCCGGTCCCGGGGAAGGTCCAGGTGAACGTCCTTGAGGTTGTGCTCGCGCGCCCCCGAGATCACCAGCCGCTCAGCCACGCTCAGACTCTACCCGCTGAGGCTCACGACCTGGCGAACAGTTGTTCGCAGAATGACGGGATGCGGGGGTCAGCGCCAGAGGGCGACGGCGATGGTGGCGTTGTCGTCCAGGCCGAGGCCCACAGCCCCGGCCAGGATGTTGTTGGCGACCTCTTCGGCTGTCGATACGCCAGTTCCGCAGGCAGCCCCGATGCCGCCGCCCGCAGAGTCGTCCGAGAACCATTCGACGCCGTGCTCGTACACGAACGGCTCCCAAGCGCCGTCGCTGGCCAGGATCACCGCGTCGGGCCGGATCCCGTCGCCGGACTCCCCCACTATCTCGACTTCCACCGGCCCGGGCTCGGCGCCGGCGGGCGGCATGCCTAGGCAGATCTCGATGCTGCCGCCCGGGACCCGGTGCGGGCGGCCGCAGAGGAATCCCCCGAACCCGCCGGGTCCGTCGTCGGCGAGGAACGGCAGCGTGTCGCCCATCCAGCCGATCAGCAGGCCGCCCTCGGGCGTCCAGGCGGCAACGCACAGGGTGCTCATCGGGAACATGAACAGGGGCAGGTTCCTCTGCCACGTCGCCGGCCCGGTCAAGGCCAGCACCCGCTCGTTGGCCTCTCCGAAGGCGACCGCCATCTCATCGGCGCCGGCAATCCGCGATGGCAGCCCCTCCACCGCCGCCTGAGCGGCCTCGTCGCCTCGGGTGTGCCCGCCGAGCCCGTCGGCCACCGCGATAACCCAGCTCCCGTCGGATTCAGACAGCACCGCCAACGCCCGGTCCTCGTTCACCCGCCGAGGCCCGATATCGCTCACAACTGCGACTGATGCTGCTCGTCCCGAACGATCCACGGCCTCACTCACACCCCGATCATGCCACCGCAGCGTCGTCACCGCCCTGATGCTCGATTACGGCGAGGACGGCTCCGCTCGCTCCTCAAGCTCCGCCAACCTGGCGCTATGCGATCGCGCAGAGCGGCTCAATCACAAGGTCGTCGGTCTGGCACTGACCGCGGGGTGGGCCACGGCGCCCTCGCGAGTCGGGCGGGTCGTTGATCGGCGGCGGGTCGGGTGTCCGCGCCGGGCCGTAACGGACCCGCTCCGGGGGCGCGATGGTGTGCAGTCCGCGCCCGTCGGGCACCACCTGCCACCCGTGGAGGTGGACGTTGTCGTGGCATCCCCAGCACAGGGGCATCAGATTGTCGATGTTGGTCGGGCCGCCCTGCGACCGAGGCCGGATGTGATGGACCTGGCAAACGAGAGTGTGCTGGCCGCAGCCCCCGCACCCGCCGTAGCGGGCGATGAGCGCGTCCATCTGCGCCTTGCTGGGCCGCGGCAGCGCTGATCCCCGCCATAGCGGCAGGCCGTCGCTGCTGAAGACGACTCCCACGATCCTGGCGTTGCAGAAGTGCTCCTTGAGCACGCTCGGGGGGATCACGCCGCCGTCGGCGATCTCCGCGAACGCCTTGTCTCCTTCCGGGGACAGGTGCTGGACGATTGTGATGTCGGCCCGCGAGCCGTTCCTCTGCCCGTCGCCCGAACTGCCTGTCGCGGTCAGCGTCTCCAACGCGTCGGCCAGACGCTGGGGAAGACTCCGCTTCTCGCCGGGCTTGCCGAGGTCGGATCGCCGTAGTTGCTCGGCCTCCTTGAGCGGCCGCGCGCGCAGCTTGGCCCCGGCCACCGGGTCCAACTCGCCCCGCAGGTGAACCATGCCGTCGGCGTCGTCCTTCCAGACGCTCAGTCGCCGCCGAGCCCGCTGCCGCCGGTACTCGCCCTCGCCACCGTCGTCCTGGCGCTGCGCCACCCACCGTCCAGCCTCCCGGGCGAACTGCTCAGGCGACAGCGATGCAGCCTTCTCAAGCAGGTCGCCGTCTTGCCGGACCTGACCAGCGCTGGTCTTCTGTGAAGCCTGGGCGAGAGCCCTGGCGTTGGCCATCGGAATCTCGCCGCCGGTCACCGCAGCGCGCAGGCCGGGCACCGACTGCAACTGCTCGACGGTCTTGACCTGCACGGCTGCATCCCTGCGGGCCAGCCCCGCGGCCTGGGCCAGCACCCCGGCCCCGCCGTCGCCGTGCTGCTCGCCGGCGGCGACCAGCGCAGCCGCATCAGCCTGCAACACCGCCACCTGGGCTGCGAACGACTTCGACTCAGACAGCACCCGCCGCGCGTCCACAGTCGAAGCGCCCCCGGAGTTGACCAGACGGATCAATTCCGCCAGCCCCTCCCGCACCCGCTGCGCCGCTTCCAACACCATATTCACATACTGCCATAGGGCTGTGACATCTGTCAAGCATTGTCAGAATATTTCAATATTCGTTATGTGGTCCTGAGACGATCCAAGGACGCAAGCTGATGACCGGCACCACCTACTGGGAGAGGATCTGGCTGACGCGCTGATGGGACACGCCCAAGAGTTGCCCGATGTCGCGCATCGGGAACCCAGCGTCGCGGAGCAGCTTAGCCGCCTCCCGCCTCGCCCTGGCTGCGGTTGCGCTCGCGTCCTCGGCGACCGATACGGAATGGTGCAGCTCGTCCAGGAGGCCCACCACCTCATGCGGAGGCTGCACCTGCACGTCGATGGGCCCGACTTCTGACTCGTCGATGTCGAGCATCATCGCTATGGCCTCGCGGGCCGTCGCCTCCACCCGGTTCAAGCGCTTGGCCTGTGAGAAGACTCCCCGCAGGTCAGGCACGCTGATCGCCCACCAGTCGCCGGAGCGAACCGCGTCGACCCGGTAGCCCTGACGCGTCGGATCCATCGTCATTGTCCGGTGGTCCGCCTCGCATCAGCGAGGATTCCCTCGGCGGTCCTCTCGTTTATCTCCCTGTGACGCGGGACCACGAGTCTGTTCCCTCCCGGGGTCCAGATCTCATGGCGTCCACCCTGTCGAAGGAGCCTGAGGCGGATGCCACCGGCCTCGGCCATCGATCTGATACGACTCATGAGTTCTCGCTTCTTCACTGGATGTTGGCTACAAGCCTAGACATCCTGAGTCAAGGATACTAGCCATATCAGCACGCCGCGGGACGCCGCCCGGCCTGTCCGGAGATGGGCGCCTGCCCATGCAGCGCGGCCTGCACGAGCTCATCGCGAGTTGGGGCGACGCTGCGCACCTCTGTGCGCCCACGCGCCCATGCAGCGCGGCCTGCACGAGTTGATCGCGAGGCCCGCCTTGTCGCAGCCGTGCTGTAGCTTCGCGTCCGTGGGATCACGCGAGATCGAGGCCTGGGCCGCTTACAGGGCCGGGTGCGGCGACCGGCCCCTGCCGCCGCCCCGGCTTGCGCGGAGTGAGCGGTCGACGGTCCCGTGACGGCCGACGCGACGACGCCGCGGTTCGATCCGGCCGCCGATCCGATCCTGTGCTCGCCCTACCGCGAGCCCGACCGTCATTGGCGCCTCGACAGGGCGGGCCGGGCGATGGCGGTCCAACCGCTGGAGGGCCGCCGCCCGTCGGCGCTGCTCCGCCCGGTGCCCGAGGACCACAAGGCCGCCCAGCTTGCGATGGACCTCCCGACCGAGGTCCACAACGAGGCGGTCATGGCGGTGCGCGAACGGGTGCGCCAGTGGCGGCACGCCGGCTATCCGGGCACGACGTCGGTCACGGGCACGCTGCTGCGCCACTGGGCCGACGACGACGCCCACCGTCAGCTTCGCCCGTTCTTCGCCCAGCGCGAGGCGGTCGAGACGTTCATCTGGCTGCGCGAGGTCGCCCGGCGCGACACGCCTGAGCGCCGCCGGATCGAGGAGGAGTCGCGCCGGGCCAACGACGGGATCGTGCGGTACTGCGCCAAGATGGCCACCGGCACCGGCAAGACGGCGGTCATGGGAATGCTGATCGCCTGGCAGACGCTGAACGCGGTGCGGACCCGCAGGCAGCGCAACCTCCGGCACTCGTCGCGGTTCCTGGTGCTCGCGCCGGGGCTCACCGTCCGCGACCGCTTGGCGGTGCTGTCGCCGTCGCACGCCGACAACGTCTACAACGAACTGGGGCTGGTGCCTGGCAGCCTGCGCGGCGACCTCAACTCGGCCCGGGTGGAGATCGTCAACTGGCAGGCGTTCCGCCGGCGCGACCCCACCGAGGCCACCGGGGCCCAGAAGTCCGTTCTGGGACCGGGCCGTGTGGACCAGACCGAGTCGGCGGCGGCGATGGTCCGCCGGGTCGCACGGGGACTGCTGGACCGCGGCGGAGCCCACGGCGACCTGGTGGTCATCAACGACGAGGCGCACCACTGCTACCTGCCCGGCAGCGTCGACGCCGACGGCGAAGCCTCCAGGCCGTCGGCCGAGGAGAAGGACGCCGACAAGATCGCCGCGGTGTGGTTCAACGCGATCCGCACGCTGCGCGACGTCGGCGCGCTCGGCGAGCGCTATCCGGCGGGCGGGCAGGCGTCGCCGGTGTACGACTTCTCGGCGACGCCGATGTGGATAGCGCGCTCGCGTCGCAGCGAGTCGCCGATGTTCGAGTGGGTCGCCTCCGACTTCGGGCTGATGGACGCAATCGAGTCGGGCCTGGTGAAGGTGCCCCGGGTGCCCGTCGACGACGACACCTCGGAGTCGCTGACCGCCTGGCGCCGCCTGTACGACGCGACCCCGCACAAGAGGCTCCCCAAGCGAAGCGACGACCCCGCCGCGGTGCTGCCGGAGCCTCTCGCCGGGGCGCTGGCCGCCTCGGTGCGGGAGTGGCGCGACGCCTACGAGCGGACCCTCGGCCGCCAGCCGACGCCGCCGGTGATGATCGTGGTGGCCAACACCGTCGCGAACGCGACGGCGCTCTACGAGCACATCGCCGGCTGCGAGACTCCCGACGGGCGACTGGTCGAGGGCCTCTACGAGGAGTTCTCCAACGTCGTTACGGCCGGCGAGGGCGCCGCTCCCGCATGGCGCAGCGAGCCTCGCACGCTGCTGGTGCACTCGCGTCTCGACGACGACGACGCCATCGGGGCCGGCTTCAAGAAGCGGTTGGCGGAGCAGGCCAGGCACATGGGCGACGACGCGCCCGCCGACGCGGTGCGCGAGGCGCTCAACACCGTCGGCAGGCAGCGCCGCCTCGGCGAGAAGGTGCGCTGCGTGGTGTCGGTGTCGATGCTCACCGAGGGCTGGGACGCTCGCACCGTCACCCAGATCCTCGGCTTCCGGGCGTTCTCTTCGCAGCTGCTCTGCGAGCAGGTCACCGGCCGGGCGCTCCGCCGCACGTCCTACGAGTCCTTCCGCGACGAGCCCGGCAAGGAGCATCTGCTGTCGCCGGAGTACGCCGAGGTGCTGGGCATCCCCTTCGAGTTCATGCCGGCGAGGGAGTCCGCTGCGCCCGTCGACCCGCCGACGCGTGTGGCGGTGAGCACCGTCGAGGGACGATCCGGTCTGCGGATCAGCTGGCCTGTCGTGGTCGATTACCTGACCGTGGCCTCATCGTCGGGATTCCGGCTCGACCCGGGCCGTGTGCGGCCGGCCTCGCTCAGCGAGAACGCCGAGGCCGAGATCGTGGAGGTCGCGGGCGTGTCGGGCGCCACGCACCTGCTGTCGCCCGACGAGGACCGCCGCCAGAAGGCCGCGAGGGTGCGCTGCGCCGCCGAGGTGGCCAACCTCCTCACCGACGGCGCGGCGCCGCCCGCGGCGGGGCGCGAGCCGGCTGAGGACGGGCCCGGCGGGCCGCCGGACGGGCTCGCCGGCGCCGGAAGGGGCGCCCTGTTCGTGAGCGCCTACAGGGCGGTCGGCGACTGGCTCGCCCATCCCGGCGTCGACTGCCCCAGGCCGTCGGTGCTGCTGCGCCACCGCGACAAGCGCGACCATTACAATGACCTGATCGCCGCCTGTCGTTTCGCGCCCGAGACCCCCCCCCCGCAGGATCGCAGCTCTCGCGTCGAAGGCGCTCGACGACACGGCAGACGTGCGCTTCGAGACCACGCTGCGGCACATCCACCAATGCGCTCGCAGCGAACTGTCGCACGCGGCGTGCCACTCACGGCTTGAACTCGACTGCGCCCGCATCCTCGATCAGCATCGGGCGGTAGAGGCCTGGGCCCGCAACTTCAGCCTCGGATGGTCGCTGCCGTACCACTTCGACGGCGCATGGCGGCGCTACGAGCCTGACTTCATCGTCCGGCTGGGCAACGGGCTGAACGTCATCGTCGAGTGCAAGGGGATCGCCGACGACAAGGCCCTCGCCGCTGAGGCCTGGACCCGTGGGCACTGGATCCCGGCAGTCGAGGGCACGCCGCATCTGCCCGACGACCTGCGCCACTGGGCCTACGAGATCGTCTTCGAGGCGGATCGCCTGCCGGGTCGCCTCGACGAGCTCGCGAAGGCTCCCGTCAGGAGCGGGTCCGATGCCGGATGACGCGTCTGTGCTCGGACGCGGACCAACGACCGTGGGCGGATCACCGTCGAGCGAGCCTATGAACTCCGCCGTGTCACCGGAACTGCGATCGGGACTCGCTGAGCGGTCTGGGACCTCGCCGTGAGCGAGCCGCGCTCTTACGAGCACACCTCGTCGGAGCGGCTCAACCAGCCGACAGCGGAGACGTCGCCGCTGATGTCCGACGACGACCGGGCCCCGGCTCCGTTCACAGTGCCGAGACGGCTGCCGGAGGCGGTGGCGAACGCCTACGAGGCGGCGGTAGAACGCTGCGAGCCGGACCTCGACCGCGACCTGAGCGCGCATCCGCTGCTCGCCTGGGACCGCGGCGGCGCCACCTCCCGGCTCGCCGGCGACGCCGGCGCCGACGCCGGCCACGACTTCTCGGGCGTGCCGCTGTACACGCGCGAGAAGGTCACGCCGGCGCTGCTGGTCGAGCAGCTGCGCCGTGTCGGGGCTCGCCACGAACTCCAGTTCGACTTCGACGGCTTGGCGGAGGACGGCGCGGAGCTGGAGTGGTACCAGCACTCGGGGCACTGGCAGAACCGCCTCATCCACGGCGACTCCTCCGCGGTGATGCAGTCGCTCATCGCCAAGGACGGGCTGCGCGGCCAGGTTCAGATGATCTACTTCGACCCGCCCTACGGCCAGGCCTTCAAGTCGAACTTCCAGACCGAGGTCGGCAGCCTGGAGACCCCCGAGCGCCTCGACGGCGTGCCCTCGGGCGACACCGCCCCGCTGCGGGCCTTCCGCGACACCTACCGCAACGGCATCCACTCCTACCTCGACGGAATCCACGAACGGGCCGTGCTCGCACGAGAGCTGCTCACCGACACCGGATCGCTGTTCGTGCAGATAGGCGACATCAACGTCCACCGCCTCGCCCTCGTGCTCGACGAGGTGTTCGGTCCCGAGAACCGGATAGCCACGATCACCTGGCGCCCGACGGCGGGATCATCTGCCCGCACCCTGCCCGAGAGCGCCTCATACCTGCTCTGGTACGCCAAGGACAGGACGAGGTGCAAGTACAGGCAGCCATACGACGACCTGGACCGAGCAGGCGTTCTCGAGTTGTTCAGCAGCTACGCAATGATCGAAGAACCCGACGGAAGCACTCGGAAGCTCACAGTCAGCGAACGACTCGATCCCGCCTCCGAGATCGCCGATGACTGCCGTCTCGTACGTCGAATGAACCTGACCTCCATGGGATCATCCACGACCGGACTTACGCGCTGGGTCGAGTACATTGGGCAGCGCTACCACTGCGGGGCCGGACGACACTGGCGCGCGTACGGCGGCAGAGCCGCCGTGCCCCGATCCCGAGCCGTGCGGATTGTGCTGGCTCGGCTGGAACGGTCGCCTTGACGCGAGCGGGGGAAGCCTCCAGTGGAAATGGTACGAGTCTGAAGTCCCAGGACGTCGAGTCGACAATGTCTGGCACGCCATGCGGCCAGTTGCAGGAAGAAGAAAGCGTTACGTGGTCCAGACATCCGATGCCATCGTCGAGCGCTGCGTGCTCATGACCACCGATCCGGGAGATCTGGTGCTCGACCCGACCTGCGGGTCGGGGGTCACCGCCGATGTGGCTGAGGAGTGGGGGCGGCGCTGGATCACCATCGACGTGTCCCGGGTGGCCGTCGCGGTCGCCCGACAGCATCTCGCCACCTCCGCCTATTCGTGGCATCGCACCCTCGACGGCGGCAACGACCCCGCGGCCGGGTTCGTGTGCAGGACCATGCCCAAGGTGTCCGCCGGACGGCTCGCCGACCCCGGCACCGACTGGGAGCATCCCGACAACGTGATCCGCCTCGTCGACCAGACCGACAAGGACGCCGGGCGGGTGCGGCTGTGCAGCCCGTTCACCGTCGAGTCGCACTCGCCGTACTCGTACCTGCCCTTCAGCGCTCCGGCGGCGGACTCCGGCGCCGGGCCCGGCCCGCCAAGCGATCTCGGGCTCGCCGCGGGCGACGCCGAACGGGCCGTGATCGAAGCGCTGCACCGGTCGCCGATCTGCGACTCCGGCGGCAGGACCCTGCTGGCGGTCGTCGACCACGAGCGCTGGCCCGAGGGCCGTCTCGCCACCCACGGCGTGACCTGCGTCCAGCCGGGCCGCGACGCCGAGATCGCCGCCGCCTTGATGATCGCCGCGCCCGACGCGACGGTCACCGCCGAACTCGTCAAGCGGGCCGTCATCGAGGCGCGAAGGAACGTGCCGGACTGCCGCAACCTCATCGTCGTCGGCTTCGCGTTCGATCCCGACGTGCCCGCCGCGGTCAACGTCTGCAACGTTCACCGCGTGGTCGGCTCCAAGGACCTGCAGATACCCGAGTTGTCCAAGAGCCCCGACGCGGGCACGTTCACGCTGCTGGGCGAGCCCGACTGCGAGGTGCGCCGCACCTCGGACGGGACCGGCCTGGTGGTGCGCCTCAACGGCTGCGACACCTACGACCCCAGCACCGGCATCGTGCGCGAGACCAGAACCGACGACATCGACTGCTGGATGATCGACACCGACCACGACTCCCTGTCGTTCATCGCCCGGCTGACGTTCTTCCCCAACGGCGTGCGCAACCGGTCCGGGCTCAAGGCGGCCATGCGCAGCCTCGCCAGAGACCTCGACCCCGACGCCGAGGCCAACCTGACGTCGCTGCTGTCGCAGCCCTTCGACGTCCCCGGCAACAACCGGCCCGTCGCAGTGAAGGCCATCACCCGCACCGGCGCCGAGATGAACGCGGTCATCCACCCCGACGCCTGGCGGCCGGCCGACGAGTAGACGCCCGGCCCTCAAGATCCTCGAAGCAGCGTGCCCGCCCCTCAGTTGGAGCGGTAGACGTGTCGGCGGTGCTGGATCCGGTGGATCATCACGACATCCTCGTCTTCCATGATTCTGTAGACGACCCGATACTCGCCTCTCCGGGCGGACCAGCAACCCATGAACTCGCCCTTGAGCGGCTTTCCTGCCCGTCGTGGATTCTCGGAGATCGCACCGATGACGGCAGCCATCGCCGCTTGGCGCACCTTCTCTGGAAGTTGGCCGAGGTTGCGCATAGCCTCAGCCGTGATCCTTGCCCGATACAACGGGTTGCCTCAGAACGGGTCGGGAAAGGGCATGTGCTTCCCCTCGGCGGCTTCCTTGATCGACGTTCGAAGCGACTCGACCAGCTCGGGATCACTCATGATGTCGAGAGTCTCCTCGAGGGACTCGAGTTCGTCGGGACTCATCAACACGAACGAGGGTCGGCCGTTGCGGGTCACCAGTATCCGGTCGTGCTGATGCTCGACGCGGTCGGCCATCTCAGAGAGACGGGCCTTGACTTCGGAGAACGGTATCGTGTCTGGCATGGCACCAGGATAGGTCAGAATATTGACCTGTCAACTTCGCTCACCCCTGGGCGGGGACGGGTGGTTGAGAACCGGGCACTCTGCACTCAGGACCGAGCGGCGCGAGCCTGAGCCGGGTCAGCCACGGATCTCGGCCAGTTCTCTCCGTAGGTCTTTGATCTCGTCGCGCAGCCTTGCGGCGTACTCGAAGCGGAGCTCGGCGGCGGCCTCCCGCATCTCCTCGTCGAGGGTTCGGATCAGGCGATCCAGCTCGGCGTCGGGCAGGTCGCCGAGGTCGGGGCCGTCCCGCCGACGGCGGGCCTCGGCCAACCCTCCCCCGCGCTCGCCCCCCACGCCGGCGTCGGGCACCGGCGCGCCGTCGCGGTCGGGGCGGATCATGGCCAGGATGTCGGTGACCGCCTTGCGGATGGTGGCCGGGTCGATCCCGTGGACCTCGTTGTGGGCCTCCTGGAGGCCCCGGCGCCGCATCGTCTCGGAGATCGCCCGCCGCATCGAGTCGGTGACCACGTCGGCGTACATCACCACCTGGCCGTCCACGTTGCGGGCCGCTCGCCCGATGGTCTGGATCAGCGACGTCTCGCTGCGCAGGAAGCCCTCCTTGTCGGCGTCGAGGATGGCCACCAGCGACACCTCCGGCAGGTCGAGCCCTTCCCGCAGCAGGTTGATCCCGACCAGCACGTCGAACTCCCCGAGTCTCAAGTCCCGCAGGATCTCGATGCGCTGGATCGTGTCGACCTCGCTGTGCAGGTACCGCACCCGCAGCCCCCGCTCCAGCAGGTAGTCGGTCAGGTCCTCGGCCATCTTCTTGGTGAGGGTGGTCACAAGCACCCGCTGGTCCCGCTCGGTGCGAGCCGAGATCTCGTCCAGCAAGTCGTCGATCTGGCCTTTGGTCGGCTTCACCACCACCTCGGGATCGACCAGCCCGGTGGGCCGCAGGATCTGCTCCACCACCTGCTCGGAGACCTGCAGCTCGTAGTCCCCCGGAGTGGCCGACATGAAGATCACCTGGTTGAGCCGGCTCATCACCTCGTCGAAGCGCAGCGGGCGGTTGTCGGCCGCCGACGGCAGCCGGAACCCGTGCTCGATCAGGGTCTCCTTGCGGCTGCGGTCGCCCTCGTACTGGCCGTGAAGCTGGGGCACGGCCACATGCGACTCGTCGATCACCATCAGGAAGTCCGCGGGGAAGTAGTCGAGCAGCGTGTACGGCGACTCGCCCGGACTCCGGCCGTCGATGGGCGCCGAGTAGTTCTCGATGCCGTTGCAGTAGCCGAGCTCGGCCATCATCTCGAGGTCGTAGCTGGTGCGCATCTGCAGCCGCTGGGCCTCCAGCAGCTTGCCCTCTCGCTCGAAGCAGGCCAGGCGCGCGGCCAGCTCCACCTCGATGCGCTCGATGGCGGCCTGCATCCGCTCCGCGGTGGTGGCGTAGTGGGTGGCCGGGAACACCACCAGGTCGTCCAGGGCCTCCAGCCGCTCGCCGGTCAGCGGGTCGACGACGGTGATGCGGTCCACCTCGTCGCCGAAGAGCTCGATCCGCACCGCGGCCTCGTCGTAGGCCCGGTGGATCTCGATGGTGTCGCCCCGCACCCGGAACCTGCCCCTGGTCAGGTTCATGTCGTTGCGCTCGTACTGCATGTCCACCAGGCGGCGCAGGATCGACCGCTGGTCGTAGGTGGCTCCCCGGTGCAGCACGAGCAGCTGGGTCTCGTACTCGGTGGGGGAGCCGAGCCCGTAGATGGCCGACACCGACGCCACCACGATGGTGTCCCGCCGGGTGAGCAGCGCCGAGGTGGCCGAGTGGCGCAGCCGGTCGATCTCGTCGTTCACCGAAGAGTCCTTCTCGATGTAGGTGTCGCTGGCCGGCATGTACGCTTCGGGCTGGTAGTAGTCGTAGTAGCTGACGAAGTACTCCACCCGGTTGTGCGGGAACAGCTCCCGCAGCTCGTTGGCCAGCTGGGCGGCCAGCGACTTGTTGGGGGCCAGCACCAGCGTGGGCCGCTGGGCCCGCTCGATGGTCCACGCGATGGTGGCGCTCTTGCCCGAGCCGGTGATGCCCAGCAGCGTCTGGAACCGGTGCCCGTCGGCCACGCCGGCGGCCAGGGCCTCGATCGCCTTGGGCTGGTCGCCGGCGGGCTCGAACGGGGCCACCACCTCGAAGGCCTTCCGATCGCTGGGCACGGTCACCGGCGGCATCGGTGCCGATCGTACCGACGCGGCCCCGGTCCGAGCCACGGATCGGCCCGTTCTTGGAGGCCGAGCGGATAGGGAGCGATTGATGAGCATCACGAGGCGCGCAGCGAGGCCGTGGCCCGAGCGGCCCGTGAGCGCAGCGAACAAGAGCGGGAATGACGCCGCTGCGACGCGAAGGGCTTCCGCCTACTCGCGCTCGCTCTTGATGTAGTTGTTCCGCTCCGAGACGGACAACTACATCAAGTTGCGGTGAGGGTGCCTCACGTTACGGTTTCGCCCCGTGCTGCCGGTGATCGGAGAGCGACGGCCCTGGGCGGACCCGTCGGTGCTGGAGATGAACCGGCTGGCGATGCACGTCCCGCTGTCGGGGTTCCGCCGCCAGGGACTCGACGGCCTGTGGTCGCTCGAGTTGTTCGAGACTCCCGACGAGGTGCCGGCCGAGGCGCTGACCGGCATCCGGCCGGACGCTGTGCAGGTGGCCGTGCCCGGCAACTGGACCATGCAGAACCTCTCGAACGCCCGTGGCGAGGTGTTAGTCGACAGACCCCACTACACCAACGTCCAGATGCCGTTCGACGGCCCGCCGCCGCGGCTGCCCGACCGCAATCCGGCCGGGGTGTACCGCCGGACGGTGACGGTGCCCGCCGACTGGCACGGCGACCGGACCGTCCTTCACGTGGGCGGCGCCGAGAGCGTGCATGCGGTGTACGTCAACGGCCGGTTCGCGGGATACGGCACCGACAGCCGCCTGCCCAGCGAGTACGAGGTCGGCCGCCTGCTCACCCGGAAGACCAACGAGCTGGCCATCGTCGTGATCCGGTACAGCGCCCACAGCTATATCGAGGACCAGGACCAGTGGTGGATGGCCGGACTGCACCGCTCGCTGTGGATCGAGTCCCGCCCCAATGGCCACATTGCTGACATCCGGGTGTCGACTGACTTCGATCGGGACACGGTCACAGGGAGGGTGGCTGCGACCGCGGTCGTCGACTTCGGCGGCATGTCAGCGCAGGGCTGGTCGATGCGGTTCGAACTGCACGATCCCTCCGGCTCCCGGGTGGGCCGCGAGATCGATGCACCTGTGGCCTTCGAGCGCGTCCAGGAGGCCGGCGAGCATGGGGCGGACGCGTGGTCGGGCGGAGGCCGGCGCGGGGCCGAAGCGGACGCGTGGTCGGGCGGAGGCCGGCGCGGGGCCGAAGCGGACGCGCGATGGGACCTTGCCCGGGCCGAAGCGTGGAGCGCGGAGACGCCCCGGCTCTACACCCTCGCCGCCGAGTTGGTGGATCCCGGCGGGAGTGTCATCCAGAGCGAGACGCAGCGGGTCGGGCTGCGCCGGGTGGAGGTGCGCGACCGGCAACTGCTGATGAACGGTCTCCCGATCCGCATCTTCGGCGTGAACCGCCACGACCATCACCCCGACACGGGCAAGGCCGTGACCGTCGAGGACATGCTGGACGACCTGAGGCTGATGCGGCTCCACAACATCAACGCCGTGCGGACGTCGCACTACCCCAACGACACCGCCTTCTACGCGCTCTGCGACGAGCTGGGCTTCTACGTGGTGGACGAGGCCAACCTCGAGGGCCACGCCTACGAGGACACCATCTGCGACGACGACGCCTACCGGGAAGCCTTCGTGGACCGCGGCGCCCGCATGGTGCAACGTGACCGGAACCACCCGTCGGTGATCGTGTGGAGCCTCGGAAACGAGACCGGCTACGGCGCCAGTCACGACGCCCTGGCCAAGTGGATCCGGGAAGCGGACCCGTCACGACCGCTGCACTACGAGCCGGCGATCGACCTCCGGGGCTGGGACGACTGCGGTGAGACCGCCACCGACATCGTTTGCCCCATGTACCCGCAGCTCGACGCCATCCGCGGCTACGGCCAGGCCGGCGCCGGTCGGAGGCCGCTGATCATGTGCGAGTACAGCCACGCCATGGGCAACAGCAACGGCTCGCTGGCCGACTACTGGGACGTGATCGAGGCCACCCCCGGTCTCCAGGGGGGCTTCCTGTGGGAGTGGAAGGACCAGGCCCTGCGCCGGCGCCTCCCGGACGGCACGGCGAGGCTCGCCTACGGCGGCCAGTTCGGCGACGCCCCCCACGACGGCAACTTCGTGGCCGACGGGCTCGTGTCCGCCGACCTGGAGCCCCACCCGGCCATGCGGGAGGTCGCATGGGTGTACCGGCCGGTCGTGGTCACCGGCGACGGCCGCGGTCTGCGGATCGAGAACCGGCGGGCCTTCACGGGCCTAGCGGACCTGCGGGCCGGCTGGGAGTTGCTCGTGGACGGCGAGGCCGCCGATGGCGGCGTGCTGGCCGTGCCCGAGGTCGCTGGGCACGCATCTGCGACGATCCCCCTCCCGGAGGCCGCCCTCGATCCGGACCTGGACCGCGACGCACATCTCACCGTCCGATGGGAGACCGTTCACGACGCCTGGTTCGCGTCGGCGGGCCATGTGGTGTCCTGGGACCAGATCGAGCTGGCCTGCGCCGGCGGCCCGGCGAGGCGAGGCCCCGGCGGGTCGCCGGCCGACCACCTGGTCTCCCCCACTCTCAACCTGTGGCGGGCCCCGACCGACAACGACGGCTTCAAGCTGACGCCCGAACTCTCGGAGCGCCTCGGGGTGGGCGGCCGGGCCCTTCACCGGTGGAGACAGGCCGGCCTCCACAACCGATCGGCCGACGAACTGGTCGCACACCGCCTGCAGGTCGAGCACGACGATCACGGCACCACCTACCGGCACTCGGTCGAGGTGCCGGAAGCGCTGGCCGACCTGCCCCGGATCGGCGTGCAGTTCGAGCTGCCTCCCCGGTTCCGCGAGCTCCGCTGGTACGGGCAGGGCCCTCACGAGAACTACCCGGACCGGAACCGCAGCGCCATGATGGGCGTCTGGCGCGGCCCGCCCGACGAACTGCCCTACCTGGTGCCCCAGGAGTTCGGGCTGCGCACCGGCTGCCGGTGGTTGGAGATCATCGATCCCGAGGGCGGCGAGGCGGTCCGCATCGGCGCCCTGCAGCCCAGCACGCTGAGCTTCTCGGCGACTCACCACCGTCCGTCGGATCTGTTCGAGGCGCCGACGCAGGCCGAGGTCCGGCGCCGCGACGGCCTGATGGTGTGCCTCGACGCCGCCCACCGGGGCCTGGGCACCGCCAGCTGCGGACCGGGCGTGCTGCCGGAGTACCGGATCGCGTCCGGACGCCACGAGTTCGCCTACAGGGTCAGCGTCACACCGGTCTGAAGCGCCGCATACCGGGTGAGCGTCACACCGGCCTGAGTCGCCGCCTGCCGCTCGGACGTCAGGCGGTGTCGAGGTGGATCAGCGCGGCCGTCTCGGGGTTCAGCGGGGGCAGCTGGAGGCCGAGACGGGCCAGATCGTCGCCTCGCAGCACCGCGCCCTCGTCCCACCAGGGCGGCGACGAGTGGGTCGGGCCGCTGCGCTCGCCCGGGAGGGGCACCCGCTCTACCCGGTACCGCCGGCCGGGATCTAGCCCTGGCAGTAGCAGGGGCGGAGGGGTCAGGCTCGGGACCGGCGCAACCACGGCGAAGCTGATCAGCGCCTCCGAGAGGTCGGGCCGGTACACCCCGTGCGCCGTGTAGGCGGGCTCGGTGTCGAACCGCACCGCGTCGCCGCTGTGCAGCAGGGGCCTGAACCGCTTGTGTACCGATATGGCCTCGGCGAGGTCGTCCAAGGCCGCGTCTGAGAGTTCGAGCAGGTCGCACTCGACGCCGAGGTGCCCGAACAGAGCGGTTGCCGCCCTGAAGGCGAGAGCGTGGCGCCGGCCGGTGGTGTGGGAGCGCTCCGGCCCGATGTGGGCCCCCATCATCTCGGGCGGGATCAGCAGCGACGCGCCCCGCTGGATCGCCTGGCGCTCGAGCGGGTCGGTGCAGTCGCTGGTCCAGGCCCGCTCGGTGCGGCGGAGAATCTCGTGGTCGACCCGGGCCCCGCCGGAGGAGCAGCTCTCGATCTCCACTCCGGGATGCCGCCGGCGCAGCGCGTCCATGAGCCGGTACACGGCCAGCGTCTGGGCGTGGGTGCCGGCCCGGCCGCCGGCCCCGCCCGCTCCAATATGGTCGCGGTTCATGTCCCACTTCAGGAAGGTGATGTCGTGGTCGGCGAGCAGGCTGTCGAGCTGGCCCAGAACGTGGTCGAACGCCTGGGGGCGGGCCAGGTCGAGCACGAGCTGGTTGCGGGCCAGCACGGGCTCGTAGCCGTCGTTGGCCAGCGCGCACTCGGGATGGGCCCGGTAGAGGTCGCTGTCGGGGTTGACCATGCCGGGCTCGACCCAGATGCCGAAGGCCATTCCCAGACCGGTGACGTGAGCGATCAGGGGATCGAGGCCCTCCGGGTGGGCGTCGGCCGACACCGTCCAGTCGCCGAGGCCCGACGTGTCGTCGCGGCGGGAGCCGAACCAGCCGTCGTCGAGCACGAAACGCTCGATCCCGATCCGGGCTGCCCGCTCGGCCAGCGCCAGCAGCCGGTCGAGGTCGTGGTCGAAGTAAATGGCCTCCCAGGTGTTGAACACGACCGGCCTCGGCGACCGCGGGTGCTCGGGGCGGGCACGCAGCCGGCGATGGAACTGCTGGGTGGCTGCGGTCAGCCCCGCCTCGCTGTGGACGGCGACCACCTCGGGGCTGCGGTACGACTCTCCGGGCGCGAGCGCGATCTCGCCGGGATGGAGGAGCTCGCCGAGTTGCACGTACCGCCGCCCGTCGGGCAGCCGCTCGGCCAGGAGCGCATGGTTGCCGGTCCAGGCGAGGTGAGCGCCCCACACTGAGCCGGTGCTCTCACCGAAGCCGGCGTCGCCGGCGAACACCAGCGGCGGATGCTCGTGGGATGTGCGGCCCCGCCGGTTCTCGACGGTGTGCGCGCCCCAGGACCAGGAAGTCCGCCGCACCTGGAACTCGCGGCCCCAGCGTCCGCCCAGCGTGAGGAGTTCGGAGGCCCGGGCCGGGACCGGCAGGGTGATGCTCATGCCATCGAGCCGGTAGGGCTCGTCCGGGCTCAGGTTGGCGACCTCGACCCGCACCGACAGGGCATGGTCGAGGCTGAGCGTCGTGGTCAGGGCGAGGCCGGCGACCTCGTCGAGCGCCTCCACGGTAAGCCGCCCCCCGTCGAGCGCATGCCGGGCGGGCCGGAACCGGGGGGCCCAGTCGCGCCCGTCGGGCCGCGAGCCCAGCAGCCCGGGCCGTCCCGGGAAGCCGGACCCGTGCTCGGGCACGACCGAGACCGGCGCGACCGTGTCGGGAGCGGCGTGCACCCGTGGACGCTCCAGAGCGGCCTCGAGCGCCGAGCCGTCGGGCTCGGACAACGGCGCGCCCCAGTGCACGATCTGTGGCGCGCCGTGCGACAGGTCGACCACCACGTCGGCGCCGCGGCCGCGCAGATGGATCATGCCGATGTGGCCGGGCCCAGTTTCCCGCTCGTGTTCGCTTCGCTCACGGGCCGCTCAGGCCACGGCCTCGCTTGGGCTCGTGCGAAGCTGATCATGTCAACCCTGCTCGGCCTCTCAGCCCTTGCTGGCGCCGAGGGTGAGGCCCGAGATGAACTGTTTCTGCAGGATCAGGTATACGACCAGCGTAGGCAGGGCTATGAGGATGGACGCCGCTGCGATCAGGTTGAAGTCGCTGGCCCACTGGCCGTTGAGCACGGCGATCGAGGAGGTGATGGGGCGTTCGTCGCCCCGGTTGAGAAGCACCGCGCCCCAGAAGAAGTCGTTGTAGAGCCAGGTGAACTCCAGCGTGCCCAGCGCGGCGAGAGCGGGCCGGGTCAGCGGGAGGATGATCTTGAAGAAGCGACGCCACACTCCGGCCCCGTCGACGGCGGCGGCTTCGTCGATCTCCTTGGGGATGGTCTTCATGTAGTTCGACAGGACGAAGGTGCAGAATCCGACCTGGAAGGCGACGTGGATCAGGATGACGGCGATCTTGGTGCCCAGCAGGCTGCCGGTGTCGGTGTCGGAGAGGATGTCGGGCCACGGCATCCGCTTGAAGAACTGGAACAGCGGCTGGAACAGCACCTGCTGGGGCATGAGGTTGCCGGCGGTGAACAGCACCAGGAAGGCGATGTTGAACTTCCAGCTGTAGCGGGTGCAGGCGTAGGCCACGATGGCGGCCAGCAGCAGGGTGAAGAACAGCGCCGGGATCACGATGAAGGCGGTGTTGCCGAACGTCTTGGCCATCTCGCCCACGTTCCAGGCGTCGCGGTAGTTGTCGAGGGTGAGGGTCTCGGGCAGCGAGAAGGCCCCGTTGGGCTGGGTGTCGGCCTCCCAGTAGCGGAAGGAGTTGTAGACGGCGGTTCCGACGGGCACCAGCCAGGCCAGCGCCATCACGGTCAGGAAGGCGTACAGCAGGAGCCTCATGGGCTTCACGCGGGGCCCCCTGCGCTTGGCGGACGGAGGCGCGGCAACGACGGTGCCGCTCACAGCTCGGACTCCCGGTAGTGGTTGATCACGTACCAGATGATGAAGCCGAGGCACAGCAGCAGCATCACCACGCCGTACGCCGATCCGAACCCGACCCGCCCGCTGCCCTCGCCCAGGAGGCTCTTGGTGACCAGCGTGCCCATCACGTCGGTGCCGCGGGGCTCGTTGAGGGCGGCGATGATGTCGTAGGCCCGCAGAGCCTCGATGGCGGTGATCACGACCACGATCACGTTGATCGGCTTCAGGGACGGGAAGATCACCCGTCTGAACGCCTGCCACTCGTTGCATCCGTCGATGGCGGCCGCTTCCCGCAGAGCCTGATCGACCGCCTTCAGGCCGGCCAGGTACATCACCATGATGTAGCCGATGTGCCGCCAGGCCATGGCCACCAGCAGGGCCGCGAAGTTCTTGGACAGCCCGAGGGCCGGGTCGAGGAACGGCAGGTCGAAGGAGAAGATCTTGGTGCCGTCCCCGACGAAGTCGATGGGCCCGCCCGGCCACAGCGTGTTGAGCAGGCCCCGGTCCCGGGAGAACATCGTCGACTTCCAGATGAAGCCGACGACGGCCAGCGACAGCACCACCGGGAAGTAGTAGACGCTCTGGTAGAAGCGGCTGCCCCGGATGTTCTTGTCGAGCAGGTAGGCGAACAGCATGCCGACCGCCGAGCAGACGGTGAGCCAGATGATCAGCACGAAGTTGTTGAACAGCGCCCCGAACAGGTCGCCCTCGAAGACTGTGAAGATGAACCAGTAGTTGCGGAAGCCGACGTCGCGGATGTCGCTCAGCGGCGCCAGGTTGTCCCATTCGGCGAACGACAGGATGACGGTCAGAGTCGCCGGTATCCAGACCAGCCCGATGTGCAGGGCGGCGGGCACGCCGACCATCACCCACAGCCAGATGCGGTCGGTGCGTGAGAGATGGGTCGAGCGACGCCGGCGGCGCCCGGATCGGGAGGCCGCCGCCGTCGCTCGCACGGTGGGGATCGTAGCTATCCGCCGGGCGTCGCCCGCCGTGGAGCGCGCGATCCGAGGGTCGTCACTCGAAGGTGAAGGTCTGCTTCTTGGCCTCGATGTCGGCGAGGATCGTGCCGATGCTGCCGGGAGTTGCCAGGAAGTCGGCGATCCCGACGCCGACCACGTTGGCCGCGAAGTCGGGGTCGGTGTCGCGGTCGAGGAACTGGGCGATGTAGCTCGCCGTGGCGACCGCCTCGGCGGACTTGCGCTGCAGGGCGTTGTAGCCGCTGGTGTCGGCGTTGCTGTTGGCGGCCACCACCGCCGGATCCACCGACAGGTAGGCGTCGATGGCCTCGACCGAGCCCAGGCCGGTGAGCAGGGCCTTGGCCCCCGCCTCGTTGGCTGGTTCGGCGGCCATCATGAAGCCGTCGATCGGCGCCTCGATGGCGTCCTGGCCGTGCTCCGGGTTCACCTCGGGGAACAGGAAGAAGTCGATGTCGTCGATGATGTCGGCCTGGGCTTCCCTGTCGAAGTTCGACACGACGAAGGTGCCGAGCAGGTACATGCCCGCCGACTTGTCGCCAAGGTTGTTGGCGGCGTCCTGCCAGGTGCGCCCGTTGGCGTCGGGCTGGTAGTAGGGAAGGATCTCCTCCCAGGTGCTGAACACGTTCTGCACCCGGGCGTCCTCCCAGTCCTCCCGGCCGCCCATGAGGCTGACATGGAAGTCGTAGCCGTTGATCCGCAGGTTCAGCATGTCGAACATGCCCATCTGGGGCCAGCGCCCGTCGTTGGCGGCGCACAGCGGGATGAGGCCGTCGGCCTCCATCGTGTCGCACAGGGCCTTGAACTCGTCCCAGTTGGCGGGGATGTCGTAGCCGTTGTCGGCGAACAGGCTCTTGCGGTAGTGGACGGCCCACGGGTAGAAGTAGAGCGGCACGAAGTACTGGTTGCCGTCGAGGCCCGAGGAGGCGCTGCGGAAGGCGCCGGACATCCCGTCGAGGTTGTCCCACACGTCGGAGATGTCGCCCACCACGCCCTTGCTGGCGAAGGCCCGCATGCGGTAGCCGGCGAACCAGGCCATCACGTCGTCGGGCTGCTGGACGTAGGTGTTGAAGTTGTCCTGGTAGGTGTTGTGGTCGATGGTGTTGATCTCGGTGTCGACGCCGGTCGCGGCCACGGCCGCGGCCAGGGCCGCCTTCGGGTTCGCGTCGGAGTAGTTCGAGCCGAGCGTGGTGGTGCCGACGCCGGTCTCGGCTGCCGCGGTGGTGGCGGGGGCCGCGGCGGTGGTCGTCGCGGCCGGTGCGGTCTCGTCGTCGCCGCAGGCGGCCAGCAACGCGGCGCCGCCGACCGCGGCCGCGCCGCTGCCGATCACGAAGTTGCGGCGGCTCACGCTCGAGTCGCGCAGGCTCTGAAGCCGGTTGGATGTGTTGGTCATGGTTCCTCCTAGTGTCCTGAGTCGGGAAGTCGTTGTATCGCTTCCGGTTCAGTCGTTCATTGGTGATATCATAAGATTAGTTCCTGACGCAAGCCCGCGACTAGCCTCGCCGGAATGGTCTTCGACTCCCGCACGGGAACCGGACTTCGCCAGCGTACGGTCGAGAGCATCGGCTACCGGATCATCGACAGCACCTACCCGCCCGGGCACCGGTTCTCCAACCAGGAGGACCTGTCGGCGGAGTTGGGCGTGTCCCGCACCGTGGTCCGCGAGGCCCTCGGCCTGCTGCGGGACAAGGGGTTGATCGAGTCCCGCCCGAAGTCGGGCACCGTGGTGGCCGACCGCCGGTCGTGGAACCTGCTCGATTCCGACGTCCTGCGCTGGAGCATCGCGGCGCGGTCGGCGCCGACGACGCTCGGCCACGTCGCCGAGGTGCGCCTGGTGATCGAGCCCCAGGCGGCCCGGCTGGCCGCCCGTCGGCGGAGCGACGAAGCGGCCGCGGAGCTCCGGGCCCAGTACGACGCCATGGCGGCGTCGGTCAGCGACTTCAACCGCTACATCGAAGCTGACCTGGCCTTCCACGACGCGGTGTTCCGCGCCGCCGCGAACCCGGTGCTGGCCCAGATGGCCGAGACCATCAGGGTGGCGCTGGAGGGCAGCCGGCAGGTGACCGTCCAGGTGCCCGGCGGCCCGGCCACCACCATCGAGCACCATGCCCGGGTGGCCCGGGCGATCCAGCATCGGGACGAGGCCGAGGCCGCTCGGGCCATGACCGAGTTGATCGAGGTCTCCACCAGCCACCTTCTGCGGCTGCTCCGACCGCCCGACGGTGACGGCCGTTCCGGCGGCGGCGCGGATCCCGATCCCGACGGGTAGGCGCGACGGCGGGGAGACGCCGACCGGCTCACAGTTCGCCTACAGCACCCGGGCTCCCGCGCTGGCGATGGCGAGGAAGCCCCGATCGAGGGCCCCGGGTCGACAGAGCGCCACCACTGCACCACCGAAGCCGGCGCCGGTGAGCCGGGCGCCATAGACGCCGGGGATCGCTGCCAGTTCGGCAACGAGCGTGTCGAGGGTCGGGGTCGAGACCTCGAAGTCCTGGCCGAGACTTCGGTGTGACTCGACCATCTGATGGCCGGCCTCGGAGTAGTCACCTTCAGCCAACGCTTCAGCGAAGTCTCGGACACGCTGGTTCTCACTCACAACATGACGGGCGCGGGCCCTCAAGATCGCGTCGTCGATTCCGGCGACCGCATCGAGCGGCGCCAGCCGCAGCGGGCCGATGACCTGTTGAGCGGACTCGCACTCGGCCCGCCGTGCTGCGTAGGCCGAGTTGGCCAATTCGCGGTGCTCGCCGGAGTGAACGATCACGACCTCGACGTCTTCGGGGACGGGAACCGGCGCGACCTCCAGGCTGTGGCAGTCAATCAGCAGTGCGTGCCCGGCGACGCCGGCCGCCACGGTCAGCTGGTCCATGATGCCGCACGGAACTCCGATGCTCCGGTGTTCAGCAGCCTGGCACAACTCTGCGACCGCGAGCGGTGGACCCGGGTGGCCCAGCATCAGCGCGACGGCCACTTGCACTGCAGCGCTCGATGACAGCCCCGCTACTGGGAGATCCGAGCTCAGCTCTCCGGTGAAGCCGACAGTCGCGTCCATCTCGGCCGCGACGCCGGCAAGGTGTCGGGCCCATGGCGGACTGACCGAGGCCGGGTCATCGATGGGCAGCTCGAGGCGAGCGCTCGTGCTCTCTCGACCGGAACGGACCTCGACGAGCGATCCGCCTACCGTTCCAGTGATGCTCACCCCGCGATCGATGGCCATCGGGAACACAAGGCCCCCCATGTAGTCGGTGTGGTCACCGATGAGATTCACGCGGCCGGGCGCGAACACTCGTCGGAAGGGCGGCGCATCGCCCCGGCCCTCAGTCGTGGTCAGGACGGGCAAGGGAGGCGGCCCAGCGGTAGCAGGCGTCGATCTGGGGCTCCAGCTCTTCGAGGGTTCCGTCGTTGCTGACCACGAAATCGGCCACCTCCAGGCGCGACTCGCGGTCGGCCTGGCTGGCGATGCGGGCCCTGGCGTCCTCCTCGGAGAGTCCCCGCCGGGCCACGAGGCGCTGCACGGCGATCTCGGGGTCGGCGTCCACCACCACGATGCCCGAGAGGTCGCGGTAGCGCTCGGCGATGGGCTGGCCGCCGGGGCGCACCAGCAGCGGGATGTCGAGCACCACCACCGCGCCGGGCGACTGCTCGGCGGCCGCGGCCCTGCGCTCGACCATCTCGGCGCCCACCGCGGGATGGACGATGGCGTTGAGCGCGTCCAGCTCGCCGGAGTCCTTGAACACCAATGCGGACACCGCGGCCCGGTCCAGGGTGCCGTCGGCGGCGACCACGACGGGACCCCACCGCTTCACGATGGCGTCGAAGACGGGCCGGCCCGGCTGCTGGAGGTGCCTGACGATCTGGTCGGCGTCGATGAGGATCGCGCCCCGCTCGACCAGTCCGGCGCCCACCGTGGACTTGCCGGCGCCGATCCCCCCTGTCAGCGCGATCTCAGGCAGCGCTCAGGTCTCGTCGGCCGCGGCTTCGGCGTCGACGGCCTCGTCGGCGGAGGCTTCGGCGTCGGCGTCGGCATTCTCGTCCTCGTCCTCGTCCTCGGCGTCGTCGTCGCTGTACTCGGCGCCGGTCTCACTGGAGAAGTAGTCCTCCCAGGCCTGCTGGCCCTCGGACCCTCCGCCGCCGATGTAGTTCCCTTCCGCGTCGTAGGCGTGGTCGCCGAAGTGCTCCTGGTACTCGGCCGCGACCACGCCGCCCTCGGCGGCCTGCTTGATCGACAGGCTGATGCGGCGGCGCTGAAGGTCGAGGTCGATGATCTTCACCCACAGCTCCTCGCCGGGGGTCACCACCTGCTCGGGCAGCTCCACATGGTGCGCGGACATCTCCGAGATGTGCACCAGGCCCTCGATGCCGTCGCCGACCTGCACGAACGATCCGAACGGCACCAGCTTGGTGATGCGCCCGTACACCAGCTCCCCCACCCGGTGGCTGGCCGCGAACTCCTGCCACGGATCCTGCTGGGTGGCCTTGAGCGACAGGCTGATGCGCTCCCGGTCCAGGTCGACCTCCAGCACCTGCACGTCGATGCGGTCACCGGCCGACACCACCGCGCTGGGATGGTCGACGTGCTTCCAGGACAGCTCCGACACATGGACCAGGCCGTCCATCCCGCCGAGGTCCACGAACGCGCCGAAGTTCACCACCGACGACACCACGCCGCTGCGTACCTCGCCCGGCCTGAGGTTGTCGAGGAACGCCTCGCGCTGCTCGCGCTGGGTCTCCTCCAGCCAGGCCCGCCGGCTCAGCACCACGTTGTTGCGGTTCTTGTCGAGCTCGATGATCTTGGCGTCGAGCTCGCGGCCCACATACGGCTGGAGGTCGCGCACCCGGCGCAACTCCACCAGCGACGCGGGCAGGAAGCCCCTCAGGCCGATGTCGACGATCAGACCGCCCTTGACGACCTCGATGACCATGCCCTTGACCGCTTCGTCAGCCTCCCGCTGCTCCTCGATCCGTCCCCAGGCCCGCTCGTACTGGGCCCGCTTCTTGGACAGGATCAGGCGGCCCTCCTTGTCCTCCCGGGTGATGACCAGGGCCTCGATCACCTCGCCCATGTCGACGATCTCGCCGGGGTCGACGTCGTGGCGGATGCTCAGCTCGCGGGCCGGTATGACGCCCTCGGACTTGTAGCCGATGTCGAGCAGGACCTCTTCCTTGTCGATCCGGACGACGGTGCCGTCCACGATCTGGCCGTCCTCGACGACCACCATGGTGGAGGCGTAGGCGTCGTCGAGGCTGATGTCGCCGAGGTCGTCCTCGACGATCTGGCGTGGGATGTAGGAGCCGTCCTCGGCGAACGTGCCCATCTCGCTGGGGGCAGGCGGTTCGAGGACGGCGGTGGCGGTGTCGGTCACGGTGTCTTTCCGGGCTGGTCGGTAGCGGTCAAGGGACCCAGTGAGGCTACCGGCCCGAGAACTCAACGAGTCCGGCGTCGGCGGCGGATCTGCGCCGGGTTGCGGTCGGGGCCGTCGCTGCCGTGCAATCCGGCTGGACCCGCCACAATGGAGCCGTGTCCGGGATCCGATGCATGCTCATGCGGGGTGGGACCTCGAAGGGCGCCGTCTTCACCGCCGCCGATCTGCCCAGCGACGACGCTGAGCGCGACGAGCTGCTCCTGGCCGTCATGGGATCGCCCGACGCTCGCCAGATCGACGGGCTCGGCGGGGCGAGCCCGCTAACCAGCAAGGTCGCCGTCGTGAAGCCGAGCGATCGCGCCGACGCCGACGTCGACTACCTCTTCCTCCAGGTCAGCGTCGATGAGGCCCTCGTCAGCGACCGTCAGAACTGCGGCAACATGCTCGCCGCGGTCGCACCGTTCGCCATCGAACGGGGGTTGGTCCCAGCAGCCGGCCACGAAGCCGCACCGTTCGCCGCCGTCAGGGTCTACATGCAGAACACCGGCTCGCTGGCGACGGCGACGGTGCCCCTCGCCGACGGGCTCCCGGACTACGCGGGCGACACCTCCATCGACGGCGTTCCCGGCACGGCTGCGGCCGTGCGACTCGACTTCGGCGGCATCGCCGGTGGATCATGCGGCGCCCTGCTGCCCACCGGCGACACCCTCGACACGATCGACGGGCTCGACGTGACGCTGGTCGACAACGGCATGCCCGTGGTGGTCCTGCGGGCCGTCGACATGGGAATCGAGGGAACCGAGTCGCCCGCCGACCTCGAAGCCGACGATGCGCTGCGCGGGCGGCTGGAATCGATCCGGTTGCAGGCGGGCCGCCTGATGAAGCTCGGTGACGTGGCCGGCACCACCGTCCCAAAGCTCACGATGGTCTCTCCGCCGGCCGGGAAGGGCGACATCTCGACTCGCACGTTCATCCCCCACCGTTGCCACGAGGCGATCGGGGTTCTCGGGGCCGTCTCGGTCGCCACCGCTGCCCTCCTGCCCGGCTCGACCGCGTCGACCGTGCTGCGGCCCGGAGCGGCCGCCGGCGGAACCCTGTCGCTGGAACATCCGACGGGCCAGTTCACAGCCGTGATCGAACTCGACCCCGGCGCTCACCCGCCGGCCGTGCAGCGGGCCGGGATCATCCGGACCGCCCGCAAGATCATGGACGGCACCGTCTACCCCGCACCCCGTCACCGACGATGAAGTCGATCCAGGCGCCGCATCCCAACCCGCATGCCCCGACCCGGTGGACGCCGCCGCCGAACGCCACCGACGCGCACTGCCACGTGTTCGGTCCAGCAGAGACGTTCCCGTTCTCGCCCGAGCGCTCCTACACGCCACCCGACTCGGGGGTCGTCGACTTCATGGCGCTCCAGGAACGCCTCGGGCTGTCGCGGGCAGTATTCGTCCAAGCATCGTGTCACGGCACCGACAACGCCGCCATGCTCGACGCCATGCGGCGAGGCCGGGGCCGCTACGCCGGGGTCGCGATGATCGACGAGTCGTTCAGCGAGGCCGACATCGCCGAACTGCATTCCGCCGGCGCTCGGGGAACGAGGTTCAACTTCGTGAAACACCTCGGCGGCGCTCCCGACCTCGACGTGTTCTGGCGGTTGGTCGACCGGGTGCAGCCCTTCGGCTGGCACATCGTGCTGCACTTCGACGCCAGGGACCTGCCCGGCTACTCCGACCTCCTCGATCGGATGCCGTGCCCGTACATCATCGATCACATGGCCCGCGTCCCGACCGCCGGCGGGGTCGAGCAGGCCCCGTTCCAGGCGCTCCTCGAAATGATGAGAGACGAGCGCGCCTGGGTCAAGATCTCCGGCGCCGAACGGCTGACCGCCGGAGGGGCGCCGCCCTACGACGACGTCGTGCCCTACGCCCGTGCGCTGGTGGCGGCGGCGCCCGACCGTGTCCTCTGGGGAACCGACTGGCCCCATCCGAACGTCCGCCACGTGCCCGACGACGGCGACCTCGTCGACCTCCTGGTCGATCTCATACCCGACGAGGCCACGCGGCGTCGGGTGCTGGTGACCAACCCGGAGACCCTGTACGACTTCGGCTGATGACGCGCCCGCTCATCCGGAGCCTCCCGGGGTCCGGAGCCGCGGGAAGACGCGGCGAGCGTTGCCCTCGAAGATCCTGGAGCGTTGCTCGCCGGTCAGATCGGCACGATCGATGTACAGCTTCGTGTCGTCATAGCCCTCGCCTGTGGTGGGGTCGGCCGCCTTGACGGCGCCCAGCATCTCCGAGCCGAAGAGGATGTTGCCGGTCGGCACGACGTCCACGAGCAGGTCGATCCCGGGCTGGTGGTAGACGCAGGTGTCGAAGAAGACGTTGTCCATCAGCTGATCGAGTCGAGCCCAGGCCTCGTTGCTCTCGGCCATGCCCTTGAACCGCCCCCAGTGGTACGGCACCGCTCCGCCGCCGTGGGGGATGATCCAACGCATCGTCGGAAAGTCGGCGAAGAGCCCCGAGGTCATGGCCTGGACGAATGCGGTGGTGTCGGCGCCGAGGTAGTGCGAGCTGGTGAAGTGGAAGTTGGGGTTGCAAGTGGCGCTGACATGCAGCATGGCGGGCACATCGAGCTCGCACATCGCCTCGTAGAGCGGCCACCAGTACGAGTCGAAGAGCGGCGGGCCGCTCCAGTAGCCGCCGGACGGATCGGGGTTGAGGTTGCACCCGACGAAACCCATCTCCTCGACACAACGGCGGAGTTCGACCACTGAGGACTCGACGCCGGCGCCGGGTGACTGCGGCAGTTGACAGACCGGAGCGAAGTTCGACGGGCACAGGTCGCAGATGCGGCGGATCAGTTCGTTGCAGTGCTCGGACCAGAACCGGCTGGTGTGCTCGTTGCCGATGTGATGACCCATCCACGACGCTCTCGGCGAGAACAGCGTCAGGTCGATGCCGCGCTCGCGCTGGAGGCGGAGCTGGTTGCCCTCGATGCTCTCCCTCAACTGGTCGTCGGAGATGTCGAGCCGGCCTTTCTCGCCGATGTGCAGCGGGTCGTCGGCGAGAGCCGCCTTCTGCGCGTCCCGGTAGGCGCCGAGTTCCGGGGGCGCCGTCGTGTAGTGGCCGTGGCAGTCGATGATCATGCGCCCCGTCCTCGCTCTCCGCTCGGACTCTTGGCCCCCGCCCAGGTGGCCGCCACCTGGAGGTCGACCTCGAGAGGCACCCGCAGCTCGAACGCTCCCCGCATCACGTCCCGGGTGAGCTCCGATGCCGCCGCGATCTCGGTCTCGGGCGATTCCAGGATGATCTCGTCGTGGACCTGCAGCACGATCCGCGACGACAGTTCGCGCTCCTGTAGGGCCCGGTCGAGGCGGACCAGCGCCACTTTGAAGATGTCGGCGGCCAGTCCCTGGATTCCGGCGTTCATGGCTTGGCGCTCCCCTGCCTGGCGCAGCCGCACGTTGGGGCTGGCCAGCTCGGGGATCTGCCGGCGCCGGCCGAACAGGGTCTCGGTGTAGCCCTTGCTGCGGGCCTCGGCCACGGTCCGGTCCATGTACTGGCGCACCGCACCGAAGGCCTCGAAGTAGGCGTCGAGGATCTCGGCCGCCTCCCCGGTCGGGATGTTAAGGCGCTGGGCCAGGCCGTACGCCTCCATCCCGTAGGCCAGCCCGTAGGACACCATCTTGGCGGTGGCCCTCTCCTCCACCCCCACCTCCGACACCGCGATGTCGAACACCCGGGCCGCGGTGGCGGTGTGGATGTCGTCGCCCGCCTCGAAGGCCGCGATCAGGCCCGGATCCTCGGCCAGATGGGCGATGCAGCGCAGCTCGATCTGGTCGTAGTCGGCGACCAGCAGCCTGTGCCCCGGCGGCGCCACGAAGGCGGTGCGGAACACCCGCCCCCGCTCGGAGCGCACCGGGATGTTGTGGAGGTTGGGCGCATCGGAGCTGAGGCGGCCGGTGCGGGCCACGGTCTGGTTGAAGGTGGCCCGGATGCGGTCGTCCGCCCCGACCTCGGCCAGCAGCCCGACCCCGTAGGTGGAGCGCAGCTTCTCCACCTCCCGGTAGCCGAGCAGGTGGTCGACGATGGGGTGCTCGCCCCGCAGCTTCTCCAGCGACTGCGCGTCGGTCGAGAACCCGGTCTTGGTCCGCTTGGTGGGCGTGAGCCCGAGATCGTCGAAGAGCACCTCGGCGAGCTGCTTGGGCGAGTTGACGTTGACGTCGCGCCCGGCGTCGGCCAACACCTCGCGGCGGAGATCCTCGGCCTCGGTGTCGAGTTCGTCGCGGATGGTCTCCAGCACGGCGCGGTCCACGCCTATCCCGACGTGCTCCATCCGGGCCAGGACCCGCACCAGCGGCACCTCCACCTCGTCGTTGAGGCGGTCCAGGCCCTGCGCCGCCAGAGCCTCGCGCAGGGGCGCGACCAGGCGGTCGATGGCCAGGACGGCCCACCCGGCCTGCTCGGCGGGCTCGGCCGCGTCCCCGTCGAGGTCCAGGCGCCCCTCCGGCTGGGCGTGCGCGGGCGGGTCGAGGCCGGCGTAGCGGCCGGCCACGTCGCTCAGGTCGTAGCGGGCGTCGGCCGGGTCGAGCAGGTAGGCGGCCAGCATCGTGTCGATCAGCGGGTCGCGCATCTCCACACCCCGGTCGAGCAGCGGGCGCATGAGGGACTTGCCGTCGTGCGCGGCCAGCGGCCGGTGCCGCTCGCCGGTGCCGGGTTGGCCGCCTGCGCCGGCGCCGACGAGCCCGGCCAGCGCCTCGGAGACCTCGTGGTCGTCCAGCAGCTCGCCGGCAACGAAGGCCACCCGGCCCGCGTCGGGGTCGACCGCCCAGGCCAGGCCGGCAGCCAGGCCCCCGGCCGGGGTGGCCAGCGCCAGCCGGGTCCCCGCGGCCTCGGGGGCGGCTGCGGCTCGCAGCGCCTCGACCGCCTGCGCGGCGGTGGCCAGCACCGACACCACGGGCTCGGGGGTCCGGGCGGCAAGCTCTGCGCCATCCGACGCGTCGGCGCCGAGCGCGTCGCCGAGCACGTCGGCCAGGCGGCCGTGCAGCGACCGGAACTCCAGGAAGTCGAACAGCTTGCGCACCGCCTCCGCGTCGACCTGTCCCAGGGCCAGCTCGTCGAGCCCGGCATGGAGGGGCACGTCGCGCACCAGCACCATCACCTCTGCGTTGGTGCGCACCTGCGCCTCCGTGGCGGCCAGGTTCTCCCGCAGCTTGGGCGACAGCTCGTCCAGCGAGGCGAAGATCCCGTCGAGCCCTCCCCTGTCGTTGACGAGCTTCGCCGCGGTCTTCTCCCCCACTCCGGGCACTCCGGGCAGGTTGTCGCTGGCGTCGCCCCTAAGGGCCGCGTAGTGGACATAGTCGGCGGGACTCACGCCGGTGCGCTCCAGAATGCCGGCCTCGTCGTACAGCTTGTAGTCCGACACTCCCCGCATGTTGTAGAGCACCTTCACGTGCGGGTCCTCCACCAGCTGGTAGGTGTCGCGGTCGCCGGTCACGACGATCACGTCGTCGCCCCGGTCGCGGCCCGCGGTGGCCAGCGTGGCGATCACGTCGTCCGCCTCGAAGCCGGCCGCGTCCACCATGGGCAAGGCCAAGGCGTCGAGCACCTCGCGTACCAGGCCCATCTGCTGGCGCAGGATGTCGGGCGCGGCGTCGCGGGTGCCCTTGTAGGTGGGGACCTTGGTATGGCGGAACGTCGGCTCGGGTCGGTCGAAGGCGACGATGATCTGGTCGGGCCCGTGGTCGCGCCACAGGTTGATGAGCATCGAGGTGAATCCGAACACCGCGTTGGTGATCTGCCCCGAGGCGGTGGCCATGTCGGTGGGCAGGGCGAAGAAGGCGCGGTAGGCCAGGGAGTTGCCGTCGATCAGCATCACCTTGGCCACGACGAGAAATCTACGGCACCCAGACCCGGTGCCGGGCAGTCACGGCGAGATGCGGCCCTCCAGCACGTCGCCGGCCACGTCGCGCATGGTGCGGCGCTGCGACATGGCTGTGCGCTGGAGGAAGGCGTAGGCGTCCTGCTCGCTCATCCGATGATCGTCGAGGAGTCGTCCCTTGGCCCGGTCGACGACCTTGCGCACCTCCAGGCGGTCCTCGAGGTCGCCGATCCGGCCCTCCAGCGCCTCCATCTCCCGGTAGCGGGCCAGGGCCAGCTCCACCGCTGGCACCAGGGAGTCGCGCCGGTAGGGCTTGATCAGGTAGGTCATGGCCCCGGCCTCGCGAGCCTGCTCCACCAGCTCACGCTGGCTGAAGGCGGTGAGGATCACCACCGCGGTGCCCCGCTGCGGAGCGATCCGCTTGGCGGCCTCGATACCGTCGAGGCCGGGCATCTTCACATCGAGGATGGCCACATCGGGACGGTGCTCGGCCACCAGTCTCACCGCCTCGTCGCCCCGACCGGTGTCGGCCACGACGTCGAAGCCCTGCTCGCGCAGGGTCTCCACCAGATCGAGCCGGATGATGGCCTCGTCCTCCGCCACCACCACCCGAACCGCGCCGGCGGCGCTCACAACGCCGTGAACCGATCCAGCAACGCGTCCTGGTCGGCCTCGAGGCGGACGATGCGGGCCGCGATCTCGTCGCGGTGCCGCTTCAGCCGGTCGGCGTGGCGCTGCGCCTCGCGGTACTCGCGCTCGGCCAGCGGCGTCTCCGACACCAGGGCCCGCAGCCGGCACTCGTCGGCCTCCTCGCTGACCTGGACCAGCTGCTCCTCGCAGACGCGAAGGTCGGTCCGCAACGCGTTCAACTGCTGTCCAACCCCCCGCAGCCGACGCTCGATCCGGTCGCGCGACATGCCCCCCAGTCTAGGAGGAGCCCCTAGAGCTGCTGTTCGATCTGGTGGAGCACCTCGTAGCAGGGCAGCACCGAGGCCGCGCCGGCGACCGGCTCGCGGTCCTCGGCGATGGCCGCGATGAAGTCGCGGTCCTGGAGCTCGATGCCGTTCATCGAGACGTCCACGCCGGACACGTCGACGGGCTCGTCGTCGCCGCTGACGAGATCGTCGTAGCGGGCGATGTAGGTCCCGGTGTCGCCGATGTAGCGGAAGAACGTGCCGAAGGGCCCGTCGTTGTTGAACGACAGCGCCAGCGTGCACAACTGGCCGGCCCCGGTCTGCAACTGGATCGACATGTCCATGGCGATGCCGAGTTCGGGGTGGATCGGCCCTTGCACCGCCTGGGCCGCTACGACCGGGCTGCCGGTCTGGTACTGGAACAGGTCGACGGTGTGGGCGGCGTGGTGCCACAGAAGGTGGTCGGTCCAGCTGCGGGGCTCGCCCAGGGCGTTGGTGTTGGTTCGGCGGAAGAAGAAGGTCTGCACATCCAGGTGCTGGATCGAGAAGTCACCGGCCTGGATGCGGTTGCGCACCCATTGGTGGCTGGGGTTGAACCGGCGGGTGTGCCCGCAGGCGGCCACCTTGCCCGAGCGTCGCTGGGCTTCGACGACGGCCCGCCCGTCGGCCAGGTTGTCGCACAGTGGGATCTCGACCTCGACGTGCTTGCCGGCCTCCAGGCAGGCGATGGCCTGCTCCGCGTGCACGGGTGTGGGCGTCGCCAGGATCACCGCGTCGACGCCGTCGTCGGCCAGCACCGCGTCGAGGTTGGTCTCGACCCGCTCTATGCCGCGGGACTCCGCAGCCTTGCGGGCTGCAGCCTCGACGGGATCGACGACGGCGACCACATCGGCTCCGGGGATCGACGCCAGCCCGTCCAGGTGCTTGTTCCCGAAGGCGCCCGCACCGGCCACCGCCACCCTCACCATCTCGCACCCCTTCCCGTGCTGCCGGGTCCGGCGGGGAGGATTCCCACAATCCCGCCGAACTCTGGCATCCTCTTCGCGGCGCCCAGCGGGCGTCTGCCGAGCAGTATGGCCGAGCAGTATGTCGGTCCGCCCTACCGGTACCAAAAGCGGAGCACCATGGCCCTCGACAAGCCCTATCTCGACGTCCCGGGGACCACCGTCTTCGACACCGACCAGGCCGCGAAGGGATACCACCTCAACCAGTTCGCCATGTCCCTCATGAGGGCCGAGAACCGCGAGCGGTTCAAGGCCGACCCCGACGCCTGTCTCGACGAGTGTCCCATGACCGGCGAGCAGAAGCAGGCCGTGCGCGACCGCGACTTCAACCGCATGATCGAACTCGGCGGCAACATCTACTTCCTGGCCAAGATCGGCGCGACCGACGGGCTCGACTACGTGCAGATCGTCAGTTCGATGACCGAGAACGACGCCGACGCCCACACCGAGATGATGCTGAACGGCGGCCGCTCGCCCGACGGCAACCGCTACCTCCACGAGTGGCAGCACGAGCGCGAGCGTGACTAGGTGAGAGCCCTACGCTCCGCATCGGTGTGTCACTCCCGCTCTTGTTCGCTTCGCTCACGGGCCGCTCGGGCCACGGCCTCGCCCGTGCGGGCCCGGGTCGGCCCGCGGTTCCGCTCGGCCTCAGGGCGCTGACCATGGCCAGGATCACCGCAAGCGTCTACACCAGCCATGTGCCCGCCATAGGCGTGGCCATGGACCTCGGCAGGACGGAGACGCCCTACTACGCGCCGCTGTTCGCCGGATACAGGCCCGCACGCGAGTGGATGGCGGACAACACGCCCGACGTCGTGGTGCTGGTCTTCAACGACCACGCCAACGCGTTCAGCCTCGAGATGGTGCCCACCTTCGCGCTCGGCATGTCGGCGCGGTACGAGCCCGCCGACGAGGGCTGGGGCGCCCGGCCGGTGCCTCCCGTCGTCGGGCATCCGGCGCTGTCGGCCCACATAGCGCACTCCGTCATCCGGGAGGACTTCGACCTGACGCTGGTCAACGACATGCCTGTCGACCATGGCTGCACGGTGCCCCTGTCGATCATGTTCGGGCAGCCCGACGCGTGGCCGTGTCGCGTCGTGCCGCTGGTCGTGAACGTGGTGCAGTACCCCGTTCCCTCCGGGCGTCGCTGCCTGGAGCTCGGCAAGGCCATACGCCGGGCCGTCGAGAGATTCGACGAGGACCTGGACGTGCAGGTATGGGGCACCGGCGGCATGAGCCACCAGCTCCAGGGGCCGCGGGCCGGCCTCATCAACCAGCCGTGGGACAACCGGTTCCTCGATCGGATGGTCGACGATCCCGAGGGCCAGGCGGAGGTGGAGCACGTCGAGTACGTGCGCGAGGCGGGATCGGAGGGGATCGAGCTCGTCATGTGGCTGGTGGCCCGGGGCGCCATGGCCGACCTCGCCGGCGGCGGCGCACCCACCGAGGTCCACCGTCTGTACCACGTGCCCGCCAGCAACACCGCGGTCGGCCAGCTCGTCCTCGAGGACGCCCCGGCCTGAGCGGTCTGCTGACCTCGATGTCGAGAGGTCGTGCCGCTCGGGCACTCCGCCCGCCGGATCGGCCAACCGCTACAGGGGGCGGAGGGATCCAGTCTCATTGTCGTTGCTGGTGGGTGATCCCGGACTGGCTCGCCACCAACACCGACCTTGGCGGAGGGATCCAGTCTCATTGTCGTTGCTGGTGGTGCTGAACAGGGGCCGTCCACGGCCCATAAGGGCTCAGGCCTCGATTGTTCGCGCGCTCACCCCGAGTGTGCGGGCGGCGTCCATTAGCGCTTCGTTGCGGTCGGCGGGGGCTAGGCATATCTCGGCGTCGAGGACGCGTGCCGCGGCGATTGCTTCCAGCGACAGCAGGTTCAGCCGCAATCCACCGCCGCCTCAGAGTTTACGACGGGTGTGAGCCGCTCTGGGTTAGATGTTGAGGAGTGGGCCGATCTCCCGGAGGCGGGCGCGCCGTAGTCGGTAGTCGGGCACGGCCTGGGCGACCACCCCCCAGTACTCGGGCGTGTGGCCGCGGACGCGCAGGTGCGCCAACTCGTGGGCGATCACGTAGTCGAGAAGGGCGGGCGGGGCCATGACGGCACGCCAGTTGAAGCGAAGCGTGCCGTCCGGAGCGCAACTCGCCCAGCGGCGGCGCTGATCGCGGATGAGGACAGCCTTCGGCTGCGCGCCGAGAAGGCTCGCAATCCGCTCGACACGCGGCGGAAGCTTCTTCGAGGCACGGTCGCGGTACCACGCTTCGAATGCGGCCCGCACCTTCTCGAGCCGTTCCTCGCCTTGGAGAGAGCGAGGGACGTCAACGTCGAACTCCCAATGGTGGAAACTGACGGCGACTCTGGCGTCGTCGGTGGGGTGCACGGTGAGACGCACCGATCGGCCGAGGTAGGGAAGGGACTCGCCGCTGACGAACCGGCGAGGCGGTGCGCCCGCCGCGGCCGCGCCGTCTTGGCGGATGATCCAACCGGCGCGGCGGCGCACGGTCTCCTCGACTTGCTCCGCGGGTGTGTCGACAGGTGCCGCCACCCTGACGACACCGGGCGCATCGACGGTCAGCTCGATCGTCTTGCGCCGCCTCGGGCTGCGGACAACCTGGTACTTGATCCGGGCGTCGCCGAAGACGATCTCCCCCCGCTCTGTCACGCCAGCCTCTTGCGGGCCATCTCCATCACCTGGCGGGCCAGCTCCTCGACTTCGCCCTCGCCGTAAGGACCGGCACGCAGGCGGCGCTTGATGTCGCGCCGCACCTCGCGCTGGCTCTCGAGGTTCTCGTGCCAGTCGATCAAGGACTGGAGCCGTTGAACGATCACCTCGATGTCGAGGGCCATCTCCTTCACCTTGGCGTCGATGTCGGCGGGTTGGAACTCCATGTGCTCCGATGCTGCGGGTGAGGAGCCGCTGGGGTCGCCTGCCTCAGCGCGTTTGCGGTCCAGCAGGCCGTACACCGCGTAGGACATCGGTGAGAGGCCCTGATCCGCAGCGAAGGCCTCCTCTTTGGTGACCTGCCCACGCAGCGCGGCCATGCGCTTGCAGCCCTCGGCCGCGTCGATCACCTTGGCCCGCAGCTCTCCGATGATGCGGGCGAGCGCCTCAGAGAGCCTCTCGTAGAGGGCGGGATTCTCTGCGACCCGCTCGTTGATCTGCGCCCGCAGCGCGTGCTCCATCAGCGAGGCCCGTGCCTCGTCGTGGGGCAGGCTCTCGATCTTCTGCTCGAAGTCGCGGTCGAGGATGGAGACGGGTGCCATCAGCCATCGGACGCCGGCGTCGATGCGGGTGTCGATCAGATGCTTGACCTTCGCGCCGACGGCGGTCCAGTCGATGTCGGCCCGCTCCCGCAGGAACTGGGCTCGCGCGTAGGACCGGATGACGGTGAGGCGGCGCAGACGGTCGAGATAGACGAGCGCCGCCGGGTCGGGCAGGTAACGGTCCATCAGCTTCGAGAAGTCGCCGTATTCGCGGTCGAACCGTTCATAGGCGTCAGCCTTGTAGTCACCCTCGGTGGCCGCGTCCGCGGCAAACTGGCTCACACATGACCACGGGTCGTCGAGGTCGCGACCGCGGAAGTGGGCTTCGGCGCGGTCGGCGGCAGCCTGAATCACGGGACCCGGATCCTCCAGCTCGGAGAGCGCCTGCTGGACGTCGCCGTCCTCAAAGACGGCGAGGGCGTCCTCAAGCTCGCGTGACACGCCGTGGTAGTCGACCACGAGCCCGTGGTGCTTCTCCGTCACGACGCCGTTCCTACGGTGCGAGAATCGGCGGTTCACACGGGCGATGGCTTGCAGCAGCGTGTGTTCCCGGATGGAGCGGTCGAGGTAGAGGACCTGCTCGACGGGCGCGTCGAAACCCGTGATGAGCTTGTCGACCACCACCAGGATCTGCGGCTCGCCGTCGGGGTCGATGAAGTCCTCGACGATCTTGTCTTGGTCGAGCTCCCTGGCTCGGGCGAACTCGGGGCCGTCGTTGTGGGAGGTGGTGATGATCGGGTAGGCGGACAGAGCGAAGTCGTTGAGATGCCGCTCGTAGCTCAGCGCGGCGGCGCGGCTCGCGGTTACGACCTGGGCCTTGAAGCCGTTCGGCTGGACCTTCTTGGCGAAGTGCTCGGAGATGTCGAGCGCGATCTGCTCAATGCGCTTGGCTGCCTCCGCGATGCGCTCCTTGCTGGCGAAGCGTCGCCGGATCTCGGTGCGCGTCGCTTCGGGTTCGTCGCCGAAGAGCGCCTCGAACAGCCGGTCGAGCGTCTGCGGGCCTTCGATGTGCAGGTCGGGGAGCCGGGCCTCGTAGTAGATGGGGACCGTAGTGCGGTCCTCGACGGACTGCGGGATGGTGTAGGAGTCGATCAGGTCGCCGAACACTCCCAGTGTCGTCCGCCGGAAGCCCTTGTCGATGGGGGTGCCGGTGAAGCCGACGAAGGTGGCCTGCGGCATAGCCGCTCGCATCTTCGCGGCGAGGCGCCCGTACTGCGTGCGGTGGGCCTCGTCGACCATCACGATGACGTTGTCGGCGTCGTTGAGCCAGGTGCGTGCGCCGGCGGGAGCGTTCAGCACGTCCTCGAACTTCTGGATGGTGGTCATGATGGTGCGGCCGTTGTTGGTCTGGAGCAGCTCGCGGAGGCGCCGGGTGGTATTGGCCCGCTCGGGCACGTCGACCGCGGACTGCTGGAAGGTCCTGGTGATCTGCCGGTCGAGCTGGGTGCGGTCGGTGACGGCGACGATGGTGGGGTTGCGCAGGGCGGGCGTGCGCCGCAGCTTCGTGGCCAGCCACAGCATCGTCAGCGACTTGCCGGAGCCCTGAGTGTGCCAGACGACCCCGCCGCGCTCGGCCGGCGTGCGGCCCCGCACGATGCGGTCGAGGGCGCGGGTCACGGCCCGGTACTGCTGGTAGCGAGGCAGCTTCTTGATGAGCCGTCCCTGTTCGTGCTCGTAGACCACGAAGTCACGCAGGATGTCGAGCAAGACCGTGGGATTGAGCAGGCCGGCGATGAGCCGCGCCTGACCGTCGGGAGGCGTGCCGAGTCGGTGTTCGAAGTCGCTCTCGGTGAAGGGCTCGATCGACGTCCAGCCGGTGTAGGCGTTCTGAGGCGCGCCGACGGCTCCGAAGTGGGCGTCGGCGCCGCAGTTGGCGACGCACAGCAGATTGGTGTCGAAGAGCTCGGGAGCGCCCGTGCCGTGCCACTCCGGACCGGCCTCCTGGTAGCGGTGCAGCTGCTTGACGGCCTGCTCCTTCCAGATCTCCAGCAGCGTCGGCGACTTGGCCTCCATGACCACGAGCGGTATGCCGTTCACGAACAGCACCAAGTCCGGCTTGACGACCCGCTCGTCGTTCTCGCCGGCGCGCGGTTTGCCGCGCTCGCTGCCACGGCGCACCCGGAACTGCGTGGTGACGACGTACTCGTTCAGTCCCACGCCAGGTTCGGGGTGCTCGAAGTCGAAGAAGCGCACGGTGGGCGTCTCCTGGCGGCCACCCCGGTCGACGGTGAGGGGCATGCCGTGCGACAGGTACTCATGGACGGCCTGGTTGCGGGCCAGGCCGGTGGCATCAATGTGCTGCAGATTGAAGATGACCCGTTGCGCCTGGTCGTCGGTCATCCAAGGATTGAGACGCTTGAGAGCCGCTGTGAGCCGACCGGCCAGCAGCACATCCCGCTCGTCGTCGCGCTCCTGTGCCAGCGTCTCCCGCGGCACATACGACCAGCCGAGCCGCTCCAGCAGTTCGAGGGCAGGCTTCTCGGCCAGGTTGAACTCGTCAAGCCTTGCGGTCCCAGCTATGGCTGTTCCTCCTCCAAGAGCCGCTTGGCCTGCACCAGCAAGTCGGGAAGGTCGGTCTGAATGATGTCCCAGATCACATCGTCATCGAGTCCCAGGTAGGCGTGCGCCAATCGATTCCGGGTTGCGATCACCTGTCGCCACTTGATCTGAGGATTCGCCTCGCGAACCTCGTTAGGAACATGAGTCGCGGCCTCTCCGATGAGTTGGAGGTTTCTCAGCGTGGCATCGTATGTGCGCCCGTCGGACGTGAAGGCGTCCTGTTCAAAGCCATCGGTGTACCTGACGACTCGCAGGGCGAAATCAATCATGTCCTGAATGTAGAGCCTCCAGTGACGAGCCTTCTCGCGAGCGTCAGACATCGATGGCCTCTCGCTCAACATACGGACGGAGTTCGGCGCGTAGTGCCTTGTCGGTCACAAGGTCCACACGCCGACCCAGCAAATCCTCGAGATAGAACTGAACCCCAAAGTAGGCCCGAGATGTCGTCGGCCCGTCGAACCGCACGAGAAGGTCAAGATCGCTACCGGCGCTCGCCTGATCCCGCGCCACCGAACCGAACAGTGAGATGCTGATGACGCCGAACCGCTCGGCCAGCGTTGCCTTATGCGCCCGCAGTGCTTCTAGGACTTGATCCCTCCCGAGTTGGTCCACAGGCCTACTTCTTTCGTTGATCCACTCGCACACGTCCCGTGAGTAGCGCATCCGAAATCGACGTTACGACAGTCGAAAGAACGGCGCGCTCCTCGCGGGCTCGCTCAATGCTGGCATCCACACTGTCGAGAACCGCAGCGATAGCTGTCTGCTCCTCGGGAGTCGGGAGACCAAATGTGTACGACGCCACATCATCTGGCCGCACTGCCGGATAAGCCTGTCCAGTTGTTGCCTTCTCGAGGTGGCTAGCGAAGGGAGCAGACATCACATGTTGGTAAGCGTATGAGCCACTGACACCCTGCCACGCCGAGAGTACAGCGAAACCCGACGACGCGATCAGGTTCGCTGGTGCCTCCCTAATGCGGGCGAAGCCCCGAAGGTTGGGACGAACAGTGCTGACTAGGATGTCCCCGCTCGCTACTCGTCGTCTCGCTCGGCTAGGTGCCCTGTCCGAATTGATCTCGCGAGCACCGAGACCGTGGAGGACTCCGTCAGCATGGAGACGCTCGGCTAGGTGCCCTGTCCGAATTGATCTCGCGAGGCTCGGCGACCTCACCCGGAGCGACGACTGCCGTCAAGTCAAGGTAGCGGATGGTCTCCGATTCACTCCCAAGTGACCACGAACATGGATTAATGCCGCACACATCCCCCAAGCGTACGGCCTGCCAGGAAGCGGGGATGGTGCCCACGCCGGGCACTTCCTTCCACTCTGAGTGCTGGCCGGGGAGACCTCGGGTCAGGAGTTCGTGAAGAAGGGCGTCACGGAGACGCTCGGTAGCTGCGATGACTTCGTCCGCGCTCTCGATTGCCTCGTCAATCGAGTCCAACACCGCAGCGATAGCTGTCTGCTCAGCCAGAGGCGGAAGTGCCACCGGCAGAGACGAGTACTCGGTAGCGTTGATATTCGGCTGAGCACCTGCACGCAACATTGAGGCGACCCATCTGCGGTAGAACTGTCCGCGGGTCCAGAGTTCTAGGAATCTCGGGACGGCAGCGTTGCTCCGCGCCCTGAACCGAATCAGGTATCCCGCATACACACATGGGCCGTCCTCCGGTCGATAGAGATACGACCTGCCTACACTCCCACTCCTAGCGAAGAGCAGGTCGCCTGCTTGGAGTTCATAGCCTTCGACCCTCTCGGGATCGGCCGAACGAGCGTCAGTTCGACGAAGGTGGCCGTCATCCGTGATATCGGTGATGCGAACGTAACGAGGCTGGTTCGGGTCGAACGGTTGCGCCGGCGCGCCAGCACCGTACCGGGGAACGTCACACACCTTGCCGAGGCGGGCAATACGCCAGCCCTCGGGGACTTGGGTAGCGTCGATTCTCAACTCGTGTAGGCGGGCTCGGGGAACCCGCGGACGGCTTCGGGTACCCGGACCTCGATCTCTACGAACTCGAACCGTGTAGCGACTGGTGGCACGTCGTCCCCGTGCTCCAGATACGACTCCATGATCCAATCCTCAATCGGCTCGTTGTGGTAGGCGATCGCCTCATCGATGGACATCTTGGGCGCCGGCAGCGGGTCACCGTCCTCCAGCATGCTCTCGATGTGGAACGTTAGAGGCCCCGCGGATAGGCGGGCGACCCGGCCCATACGGGGCGGGGCCGTGGCCCGAGCGGCCCGTGAGCGAAGCGAACAGGAGCGGAAATGACCACCCCGCGCCGCGATCGGCCGCCGATCAATCCGCGCTCGCTCTTAGGGCTTCGTCGATCATCTCGAGCATCTCCTCCCAAGTGTCGCCGACGCTCACGCAGACAGGTGCATCAGGCACATATGCACACCAGTTGCTGGGGGCCTTCTCGAATACGACCGCGTACGTCAACTTCATTGGAACCGGTCCAGCACAAACGCCGAGCCTCGCAGATCATCCCACTTGGGCAGGCTCGGGGATCCCCCGGACGGCTTCAGGCACCCGAACCTCGATTTCGACGGGCTCGATCCGTGTCGCCAGAGTGGGCGGCTGATCGCTGAAGTCCAGTCCGAAGTCGCTGAGGTCACAGTCGTCGCCGATGAAGTCCAGATGGTAGGTTAGGGCCTCTTCGATAGACATCTTCGGTGCCGGGATCGGCTCCCCGAATTCCAGCATGACCTCTATATGGCCGGTCAGGGCCTCGTTGATCATCTCCAGCATGTGGTCCCATGTGCCGCCGACACTCACGCAGCCAGGCACATCGGGCACATATGCGTCCCAGCCGTTGGCATCCCGGCAGAACACGACGATGTACTTCAGCTTCATGATCTCTTCCTTCTTGATCTCATCTCAAGCCCGCTTGCCGCAGGATACCTTTCCAAGTCTTCTCTGGCAGTTCCTTGCCGAGCGGGCCTGGAATCGTCACTGTGCCCGGCTTCACGGGATGCCGGAACTGGCGGTGGCTGCCACGCGTGCGGACATGGAACCAGCCGTCGCGCTCGACGGTGCGGATCGCCTCTCTAGCGGTCTTGGGCATAGCCCAACCCCGCTAACTGTTCGTCCATGCGAGCTGCGGCCTCGTCCCGTCTGCGCTCGGCCTTCCTGAGCTGTGCCAAGGCCTCCTCGACACTGGGGACCTCTACCGGCTCGGTGGTGTCGACGTAGCGGCTGATGTTCAGGTTGTGGTCGTTGGCCGCGATCTCGTCGAGGTCGGCCACATGCGCGAAGCGCTCGACCTCCTCGTATGAGCGGAAGGCCCCGACGATGGCCGCGACATGCTCAGGGTCGAGGAAGTTCTGGGCCTTTCCGGAACGGAAGTAGTCGGGCTGGGCGGCGTCGACGAACAGCACCTTGCCGCGGCGCTCGGCCGGCTTGGCCTTGTTGAGGATGCAGACCGCCACCGGGATGCTGGCCCCGTAGAAGAGGTTGGGGGCCAGCCCGATCACCGCCTCGAACAGGTCGGCCTCGAGCATGCCCTTGCGAATCGTGCCCTCCGCCCCGCCGCGGAACAGGATGCCGTGAGGCATCACCACGCCCACCATCCCGCCGGGGTTAGTGACCGCGAGCATGTGCTGCACGAAGGCGAGGTCGCCCTTGGTCTTGGGCGGGATCGCGCCGTAGCGGTCGAAGCGGTGATGCGGGTCGCCGGGGGCAAAGTCGCGCCCCCAGGCCTTCAGGCTGAACGGCGGATTGGCGATCACACGGTCATAGGCGAGCAGACGGCCCCGCTCGTCGCACAGCTGCGGGTCGCTGATCACGTCACCGGCCTCATAGCGGGCCGAGCGCAGACCGTGCAGCAGCAGGTTCAGCTTGCCGATGGCGAGAGTGCCGAGATTGCGCTCCTGCCCGTGCAGCACGAGGTTGCGGGGGTCGCCGCCCTGCTCGGCCACGTACTGGGCGGTGTAGATGAGCATGCCGGCCGATCCCGCCGTCGGGTCGCAGATCCGCATGCCCTCGGCCGGTTCGAGCAGCTCGACGATGAGCCGCACCACCGAGCGGGGCGTGTAGAACTCGCCGCCCTTCTTGCCGGCGTCGTCGGCGAACTGGCGGATCAGGTACTCGTAGGCGTCGCCGAGAACGTTGACCGCGCCCTGCTCGCCCTCGGAGGTGAGGTTGGCGTCGCTCAGGTCGAGGGTGTCGAAGTGGCGCAGCAGGCTCCCGATGATGCGGTCGCGGCTGGCGGGGCCGCCGAGCTTCGACTCGTCGTTCCAGTTCGTGTTGCGCAGCACGCCGTCGAGGCGCGGCGCGTTGGCCTCCTCGATCTCGGCGCCGGCACGGTTCAGGACCTCGCCCAGGTTCATCGAGTGGCGGACGATCTCGCTCCAGCGGGCCTCGTGCGGCACGAAGAACTCGTGCTCGTCGTGGTCGCTCTCGGCCACCTCACGGTCGAGGCCCACACGGACGGCGCTGTCCACCTCCTCGGCGAAGCGGTCGGAGAGCCGCTTCAGGAACAGCACCGAGAAGATGAAGTTCTTGTAGTCGCTGGAGTCGATCTGGCCGCGCAGGATGTCGGCCGCACCCCACAGCTTCGACTCCAAATCGGTGGTCGTCAGCGGCATGGCTAACTCCTTTCGCGACCTGTCGTCGCGATGTCGGCAATCACAGAGTCCCGAACTATGTCGTGTCGGATCCGCACGGCTTCGAGCGCGGCGCGGCGCGATGCCGCCGCCGCCTCGGCCAAGTCTGCTATGCGCGGCAGCTCCGGTGCCGGTGGCACGACGACAGGCACCTCGCCCAGCGCCCCGGCCGACAGCGACGGCAGCGACGTCGCCGTGAATCGGGCGGCGACCTCGGCCCGCCCGAGGGTCGAGGTCAGGTAGTACCAGAGGTAGTGCGCCAGGCCCATGCCAGGATCAGGTGTCCTCACGACCAGGAGCGTCACCGCTGCGACGGTGCGGTGAACGCCCGGCGGCACCAGCGCCACCTTCGCCGCCCGCGCACGAGCCGCGACAACAAGGTCGAAGGGTTCCAGCAGATGAGCCGCCGTCCTGACGCCCTGTCTCAACCCAACCTCGCGCAACTCCCGCATAGACAGTTGATCGTCGAGAATGTCGGCGCTGTCGACAACGCGAACTCGCCAGTCGCCCCGCTGGGCCCCGGCGCCGCGACCAGCCATCGCCAGCCCTTGACGAACATCAGCGATCTCCATGAGGCGAGTCACTGTAGGTACTGTAGCCGTGGTAGGGTATTTTCTCAACACTTGCTCGTGTAGTTGCCTCGGACACCCTTGTATCGCCACCGGAAGGCAGAGCGATGATTTCAGAAGCGATAACCGGACGCCGTGTAGGCCGCAACACCGCGATCCAGGCATGTGGCGCGCAAGCCACCGCCACGGCGGCTTCTCCAGGCGAGGCTCTGGAGCCCTGCCAGCGAGCGATCCTGTCGGTTCTGAGCCTGTGGCCACGCGGCACCGATAAAGCCGCGGTCGCTCACCGCGCCGGCCTCGATGCCACAACCGCCGCTGCGCAAAGGCAACCCTAGCGGCCCATGACCGGCCCAGAGGCGATCCGAGTGTGGGACATATGGTTGGACAATAGCCGCAAGCCTGAGCAAGAAATAGCGTCTGAAGCAGGCTTTTGATGATGATCCATGGTGCCCGGAGAGGGATTCGAACCCTCACACCCTTGCGGGCGGCGGATTTTGAGTCCGCTGCGTCTGCCAGTTCCGCCATCCGGGCCGTAGGCGCACGAGCCTACCGCTCGGGCACCAGGGCAGCGGCCGGCGGGCCGCTCGCGCCCGCGCAGCGCTAGCCTTGGACCCTTGCGCACCAGCCGGCACGGCCGAGGGGGCTATCGCTACTGCCATGAGCGACCGTCATGAAACGCGACCGGGTCGCGCAGAGTCTGAACGTGAACCGGCCCAGAGCATCGGCGGGTCCAGTTTCGCGGTGAGAGGGCTCCACCGATGATCGTCTTCATGTATCCGGGCCAGGGGTCCCAACAGCCCGGCATGGGCGAGCCCTGGACCGATCATCCCTCCTGGGAGCTGGTGGCAGAGGCGTCGGTCGCCTCCGACCGGGACGTCGCCCGCCTGCTTCTCACCGCCGGCGCCGAGGAGCTGACCCAGACCCGAAACAGCCAGCTCGCCACCTTCGTCATGTCCATGGTCGTGCTCGACGCGGTGACCCGGCTCGGCACCGAGGCCGCCGGCCACGCCGGCCACAGCCTCGGCGAGTACTCGGCGCTGACCGCGTCGGGCGTGCTCGACTTCGGCGACGCGGTGGCGCTGGTGGCCGAGCGGGGCGACGCCATGCAAGCTGCCGCCGAGGAGCGCGAGGGCACCATGGCGGCCGTCCTGGGCCTCGATGACGACGACGTGCTGATCGCCTGCAGCCGCGCTCCCGGCGAGGTGTGGCTGGCCAACCACAACGCCCCCGGCCAGGCGGTCATCGCCGGCACCCCCGAGGCCATCGAACTGGCCGCGGGCATAGCCCGCGAACTCGGCGCCAAGCGGGTCATGCCCCTGCAGGTCGGCGGCGCGTTCCACACTCCGTTCATGGCGCCGGCACGCGACCGGCTCACCAAGGCCATCGACCGCACCGAGTTCCGCGACCCCGAAGGAACGGTGATCGCCAACGTCGACGCGGCCGCCCACAACCGGGGATCCGACTGGCCCGACCTGCTCAAAGCCCAGCTCACCAGCCCGGTGCGGTGGCGCCAGACGCTGACCTCTCTCAGCGACGCCGGGTTCACCAACTACGTCGAGCTCGGTCCGGGAGAGGTCCTGGGCCGCCTCGCCAAGCGCACTCTCAAAGGGACGCGGGCGCTGTCGGTGGCCGTGCCCGACGATCTCGACATCCTGCTCGAGGCGCTGGCCGCCTCCCCTGGCCGGTCCACGACCCCTCTGGAGGGAGAGCACCTGTTCGCCACCGAGCGGCTCGTGGTCAGTCCCGCGGCCGGCATCTTCCACGCCAGCGACGAGGTCGGCGTCGGTGCGGTGGTCGGCGTCGGCCATCTCGTCGGCCGCGTCGGCGACCACGAGGTCCGCAGCCCCTTCGCGGGAGAACTAATGGGTGTTCTGGCCCTCGACGGCGAGCGGGTGACGGCCAGCCAGCCGATCGCCTGGCTGAGGACGAACTGATGGTATTGACTAGGGGTTCCGCAGGGGGGTCTTGATGGGCGCAACAGTCATCGGCATAGGAACATCACTGCCGGAGAAGGTCCTCACCAACGACGATCTGGCCGCGATGATGGACACCAGCGACGAGTGGATCCGGGAGCGCACCGGGATCCGCGAGCGCCGCATCGGCCTGCCCACGTCCACAATGGGCATCGAGTCCGGTCGGGCTGCGATGGAGATGGCCGGTGTAGAGCCCGCCGGTATCGACCTGATGATCCTGGCCACCACCACCCCCGACCAGCGCGTGCCGGGGACCTCGGCGGTGATCCACGCCGAGTTGGGACTCGGTTGCGGCGCGTTCGACCTGAATGCGGCCTGCGCCGGCTTCACCTACGGGTTCGTCACCGCGAACGCGATGATCGACGCTCCCGGCGGTCCCGAGCGGGTGCTGCTCATCGGCGCCGACTCCCTGTCACCGCTTACCGACTGGTCCGACAGGGGTACAGCCATCCTGTTCGCCGACGGCGGCGGGTCTGTCGTCCTCGAGCGCACGGACCGTTCCACGCTGCTGGGGTGGGATCTGGGAGCTGACGGCAACCACCGCCGGCTGCTGATGGGCGATCACGACTCCTTCATCACGATGGAGGGCCGAGACGTGTTCAAGGTGGCGGTCCGGGCCGTGTCGGACTCGGTGCTGACTGCCTTGGAGCGGGCGGGCGTCACGCCCGAAGAGGTCGATGTGCTCCTCCCCCACCAGGCCAACATCAGGATCATCGAGGCCATCTGCAAGCGCAGCGGCATCGACTTCGCCAAGAGTCACAACGTCATCGACCACACCGGGAACAACTGCGCGGCCACAATCCCGCTCTCGATGGCGAAGGCCCATGCCGACGGGGCTCTCGAGCCCGGAGCGATCGTGGTGATGACCGGTTTCGGCGCCGGCATGACCTGGGCGTCCACGGTGGTCCGCTGGTAACGGTGTGAGCGACGGACGCGACGGGGGCGACGCACCCACCCCCGGGCGAGTAGCGCTAGTCACCGGCGGCAACCGGGGCATCGGGCTGGCCATCGCCCGCCGCCTCAGCCGCGCCGGGCACCGGGTGGCCGTCACCTACCGCAGCGAGCGGCCGGCCGACGCCGAGGCGTACAACCTGACGTGCGTCCGCTGCGACGTCACCGACCCCGAGTCGGTCGCGGCCGCCCTGGCCACCACCACCGAGCGGCTGGGAGCACCCGAGATCGTCGTCTGCAACGCCGGCCTCACCCGCGACGGGCTCGTTCTGCGGATGTCGGAGGAGGACTTCGGCGCGGTGATCGACGCCAACCTCACCGGCAGCTTCCGGGTGGCCAAGCAGGCGGTGAGGGCCATGGTGAGGGGCCGCTGGGGACGCATCGTGTTCATCTCGTCGGTGTCGGGCATCGGCGGCCAGCCCGGCCAAGCCAACTACTCGGCCTCCAAGGCCGGGCTGATCGGCCTCGCCCGGTCATTGGCCAAGGAGTTCGCCTCCCGCAACGTCACCGTGAACGTGATCGCCCCCGGCGCGGTCGGCACCGACATGCTGGCCGCCTTGAACGAGGACCAGCTCGACGCCATCGTGTCGCGGGTGCCGCTGGGCCGTGTCGGCGAGGCCGACGAGATCGCCGCCGCGGTCGAGTTCCTCGCGTCGGAGGACGCGAGCTACGTCACCGGTATCGTACTTGCGGTGGACGGCGGCCTCTCGATGGGCTGAGGCGCCGCAGCAACTACAACGGCCCGACCGGATCCTGTCGCAAGCTAGGAATGGAAGGAAGAAGTCGTGAGTGACGAGAACTTCGAGCGATTCAAGCAGTGCGCCGTGAAAGTACTCTCGGTCGATGAGGCCGCCGTGGTGCCGGAGGCGGATTTCGCGGACGACCTCGACGCCGACAGTCTCGACATCGTCGAGCTGGTGATGGCCCTGGAGGAAGAGTTCGACGTCAACGTCGACGAGGAGGAGCTCGAGGGTGTGGCCACCGTCGCTGAGGCCTTTGAGCTGATCACGTCGAAGCTCTGATGGGCAGACCCGAGCGCAGGCGGGTCGCAGTCACCGGCCTGGGTGTCGTATCGGCGGCCGGCATAGGCATAGAGGCCTACTTCGAAGGTCTGTGCAGCGCTGCGCCCGTGGGCGATCGCAGGGTGACGGATTTCGACCCCATCGACCATTTCGACAGCCCCAAGGAGGCGCGGCGGTCCGACCCGTACACGCAGTTCCTGGTGGCGGCCGCCGACCAGGCTCTGGCCCAGGCCGGCGACATCGAGGCCGATCCCACCCGTTGCGGGGCCATGATCGGCACCGGCGTGGGCGGGATCACCACGCTGGAGCAGCAGATCGGCGTGCTCCACACCAAGGGGGCCCGCCGGGTGTCGCCGTTCCTGGTGCCGATGATGATGGCCAACGCCGGAGGCGCGACCCTGTCGATGCGCTACGGCTGGATGGGCCCCTCGGAGAACGTGGTCACCGCCTGCGCCGCCGGGACCCACGCGGTGGGCAACGCGGCCCGCCTCATCGCCGACGGCCGCTGCGACGCCGTGCTGGCGGGCGGCACCGAGGCCCCGTTCACGCCGGCCGCGGTGGCCGGATTCACCAACATGACCGCCCTGTCATCGAGCGGCGTCAGCCGCCCGTTCGATGCGCAGCGGGACGGTTTCGTCATGGCCGAGGGAGCCGCGGTGCTGGTCCTCGAGGACTGGGACATGGCCCAGGCTCGGGGGGCGCGGATCCTGGCCGAGGTGCTCGGCTCGGCGTCCACCGCGGACGCACACCACATAACCGCCCCGTCGCCGGGCGGCAGCGGTGCCGTGCACTGCATGCAGCTGGCTCTGGACGATGCCGGCGTGCGCCCCGCCGACGTGGTCCACGTCAACGCCCACGGCACCTCCACCGACCTCAACGACGCAGCCGAGGCCGAGGCCCTGTCGAAGGTCTTCGGCACCTCGCCGGGCCCGCTGGTGACCTCGACCAAGGGTGTGACGGGCCACGCCCTGGGAGCCGCTGGCGCATTGGAGGCGCTCGCGGTGGTGCTGGCCATGCAGAAGGAGCTCATCCCGCCGACGGCCGGCCTCACCGAGCTGGATCCCGAACTGCCGCCCATCCATGTGGTGGCGGGCGAGCCCGCGCCCTGGGAGCCCGGAGTGTCGATCTCGAACTCCTTCGGCTTCGGCGGCCACAACGGCACACTGGTGATGGCCCCGGCCGCCTAGCAGGCGGCCTGCCGGTCAGGCGTCGGCGATCACGAACATCAGGTCGCACTCCGCGGCGACCCTCCCGTCCAGCAGCGCCCGGCCGGAGCCCCGTCCCGCCCGGCTCGACAGGCGGGCCATCTCCACTTCGAGCTCGAGAGTGTCGCCGGGGCGGACCTGCCGCCGGAAGCGGGCCCGGTCGAGCCCCCCGAACAGCGGCAGCCGCCCGGCGTAGCGCTCGTCGGCGAGCAGCGCCACCGCACCGAGCTGGGCGATGGCCTCGCACATCAGCACGCCGGGCACGGTGGGCAGACCCGGGAAGTGCCCCTCGAAGAAGGGCTCGTCGCCGCGCGGGCGCCAGCGGCCGCGGACCCGCTCTCCCGGCACCAGCTCCGTGACCTCGTCCACGAACAGGAACGGGTCGCGGTGCGGGATTACCTCCTCGGGTCGGGGCAGACTCACGGGTCGCCGCCGGGGCGGCCGGCGAGCATCAGCCTCGGGCTGCGGACAGAGCCACGGGTTCCGCCGCGGCGCTGGACCGGCTCAGCGCTTGACAGCGGACTTGAGCCTGGCGCCGGCCTGGATCTTCACGCCGGTCGACGCCGGCACGGCCACCGCCTCGCCGGTCTGGGGATTGCGGCCCGTGCGGGCGGCCCGCTGCACCGTCGAGATCTTCATGTAGCCGGTCAGGTTGATCTCGCCTCCGGCGGCCAGCTGGTCACAGGCAAGCTCCATGAGTCCGTCGATGCACTTCGCGGCATCCGTCTGGGAGACGCCCGCCCTGAGGGCCACGTCAGCGACAACATCACGCTTGTTCATTGATTGCTCCTTTGCGATGACGGCGCCGCTTCCGGCACCGATTGCGGCCCGGCACTATAGGGCGAGACCCGCCGCGCCCCGGGGATGCTCGCGGAATCGGGGCCGCGGGGACTGCGATCGCCGCGCCGGGGCGGAGGGCGTCAGCGGCGGACGATCACCGACGAGCCGTGCCCGAACAGGCCCTGGTTGACGGTGATGCCCACTCTGGCCCCGCCGCACAGCAGTTCTTGTTGGGGACGCTGGGCGGCGCCGGGTTCGGACGGCGCGTGTGAGCGCCGGATCGGCGGTGTCGGGCTGCGCCGTGGCGGCTATGCGCCCGGGCCTTGTGCCCACCTGCGGTGGCGGATGCATCAGATGAATGGTCGCCGCCTTCGGCGAGCATGGGCCCGGTCCTGCCTGTAGCCCCGACATTGGGGCCGCCATTCCGCTCGGCCTCCGGGTCCCCGGGATAGATTCGCGTATCGATGACTGACACCAGACGGGCCCGGCCCCGGTTCGACGATCTCCGCGACCGGCGGGCCTTCCACAGCCGCCACATAGGCCCGACTCCCCAAGACATCGCCGAGATGCTCGCGACGGTCGGCGTCGCCGACCTCGACGAGTTGATCGACCGCACCGTCCCCCACGACGTCCGCCAGCGCGAGCCGATGGAGCTGCCCACCCTCGGGCCCCGCCTGACCGACTACGACGAGCTGCTCGAGATGGCCCGCTCCAACCGCCTGATGGTCTCGATGATCGGAATGGGCTACCACCAGACCATCACGCCGGCGGTCATCCGCCGCAACGTGTTCGAGAATCCGGGCTGGTACACGGCCTACACCCCGTACCAGCCCGAGATCTCCCAGGGCCGCCTGGAGGCGCTGCTCAACTTCCAGACCATGGTCAGCGAGCTGACGGCCATGGACCTGGCCAACGCCTCGCTGCTGGACGAGGCCACCGCCGCGGCCGAGGCCATGACCCTGCTGCACCGGGTCGGCCGGGGACGGGGGCGCGACCGGTTCGCGGTGGACGAGGCCTGCCATCCCCAGACCGTCGCGGTGGTGGAGGCCCGGGCCGAGCCCATCGGCCTGGAGGTCGTGGTGTGCGATCCGGCCACCGCCGACCTCGAAGGCGTGTTCGGCCTGCTGGTGCAGTATCCGGGCACGACCGGGGCCATCCCCGACCTGCGATCCATCATCGAGCGGGCCCATGGCTCCAACACGCTCGTGGCGGTGGCCGCCGACCCGCTGGCCCTCTGCGTGCTCACCCCGCCGGGCGAGATGGGCGCCGACGTGGTCGTGGGCTCCACCCAGCGCTTCGGTGTTCCCATGAGCTTCGGCGGACCCCACGCCGCCTACATCGCGGTGCGCGAGGACTACCAGCGGGCGCTGCCCGGCCGCCTGGTCGGGGTGTCCAAGGACGGCGCAGGCCGCCCGGCGCTGCGGCTGGCCCTGCAGACCCGCGAGCAGCACATCCGCCGCGAGAAGGCCACCTCCAACATCTGCACCTCCCAGGTGCTGCTGGCCGTGATGGCGTCGATGTACGCCATCCATCACGGACCCGAGGGACTGTCCAAGATCGCGGGACGGGTCAACCGGGTGGCCGCCATCCTGGCCCACGGGCTGCGCGAGAACGGCGTCGAGATTGTCCACGACGAGTTCTTCGACACGGTGTGCATCCGCGTGCCCGGCCGGGCCGACAAGGTGATCGCGGTGGCCCTGGCCGGCGGCGTCAACCTGCGCCGGGTCGACGCCGACACCGTCTCGGCCACCGTCGACGAGAGGACGACGCCCGCCGACCTGGAGGCGGTGTGGAAGGCGTTCGGATACCGGGCCGACTTCCGGATCCTGGACCGCATCGTCGACGATCCCCGGCCGGTCGAGTACCGGCGGACCACTCCGGTGCTGTCGCACCCGATCTTCTCGGCCTTCCGCAGCGAGACCGAGCTGGTGCGCTACATGCGCCGCCTGGTGAACCGCGACATCGCCCTCGACCGGTCGATGATCCCGCTCGGCTCGTGCACGATGAAGCTCAACGCGGCCACCGAGATGGAGCCGGTGAGCTGGCCCGAGCTGGCCAACATGCACCCATTCGCCCCCCTGGACCAGACCGTCGGCTACCAGCGCCTCATCGACCAGCTCGAGCACTGGCTGGCCGAGATCACCGGCTTCGCGGCAGTGTCGCTGCAGCCCAACAGCGGAGCCCAGGGCGAGCTGGCCGGCCTGCTGGCCATCCGGTCCTACCACCGCAGCCGGGGCGACTCCGGCCGCGACGTGTGCCTGATCCCGTCGTCGGCCCACGGCACCAACGCGGCCAGCGCGGTGATGGCCGGGATGCGGGTGGTGGTGGTCGATTGCGACGACATGGGCAACGTCGACGTGGACGACCTCAAGCGCAAGGCCGTCGACCACAGCGACGCCCTGGCCGCCCTGATGATCACCTACCCGTCCACCCACGGCGTGTTCGAGACGGCGGTGCGCCACATCTGCGACGTCGTCCACGAGCACGGCGGGCAGGTCTACCTCGACGGGGCCAACCTCAACGCCATGGTGGGCCTGGCCCGGCCGGGCCGGTTCGGCGCCGATGTCAGCCACATCAACCTGCACAAGACGTTCTGCATCCCCCACGGCGGAGGGGGGCCGGGGGTCGGGCCCATCGGCGTGGCCGAGCACCTGATCCCGTTCATGCCCAACCATCCGCTCGCGCCGGTGGCGGGACCGCCCACCGGGCCGGGGCCGATCGCAGCCGCACCCTGGGGATCGGCGGGCATCCTGGCCATCCCGTGGATGTACATCCACATGATGGGGGCCGAGGGCCTGAAGCGGGCCACCGAGGTAGCCATCCTCAACGCCAACTACGTGGCTGCCCGGCTCAGCGAGGCCTATCCGATCCTCTACACCGGATCGGAGGGGTTCGTAGCCCACGAGTGCATCATCGACACCCGCGTTCTGCGCGACACCTGCGGCATCACCGTCGACGACATCGCCAAGCGGCTGATCGACTACGGCTTCCACGCCCCCACCATGAGCTTCCCGGTGGCGGGCACGCTGATGATCGAGCCCACCGAGTCGGAGGCCAAAGCCGAGCTGGACCGGTTCTGCGACGCCATGCTGGCCATCGCCGAGGAGGCCCGGCGGGTGGGACGGGGCGAGTGGCCCGCCGACGACAACCCGCTGGTGAACGCCCCCCACACCTGCGAGGACGTGACCGCCGACGAGTGGACCCACCCCTACACCCGCAGCGAGGCCGCCTACCCAGAGGCGCACCAGCGGGCCAACAAGTACTGGTCGCCGGTGGGCCGCATCGACGGGGCCTACGGCGACCGCAACATCATGTGCTCGTGCCCGCCGATCGAGGACCTCGCCGAGATGTACGAAGGCTGAGCCTCCAGGCGCTGGCCGGCCGGCACCCAGGGAGCCGACCATGCCCGACGCCCAGGCCTTGGAGAAGGCGCATGAGATCGCCGGGGTTCACCGGCACCTGACCCGAACTGGCAGCGATACGACCCCTATAGGGGGCAAGACGCTGCCAATTCTTGGGGGTGAGGGCGGTAGGGTGCCTCGCTCGATGCGCCACTTCGACCTGCTGATCATCGGCGCCGGTTCGGGCAACTCGGTGATTGGCCCCGAGCACGACGACTGGGACATCGCCATCGCCGAGCACGGCCTGTTCGGCGGCACCTGCCTCAACGTCGGGTGCATCCCGTCCAAGATGTTCGTGTACGCCGCGGAGGTGGCCGAGCTGGCCGCCGACTCCGAGCGCCTCGGCGTGCACACCAGCTTCGACGGCGCCGACTGGCCTGCGATACGCGACCGGATCTTCGGCCGGATCGACCCCATCGCGGAGGGCGGCCTCGACTACCGCATGGGGCTGCCCAACGTGACCGTGTACGCCGGCACCGCCCGGTTCACCGGTCCCAGCACGGTGGCGGTGGGAGACGACACCATCACCGCCGACAAGATCGTGGTCGCGGCCGGAGCCCGGCCCGCCGTCCCGGACGTTCCCGGCCTGGCCGGCCTCGGCTACCACACCTCCGACACGATCATGCGCCTGGACGCCCTCCCCGAACGGCTGGTAGTCCTCGGCGGGGGCTACATCGCGGCCGAATTGGGCTCCGTCATGGGCGCCTTCGGCTCGCACGTCACGTTCGTGCTGAGAGGCGACACCTTCCTGCGCCGGGAGGACGACGAGATCCGCGAGCGGTTCACCGCGGCCTACAGCCGCCGCTTCGACGTGCGCCTGAACACACCGGTGCTGGCCGCCCGCCGCGACGGACCCGAAGTAGTGCTGGAAGTGCAGGACGGCCACAATGAGCGCACCGAGCTGCGGGCCGACGAACTGCTGGTGGCCACGGGCCGCATACCCAACGGCGACCGGCTCGACGTGGCTGCCGGAGGCATCGACACCGACCCGGCCGGCTATGTGGCCACCGACGACCAGTTGAGGACCACCGCCGAGGGCGTGTGGGCGCTGGGCGACGTGACCAACCCGGTGCAGCTCAAGCACGTCGCCAATCACGAGGCCCGGGTAGTGCGCCACAACCTCTCGCATCCCGATGACCCGGCCCATGTCGACCATCGCTTCATCCCCCACGCCGTATTCGGCTACCCGCAGGTGGCCAGCGTCGGCCTCACCGAGAGGGAATGCCGGGAGCGCTCACTCCCCTATCGCAGCCATGTGCAGCCCTTCAGCTCGGCCGCCTACGGCTGGGCCATGGAGGACACCTCCAGCGCGGTCAAGGTGATCGCCCACGCCGAGACCCGCCGCCTGCTGGGAGCGCACATCATCGGCCCCCAAGCGTCGACGCTGATCCAGCAGCTCATCCAGGGCATGCACTTCGACCTGACCGTCGACCAGATGGCCCGCCACCAGTACTACATCCACCCCGCCCTGCCAGAAGTAGTAGAGCAAGCCCTCCTGGAGCTCTAGAACGGGCTGCGGCAGGGCGGTCCGTATGCTGAATGCATGGCCAGCAAGTTCGGCGCCCTCTTCCGGGTCACCACTTTCGGCGAGTCGCACGGCGGCGGCGTCGGTGTGGTGGTCGACGGCTGCCCGCCCAGGCTGGCCCTCGACCCCGCGGACATTCAGGCCGACCTCGACCGGCGCCGCCCGGGCCAGAGCCGGCTCGTCACCCAGCGCGCCGAGTCCGACACCGCCGAGGTCCTGTCGGGCACTTTCGGCGGATACACGACCGGGACCCCGATCGCGATCCTGGTGCGCAACTCCGACGCCCGCCCGGAGGCCTACGAGCATCTACGCGACGTGTACCGGCCCTCCCACGCCGACTTCACCTACGACGCCAAGTACGGCTTCCGCGATTGGACCGGCGGGGGCCGGGCCTCGGCCCGCGAGACCGTGGGCCGGGTCGCGGCAGCGGCCATCGCCCGCAAGCTGCTGCACACCGCGGCCGGCATCGAGGTACTGGGATGGGTGCAGTCGGTAAGCGACATCGAAGCGGCCACCGATCCGACCGCAGTCACCCTCCAGGACGTGGAGGCCGGACCCACCCGCTGCCCCGCCCCGGACGCCGCGGCCCGCATGATCGAGGCCATCGAAGCGGCCCGGCGCGACGGCGACTCTCTGGGCGGCGTGGTCGAATGCGTCTGCCGGGGCGTGCCCGCCGGATTGGGCGAGCCGGTCTTCGACAAACTGGAGGCCTCGCTGGCCGGGGCCATGCTGTCGCTGCCGGCGGCCAAGGGCTTCGAGATCGGCAGCGGCTTCAGCGGCACCCGCCTCACCGGCCTGTCTCACAACGACCCGTTCAGGACGGACCCCTCCGACGGGATCCGCACCGTGTCGAACCGCTCCGGCGGTGTGCAGGGCGGCATCTCCAACGGAGAGGACATCGTGGTGAGGGTGGCGTTCAAGCCCACCTCCACCATCGCCTCCGAGCAGCAGACCGTCACCCGCGAGGGCGAGGCCACGACCCTGGCCGCCCGCGGCCGCCACGACCCGTGCGTACTGCCCCGCGCCGTACCAATGGTCGAGTCCATGGCCCTGCTGGTGCTGGCCGACCACTGGCTCCGCCAGCAAGCAGTGGACGTACTCGATCCCCTGCCCGAACGTCCCTGAGCGTCGCCCCAGCATTCTGTGAGCAACCAAGCCGCCCTGAGCGGCATATCTGCTCACAGAACGAGCGGTCAGCGGTGGAAGGGCGGCTTGACCACCGTGGCAGGAAGATCGCGGCCGCGTACGTCGATGGTGACCTTGTCGCCGATTGCTATATCCGGAGCCAGGAACGCCAGCGCGATGCCCTGGCCCAGTACTGGCGAGAAGTTGCCGCTGGTGACTACTCCGACCTCGTCGTCGCCTCGCCGGACCGCGCAGCCGTCCCGTGGCGGTCTGCCCTTGTCTGCCAACAGGCCTAGGAGTCGCCGCCACGGCCCGGCATCGCGCTCGGCCTCCAGCGCGGCCCGGCCCCTGAAATCGCCCTTGTCCCAGCGCACGACCCAGCCCAGCCCGGCCTGCAGAGGGGTGATGCCTGGACCCAGCTCGTGGCCGTGCAGGGGCAGCCCCGCCTCGAGGCGCAGGGTGTCGCGGGCCCCCAGGCCGGCCGGCGAGACGCCCGCGTCCACCAGGCGCTGCCACACCGCCGGGGCGTCGTCGACCCCGACCGCCATCTCGACGCCGTCCTCTCCGGTGTAGCCGGTGCCGGCCACCGTGACCGGGATCTCGCCGAAACGGGCGGTCGCGACCTTGAATCTCCCGATCGAGGCGACCTCCTCCCCGCCGGCGGCTGCGAGCCGGGCTCGGGCCTCGGGACCCTGGACGGCGATCACCGCCCGGTCCGCGGTGACGTCCGCGATGTCCAGGCCGTCCGACCGCTCGCTCAGGGCGCCGACAACCCGGCCGGTGTTGGAGGCGTTCGGCATCACGTCGAAGAGGTCGGGGCCGACCCACCACACGATGATGTCGTCGAGCACGGAGGCGTCGGAGGCATCCAGCAGGTGTGTGTACTGGGCTGATCCCACCCCGACGCGGTCCAGATCGTTGGTCAGCGCCCACTGCAGGCTGCGGTGGGCGGCTTCGCCCTGCACCCGGACCGTCCCCAGGTGGGACACGTCGAACATGGCGGCGCGCGAGCGGCAGGCCATGTGCTCGGCCACCGTGCCGCTGGAGTACTGAAGCGGCATGTTCCAGCCACCGAAGGGCACCAGCTTGGCGCCGGCCTGCTCATGCACGTCGCGCAGAGGCGACTGTCTCAACTCGTCAGCCATCTAGATGAGGTCCAGTCATGTCCGCTCCTGTTCGCTGCGACCGGGGGGCCGCTCGGGCCACGGCCTCTCAAGCTCGGCCTCAGGCCGCGACCGGGAGGCCGTACTTGCGGCCGATCCACTCCATGTCTCGACGGTTCAGGAGCTTGACCCGAACGTCGGGATGAGTCTCAGCCAGGAGCCTCAGTTTCTGCTTCTTGCGGTTGACCAGCCGCTGACGCAACGTCGTGAGCTCCACGTACATGTCGAAGTCGGGCAGGTAGAAGTCGGGGGTGAATCCGCACGCCGTGTTGCCGTCGGAATCCCGTTCGAGCACGAACATGCGGGGTTCGTACTCCCAACGGATCCCATAGGAGTCGAGCAGGCTGGCGAAGGCCTGCTCGGAGGGATGGGCGAACGTCATCAGGTCAGGACCCGCCGATCGCCGTCCGGAACTCATCGGTGGCCTCGTCCACCTCGTCTGCGGTCTCGTCGTCGGCGTCGTCGGCGGAGGGCCGCAACTCGATGATGGCTACGTCCACCTCCTGCTTCACGTTCGACAGCGGCAGGACGTTGAGCACGCCCTGGCCTCTCTGCAGCACGTCGACGAACTCGGCCTCGCTGCGGGCGCACACGACGTTGGAGCCGTCGATCACGAGGTTGGCCCGCGAGACGTCCTCCCGCAGCTCGCTGCGCATGTACTCGAAGATCGACCGGACCTTCTCCAGCTTGATCCCCGAGTCGAGCAGCCGCTTGATGACCTTCAGCTCCAGCAGGTTGGCGTAGCTGTACAGGCGGCGGCTCCCGCTGCCAGCGGCCCGGGCCACCGACGGCACGACCAGGTCGGTGCGGGCCCAGTAGTCGAGCTGGCGGTAGGTGATGCCGACAACGTCGGCGGCGAGCTTCGCGCTGTACCCCTGGACGGTGTGCTCCGTTGAGTCCACTAGCCGCTCCTTGCTTGTCGCTGGTGGCCGCCGCGGACGACGATCACGATGGCCGGTCGCTACGACCGGTGCAATGACAACCCCGAAACTACGACGCTGTCACCTGTGGAGACTCTAAGGCTCCGAGGGGCGCGCGTCAACCACCGGGCACCGAACGCCACTCATGGCAGACCGAGTTGCGGTCGTCGGCGCGTGCCGATCCGGTGCGCTAGTGGCTGCCGAAGTCCTCGGGCGAGACGGAGTCGATGAACTCCTTGAACTGCTCCACGACCTCTTCGGCCTGCTCCTGCCCCGCCACCGCGACGCCGTCGGTGGTGTAGCCCGCCTCCTGTATCACCGCCTCCTCAGCGAAGATCGGCGTGCCGGTGCGGGCCGCCAGCGCGATTGCGTCCGAGGGGCGGCTCGACAGCACGAAGCGGCCGCCGTCGCGCAGCAGGTGCAGCTCCGCGTAGAACGTCTTGTCCCGCAACTCGGTGACTACGACACGCTCGAGGTCGGCTGACAGCTCGTCGAGCACGTTGCGGAGCAGGTCGTGGGTCATGGGCCTGGGAGTCGTGACCCCGTCGAGGGCGATGGCAATGGCCGTCGCCTCGGGAGCCCCGATGAAGATGGGGAGCAGCCGAGCCGAATCCGACATCTCGCGCAGCAGCACTATCGGCGTGTTGGAGGGCAGTTCCACCCTCACACCGATCAGCTCCATCTGCTGCACGGCGGCATCCTAGCCGGGGGGTGCCTTGGTGGATGATCCGTAGAAGACCGGGACGTAGGCGTCGGGGTCGTCGGCCAGCAACTCCATGTTGGCTGCGGCGACGAGACGCAAGTTGCGGTAGCGGCCCTCATGGTCGAGCCCGAAGCCGATCACGAACGCGTCGGAGACCTCAGCTCCCGCGAAGTCGATTTCCACGGGCACCACCCGCCGGATCCGCCGGTCCAGCAGCGTGCACACGGCCACCGAGCGAGGCCGGCGGCGCTGGAGCTCGGAACGCAGGAAGGCGGTGCTGAGACCGGTGTCGACGATGTCCTCGACGATCACCGCGTCGCGGCCGACGATGTCGAGGTCGAGATCCTTGAGCAGGCGGACACGGCCGGAGCCGGGGGTGTAGGGCGTGATGGCCATGAAGTCAACGCTCACGGGGGCGGTCATGGCCCTGGCGAGGTCGGCCAGGAACGGCACGCTGCCCCGGAGCACGCCGATGAGCACAACACCGTCGGGATAGCGGGCCGACATCTCCGCGGCCAGGCGAGCGACGATCGCGTCGATCTGCTCGGCGGTCAGCAGCACGCGCGGCTCGGCCGGCATCGAGGGGTCGGAGGGCACCGTGGTCAGTGCGATCGCCGACGAGTGCGAGCCGGTCGCGGCGCAGCGATGTCTCTCCCGCTCTTGTTCGCTGCGCTCACGGGCCGCTCGGGCCACGGCCTCGCTCGGCTCCCTGCGATACTCATGAGTCGCTCCGTGCCCGCTCGGCCTCTGGGTCCAGGTGGGCGCGGAGCGTGCGTTGCAGCAGCAGCCGCCGCAGTTGTTCGGTCAGCTCGACGATCTCGGCCAGCTCGGCGCGCAGGCGGTCCCTCTCGCCCCGTGCGATCAGCGGTCCCAGCAGTTGCTCGTAGACGCCGGCCTCGCGGTCGGCGGCCACCTTGAACATCCGCAGATTCCGGGCTGGTATGCCGTGGTCGGCGAGAGCCGTCGCCGTCCGCGCCGCCAGAAGCGCATCATGGTCGAACACTGGTTCCGCTTCGCCGTCGCCGTCGGCGCGCTCCGCGACCGGGACGATGACGCCGAGTCGCTGGAGTTCGGCTATGTGCGCTGCGTCTATGCCGACGGCCCGGGCCAGACCGTCCGCGGTGAGGCCGACCGATCCGTCCGGCGCGGCTCTGGCCGCCGCTGCCGCGTCAGCGTCGGCACCGGCGCGCGAGCGGGCGGTGAACAGCGACGGCGTCGCGGCGATGGCCTCGGCACCGGCGCCGGCGCGCGGCGCGGCTCTGGCCGCCGCGCCCGAAGCCAGCCGGCGTTTGATCTCCTTGAGGGGCAGGAAGTGGTCGCGCTGCTGGATCAGCACCCAGTTGAGCCGCTCGATGTCGGCCTCGAAGAACTTCCGGTAGCCCGACGGGGTCCGCTGCGGGGCGATCAGGCCCTGGCTCTCCAGGAACCGGATCTTGGATATCGTCAGGTCCGGGTGCTCGTCTGCGAGCAGCGAGAGCACCTCGCCGATGGACCGGTGGGCGCGGCTCACTGGGGCGACGTCCCGTGCACGAACACGAGCTTGAACTTCCCGACCTGCACTTCGTCGCCCTCGTTGAGCTCGCCTTCATCGACGAGTCGGCGGTTGACGTAGGTGCCGTTCAGCGAGCCCACGTCGCGGATCGAGTACCGGGCCCCGTCCCGGGCCACTTCGGCATGGCGGCGCGACACCGTGATGTCGTCGAGGAAGATGTCGCTGTCGGGGTCGCGCCCCAACGACACCACGTCGGAGTCGAGGGCGTAGCGGGCGCCGGCCTTGGGACCCTGGTTGACCACGAAGAGGCCTTGATGGCATCCGAAAGCCGACCGGTCCACGTGCACCGTTCCCGGAGTAGCATCGGGCTCCACGGCCCGGTGCTCGGTGGTGGCGTCCTCGGGCTCCAGCCGCTCGGTGCCGGACACGTCGGCGTCTTCTCGGCGTCTGCCGTCGCCCGGGCCCGGCGTGGACGCCACTTCCCTACCCCGCTGTCAGATCCCTGTAGCCGTCGGCGTCGAGCAGGCTGTCGAACTCGGCGGCGTCATCGAACGCGATCGTGCAGATCCAACCGTCTCCGTAGGGGTCCTCGTTGAGCCGCTGCGGAGCGCCGGCCAGATCGTCGTTGACTTCGCTCACCACCCCGCTCACCGGGGCGAACAGCTCCGACACCGACTTGGTCGACTCGACCTCCCCGAACGGTTCGCCCTGGTCGACCCGGTCCCCCGCCTGGGGCAGTTCCACGTAGACGACGTCGCCGAGGGCGTCCTGCGCATAGTCGGTTATTCCGATGCGAGCGACGTCCCCGTCGACTGCCGCCCACTCGTGGTCGGTCGAGTAGCGCAAGTCCTCAGGAATGTTCATGCCCCGAAGCTACCCCATACAGGCGACGAACTCGCGACCGGCCTGGGCTCGAGCGGCCCGTGAGCGGAGCGAACAGGAGCGGGAGACCTGGGCTCGAGCGGCCCGTGAGCGGAGCGAACAGGAGCGGGAGACACGCAGCGGCGGGCGCCGATACGGGTGCTTTCCCGTCGCCGGGCAGGCCCGGTTGGTGTTATCGTGCTGTTGCAAGCGTTTACGAGGTTTCGGGAGAGGTCCGGTGGCCGACGTTGTCCTAGAGGGCGTGAACAAGGAGTACGACAACGGGTTCAGAGCGGTCACCGATCTGAACCTGGAGATCAACGAGGCGGAGTTCCTGGTGATGGTGGGCCCGTCCGGCTGCGGCAAGTCCACCACGCTGCGGATGATCGCGGGACTCGAGGACATCACCTCGGGGACCCTGAAGATCGGCGAGCGGGTGGTCAACGAGCTGCCGCCCAAGGACCGCGACATAGCCATGGTCTTCCAGAACTACGCGCTCTACCCGCACATGAGCGTCTACGACAACATCGCCTTCTCGCTCAAGCTGGCCCGGCGTCCCCGCGCCGAGATCAAGGAGAGGGTCGGCGAGGTGGCCCGCATCCTGGAGCTGGAGACCCAGCTCGACAAGCGCCCCGCCCATCTCTCCGGCGGCCAGCGCCAGCGGGTGGCAATGGGACGCGCCATCGTGCGCCGGCCCCGGGTGTTCCTGCTCGACGAGCCCCTGTCGAACCTCGACGCCAAGCTGAGGGTGCAGATGCGGGCCGAGATAACCGCTCTCCAGCGTGAGGTGGGCATCACCACCTTCTACGTCACTCACGACCAGGTCGAGGCCATGACCATGGCCGACCGGGTGGCCGTCATCAGCGCCGGAGTGCTGCAGCAGGTCGACAACCCGATGACGCTGTTCAACGAGCCCGACAACATCTTCGTGGCCGCCTTCATCGGGTCGCCTTCGATGAACATCATGGAAGGGGTGCTGTCCCGCAACGGCCACGGTCTGCATCTGTCTCTCGGGGACCAGTCTCTGGGCGTGCCCGACGACGTCCTAGCCCGTCGCCCGGCCCTGGAGGGATACCTCAACAGGAATGTGGCCGTGGGACTGCGGCCCAAGGACCTCGAGGACGCTTCCGTCGTATCGGATCACCCGGCAGACCACCGGCTCCGGGCATCGGTGCTGCACACCGAGGCCCTCGGCTTCGAGATCATCGCCTACTTCGACGTCGACGCCAAGCCGGTCATCTCCAAGGAAGCACTCGAGCTCAGCGACGAGGAGATCAGCGCGGCCGAGACCTCCTCGACCAGGGTGCACGCCCGCTTCAACCCCACCACCACAGCGCGCGCCGGCGACACCATCGACGTGGCCGTCACAGTGGAGAACGCCCACTTCTTCGACCTGGACACCGGCCTCGCCATCAGAGGCTGACCAGTCGTCCAACACTCGGCGCTTCGGGTCAGGGAGCCGCCAGGGCTACAGTTCCCATTGGGCGTGTGGATGGCGCACACAGAGAGTCGGATCTGCTTGACGGTGATCCTGGCGGCGGACCTGTCGAGCGAGACCCGTGCGCCTGTTGGGACGGGAGGACCTTCGACACCGACATCGAAGAGGCGTTCGCCCAGCCGGACACCGCAGGTGGCGACACCGCCACTAGCGTCGACTGGCAGACCGTGGGCATATCCGGCCCGCTCACCGAAATCTCGTGCTTCCTCGGAGGCAGCGTCGAAGCCGACGACCGCCGGGCCTGGGAGCGAGACCCGCTATCGGATTGCCGCCGCTGGTTCGCCGATGCCGGGCAGGCAGCCAGCCTGGACCGTTGCCGGCGCCAGTCACACGTCCATGCGGACGATGAAGTCGGCCACCCAGACGGTGCAGATCGGCACCGAGTCGGAGGGCGCCAGTCACACTCCATGCGGACGATGAAGTCGGCCCGGTCGCGAGTCGTCTTGATCAGCTGGGCGTTTCGCTCGTCGGCGTTGCGGACGAAACGCTCTGCCTCGGTCCGGGTCTTGCCGTGTCGCACATGGTCCGACCGGGATCGGACCCGCCACCGGCTCTTCGACGCCGCGATCAAGCGTCGGCGCATACATGACGGTGTCGCCGGCCGCTCACGGTGGCATACGACACTCCCGCCGCCATCGCGATTTCGCTGATCGTTGTCCGCCTCTCGGCCGAGGCCGATCGATCTACGGCTGGGTGTGATCCTGCGCCAGTATGACGGTTGACTCGGCGGGTACGGAAACGGCGTCGTGGGCTGGGTGGTCCAGGCGGCTGCCGTCCTGACTGGCGAAGACCGGCTCCCATCCAGGGGATCCCAGGCTGACGTCGGCGCGCTGTCCGGACAGATTGGCGACCACGGCGATCGAGCCCCGCCGCAGGGCGGCGACCTCCGGGTCTGCGGTCTCGATCCATTCGAGTGGCGCCCGCCACATGTCGGGGTGCTGCCGGCGCACGGCCAGCAGGCTGCGGTAGCGGTGCAGTGGCGCATCCGGATCGTTCCGCTGCCCCTCGACGGTGTGCTCCGGCGGGCGGGGCTCCGAGACGATCCACGGGTCGCCGGTGGAGAAGCCGTTGCAGGGGCTGCTGTCCCACGGCATCGGCGTCCGGCACCCGTCCCGGCCGCTGGTCGCGCCCGCGTTCCTGACCGACACCGGATCGTGGAAGCCGGCGCGCAGCACCCCGTCGGGCAGGGCGAGCTCCTCTCCCTGGAACAGGAAGGGGGTGCCCCCGAGGGCCATGAACAGGGTGCTGACGGCCAGCGACCGCCGCACGCCGTCCTCTCCCCCGCCGAAGCGGCTCACCGGCCGGGAACGGTCATGGTTGCTCAGCACCCACGAGATCCCCTGCGGCGCGGCGTCGTGCATGGCCCGCAGCATCGTCAGCAGGGTCTCCGGCGCCCAGCCGAGGAAGGCGGCCTGCAAAAAGAACGCCTGGTGGAGCGCGCCGGGCTCGACGTACCGGGCTTGGCGGTCCGGCCAGGGCGCGTTGACCTCCCCGAGGAGCATCGCCTGCCGGGGGGCGCAGACCCGGTTCCAGCGGCGGAAGATCTCGACGTTCTCGGACTGGTCCATGTCGTAGCGGTGCTCGAAGGCGTCGAAGGCGTCGAAGGGGTCCATGCCGGGCACGATCGGCGCGATCTGGGGGTTGTCGCGCAGTCGGTCGTCCTTGACGAGGCCGTGGGCCACGTCGACCCGGAAGCCGTCGGCGCCGCGGTCCATCCACCACTCCAGGATCGAGTCGAAGTCGTCCCGGACGGCGGGGTTGCGCCAGTTGAGGTCGGGCTGCTCGGGCAGGAAGAGATGGCACCAGTACTGGCTGGACGCCTCGTCGAGGGTCCAGGCCGGGCCTCCGAAGTGGCTTCGCCAGTTGTTGGGAGGACCTCCGCCGGAGGCCGGGGAGGCCCAGAGGTAGCGGTCCCGGTCGGGTCCGTCCGGGTAGCGCCGGGCCCGGGCGAACCACTCGTGCTCGATCGAGGTGTGGTTGGGCACGATGTCGACCATCACCCGCAGGTGCCGCCGGTGGGCCTCCTCCACGAGAACGTCGAAGTCGTCGAGTGTGCCATGGCGGGGCGACACCGCGCAGTAGTCGCTGACGTCGTAGCCGTGGTCGTGGCCCGGCGACGGGTAGAAGGGGGTGAGCCAGACGGCGTCGACCCCCAGCCAGCTCAGATAGTCGAGTCGGCCGGTGATGCCGGCCAGGTCGCCCACCCCGTCGCCGTCGGAGTCTGCGAAGGAGCGCACGTAGATCTCGTAGCCGACAGCCCCGCGCCACCAGGGCCCGGCCGGGTCACGTCCAACGGTGGTCTCTTCCAGCGCGCTGCCCGTCACTCGCAATCCTTCCGCAAACGTTTACAGACGGGGGCACTCTACAGACCGACACCCCACGCGTGCCAAGTCTCTCAGGCTCGGTCGGGCCGGGCGAGATGGCCGTGGTCGAGGCGGGGCAGGACATGGCGGCCGACCCGGTCGCACTCGTCCCGGTGGGGGTACCCCGACAGGATGAACGCGTCGATCCCGACGCCGCGGTACTGCTCCAGCTTGGCCACCACCTCGTCGGGATCGCCGACGATGGCTGCGCCCGCGCCGGAGCGGGCCCGACCGATGCCGGTCCACAGATTGGCCTCGACGTAGCCGTCGCCGTCGCTCAGGCCCCGCAGTTCCGCCTGCCTGCGCACCCCGACCGAGGCCGCATCGAGGGACCGGCCCCTGATGGCCGCGCCGACGGAGTCGTCGAGACGGCTGACCAGCCCTGCGGCCGCGGCCCGGGCGGCCTCCGGCGTCTCCCGCACGATCACATGGCTGCGCAGGCCGAAGCGGAGGGTCCGGCCGTAGCGGGCAGCCCTGGACTTCATGTCGGCGACCGTGCCGGCGACGCCGGCCACCGTGTCCGGCCAGGTGAGGAAGACGTCGCACCCGGCGGACGCGGTCTCCTTGGCCGCCTCGGAGAACCCGCCGAAGTAGAACAGCGGGCAACGGCCCGACACGGTGGTGGCCCTGGGCGGATCGAGGGTCAGGTCGACGAACTCGCCGTGGAAGTCCACCGGCCGGCCGTCGAGCAGCGTGCGGAGCACGTGCATCCATTCCAGCGTGCGGCGGTATCTCGGGGCCGGCTCCAGGGACTCGCCGGGCATGTCGCTGGAAATGATGTTCACGGTGAGCCGCCCGCCGAGCATCCGGTCGATGGTGGCGATCTGGCGGGCCAGCTGCGGCAGCCACAGCTCCCCCATCCGCACCGCCAGCAGCAGCCGCATGCGCTCGGTGAGGGGCGCGATCCCGGCCGCGAAGGCAGTGGCGTCAATGCCGAGCGTGTAGCCCGACGGCAGCAGGATATTGTCGAAGCCGTTGCGCTCGGCCGCGAGGGTGATGTCACGGCAGTGCTCCCAACTGCTGGCCAGATCCGGGTCGGGCACGCCCAGGTACCGGTAGTCGTCGTCGCACAGGGCGCCGAACCAGGCGACCTCCGCGGGTTCGGCACCGTTCGTCCCGTCTCCGTTCATGGCAGCCGTGCCCCCTCGGAGGCCTCGATCACGTCGTACACGTCGTTGCGCTCGAGGTGCACGCCGGTTGCGCCGGCCAGCTGGGCGAGCCGGTCGGGGCGCTGGGTGCCCAGCAGGGCCACCGGCTTGGACGGATGGGCCAGCACGAACGCCACCGCCAGCGTGGCCCGGTCGACGCCCTCGCGCTCGGCGAGGCGGTCGATCACGGCCACCAGCTCGGCCCGCACGCCGGAACCGTCGGCCAGCCGGCCTCCGCCCAGCGGGCTCCATGCCAGCGGCAGCACCCCGTCACGCATGCACAGGTCGAACGTGCCGTCGCGCAGGGGCGCCAGGTGCGCGGCGGAGTACTCGGGCTGGGAACTGGCCAGCGGGAACGGCAGGTGGGCGGCCAGAGCCTCGTGCTGAGCGGTGGTGAAGTTCGAGACGCCCGCCTCGCGGATCTTGCCCGCGGCCCGCAGGTCGTCGAGCGACCCGGCCAGTTCCGCCGGGTGTGTCAGCATGTCCGGGCGATGGATCTGGTACAGGTCGATCACGTCGGTGCGCAGGCGGCGAAGCGACGCCTCGCAGGCTGCGGTGATCGCGTCGCGGCCCGAGTTGTACGGGACTGTCGGGATGATGCCGCCCTTGGTGGCCAGCACCATCCGGTCGCGCAGACCCGGAGCACCGGCGAGGATGCGCCCCAGGTTCTCCTCGGCCTCGCCGAAGGCCTGACCGCCCCATCCGAGCCCATAGATGTCGGCGGTGTCGACCAGGTTCATGCCCAGGTCCAGTCCGGTCTCGACCACCGCCCTCAACTCGTCCTCGGGCCGGGCCACGAGCCTCCAGCAGCCGACGCCGAGGGGCCCCACTTGGAAATCCCGACCGAGCGGGCGACGATTAGGGTCTGTGAGTCTTGATGTCACTCGATCACTCCATCTGCGAGAGCCGCGACACCCGAAGTTCCGGGCCACGCCGCGACTGGGATAGGAGAGTCGGATGAGCGGGCCCGAACTGCGCTGCGGCGTGATCGGCACCGGGATGATGGGCCGCGAGCACATCGCCAACCTCTCGCGCCTGCCCGGCGCCCGGGTCACGGCACTGGCCGATCCGCACCCGCCCTCGCTGGAGGAGGCTTCGAAGCTCGCGCCGGCCGCGGCCCGGTTCAGCGGCCATCGCGACCTCATCGATGCCGGCCTTTGCGACGCGCTGGTGATCGCCACGCCGAACATGACCCATGCGGCTGTGCTCGACGACGTTCTCGGCACCGATCTGCACGTGCTGGTGGAGAAGCCTCTGTGCACCACCGTGGCCGATTGCCAGAGGGTTCTCACCGCGGCCGCCGATCACCGGGGGCTGGTCTGGGTGGGTCTGGAGTACCGCTACATGGCGCCGTTCGCGCGTCTCATCGACGAGGTGCGGGCCGGCACCGCGGGCCGGGTGCGCATGGTGTCGCTGCGCGAGCACCGCTTCCCGTTCCTGGAGAAGGTCGGGGACTGGAACCGCTTCGCCGCCAACACCGGCGGCACGCTGGTGGAGAAGTGCTGCCACTTCTTCGACCTCATGAACCAGGTCATGGCGGGCAGGCCCGAGCGGGTCTACGCCTCGGGCAGCCAGCTGGTCAACCATCTCGACGAGCGCTACAACGGGAGCACTCCCGACATCATCGACAGCGCATATGTGGTCCTCGACTACGACGACGGCGCCCGCGCCCTGCTCGACCTTTGCATGTTCGCCGAAGCCACCCACCACCAGCAGGAGTTCGCGGTGATGGGCGACGAGGGCAAGATCGAGGCCTGCGTCCCGTCCGACATCGTGCGGATCGGGATCAGGGGGACCCACGGGATCGGCGACGTGCGGACCGTCGCCGCGCCCAGCACGGCCGCCTACGAGGGCCTCCATCACGGCTCCAGCTACGTCGAGCATCAGCGCTTCCTCGAGGCGGTCAACTCGCTCGACGCGGAGGGCCGACAGGTGTCGTCGCGGGCCAGCCTGTCGGCAGGACTGCTGTCGGTGGCCATGGGCGTCGCCGGGCACCGGTCGATCACCACAGGAGCGCCGGTGCCGATAGCCGACGTGCTGTAGGCCCGCGTCTCCCGCTCCTGTTCGCTGCGCTCACGGGCCGCTCGGGCCACGGCCTCGCAAGCTCGGCCTCATGATCATCCCTTGACGGAACCGGCCAGCAGGCCCCGCACGAAGTGCCGCTGGAGGCTGAAGAACACGATCAGCGGTACCACCATGATCACGAACGCGGAGGCGAAGCGGAGCTGGAAGTTGGAGCCGCGCTCGCCCACCAGGTTCACCAGGGCGATGGTCATCGGCTCGTTCTCGTTGAGGAACACCGAGGCGATCAGGTAGTCGTTCCAGGTCCACAGGAACTGGAACACCGCGAACGCAGCCAGCGCCGGGCGGGCCAGCGGGACGACCAGCCGGCAGAAGATGGTGAAATGGCTGGCGCCGTCGATGCGGGCCGCCTCGAAGATGTCGCGGGGCAGCTGGCTGACGAAGTTGTGCAGCAGCAGCACGGCCAGCGGCAGACCGAACGCGGTGTGGGTGAGCCAGACCGCGGCCGCAGTGTTGGCGATGCCCGCGTCGGGCAGCAGCGCCAGTGTCCAGTCGACGCCGGGGATGGTGAACCGGGCGCCGCCGTTGAAGAGCTGGAGAAGGGGCACGAACGCCATCTGGTTGGGCAGCGCGATCATCGACACCAGCCCGATGAAGAGCCAGTTGCGGCCTCGGAAGTCCATCCAGGCGAACCCGTAGGCCGCGAAGGCCGCCACCGCGATCGGGATGATCGTGGCCGGCACGACGATGGCCACCGAGTTGAGGGCGAACTCCCACATCGAAGGCTGGGCCGCGGACTCACGGAAGATGTCCCGGTAGTTCTGGAGCGTCAGGTTGTCGAGATCGTTCCAGGCGGTCCACCATCCCGACGAGTCGATGTCGCGCACCTTGCGGAACGACGAGACGAACAGCCCGATGGTCGGCACGGTCCACACGACCACGATCAGCCACATCACCCAGGTGGGCGCCTCCGCGGCCAGGCGCCGCAGCCGGAGCCCGGTGGGCGCCGAAGCGGCCTGCAGCGAGGTCATGGGAGCCCCCTGAGCGGGGCGCGCGCCGGGGTCACGCCAGCTCCCGCTGGAGTCGGCGGATGTTGTAGATCATCACCGGCAGCACCAGGGCGAACAGCACGACCGCGAAGGCGCTGCTGGAGGTGAAGTTGCGGTCGCGGAGCTGGTCGAACATCTCGTTGGCCAGCACGTTGGTGCGGTTGGCGCCGTTGGTGGTGGCCTTGACCAGGTCGAAGACCTTGGTGACGATCACTATGAGGGTGGTGACCACCACGATGATGGTGGGCCTGATCTGGGGCATCACCACCCGCCAGAAGACCTGTGCCCGGCTTGCCCCGTCGACCTCGGCCGCCTCCGTGAGCTCCTCGGGGACGGCCCGGATGGCTGCGGCCAGCACGACCATGGCGAAGCCGGTCTGGATCCACACCATGATGAACATGATCCAGAAGTTGTTCCAGGGGATCATCGTGGCGTTGATGAAGAAGCCGCGGGGCGTGAAGCCGAGCCCCTGGAGGACCGCGTTGAACAGCCCGGTCTGGTTGCCCATGGGCTGCACCTCGTACATGAAGTCCCAGATGACGGCCGCCCCGACCATCGAGATGGCCATGGGCATGAAGATCAGGGTCTTGCCGATCCGCTCTCCCCGGGCCCGCTCGGCCAGCACGGCCAGCAGTAGGCCGAGGACGGTGGACAGTCCGGCCACCGTCACCACCCACCAGATGTTGTTCCAGACCACGCCCCGGAGGGTCGACAGCGCACCGAACACGATCAGGATGGAGGCCGCGACCACCAGCGAGGACGCGGCCGGCGCTCCCCAGTCGAGTTCCGCCTCATGGCCGCGGGCGCGCGCCGCGAGCCAGGCGGTCAGGATCAGCGCGGCGGCGACCACCGCGATCCACAGCGTTATCCGGCTCGACACGACCACGGTGAGCACATCCATGATCTCGGAGCGGTTGGGCTCGCGCACCAGCGACTCGATGAACGCCACCGCTACGGCGACCACCAGCAGGACCGCCACGACCTTGAGGGCCCGCATCAGCCGGGTGGCCGCGGCCACTCGCGCCGGCCCGCCGACGATGAGTGACGAGCTCGCCCATGCGGCCGCCGCGGCGATGACCGCGGCGGCCAGCCCGACTATGAAGAGCCGGCCGGTGAAGATGGACGGCCACCCCTCGAAGGTGAAGAAGGTCCGGTTCGTGAAGATGTCGGTGTAGTGCTCGAGCGTGAAGCCGGGCTCGCGGCCCCGGGTCCCGTTCTTGAACGACAGGAACAATGTGCGCAGGCCGGGTAGGACGAGCCCACCGGCCACGAAGACCAGCGCCGGACCGACGAACACCCAGGGTCTGAGCCGTTCCTCCCAGTGCGAGCGCCGCGTCAGGGCTGGCTGGGCCATCCGGCCGATCAAGGCTCCGACGGCCGCTCCCGCGATCCCGCCTGCACCGATGAGCAGCCAACCCTCCTCGAGCGGGCCGCCCACGGCCGGGCCGCGGGGCAGCCAGCCGTTGTGCTGTACCACCGCGCCCACGAGCAGGCCTGCGAGCACGCCCAGCGAGGCTGTGAAGGCGGGCCAGCGGCTCCGGACACTGTCCACGGCGCGGTTCGCGCCGATGAACACCACCGCCGAAACCAGGAGCGCCCCGCCGACGCTCACGAGCATGGTTAACAACTGGGCCACGGACCCCCCTGGGCTGCGGGTACCGGTGATCTATGTTCGCCGTAGCGGACGGGGGGCGCCAGCGCGCCCCCCGTCGCTGAGCGGTGTCAGGACGGCCAGGCGTCCTCGGTGTCGTCGGCGAACTCCTGAGCGGTCTTGGAGCCCGACACGTAGTCGGTGCCCGACCGCCAGAACTCGCCCGCACCGACCTCGCCCGGCATCAGGTCCGAGGCGTCGAAGCGGAACGGGTTCGCGCTGACCAGGATCTCAGCGAGGGCCCGGTCGAACGAGGAGCTGTACAGCGACGTGTCATGGTCGCGGTTGGGCGACAGGAAGCCGCCCTTGTCGGACGCGATGCGGGCGTTGGCGTACTCGGCCGTGCCGATGTACTCGAGCACCGCCAGCGTCTCGGGCTTGTCGGTGAAGGCCACCGCATGGGTTCCCGCGCCGAGCACCACGGTGCCGAACTCGGCGCTGATGGTCGGCAGGTAGAACACGTTCACGTCGCCGTCGGGACCGAGCGACGACGCGCCTGCCTCGAGGTAGTGGGCGCCCGCGAAGTTGGCCTGGCGGTGCATCATGCACTCGCCGTTCAGGTGGGCCGCCGCCATCTCGCGGAAGCTGCGCTGGGAGATCAGGTCGCGGCCGCCGCTCACGTTGCCCTCCGCGAACCAGATGTTGCCGACGAACTCGGCCACCTCGACGACCCTGGGGTCGTTGAAGGGGATCTCGTGGCTCACCCACTGGTCGTAGACCGCGGGCCCGTGGAGGCGGAGCATCATGTCCTCCATCCAGTCGGTGAAGGCCCAGCCGGTGGCCGCGCCGGACTCGATGCCGACGCACCACGGGGTCTGGCCGTTGCCCTTCATCTGCTCCATGAGCGACTCGAGCTCGGCCCAGGTCTGCGGGATCTCGTAGCCGTTGTCGGCGAAGCCCTGCGGGCTGTACCACACCAGGCTCTTCACGTCGCCCTTGTTGGGCACGCCGTAGACGTTGCCGCCCGTGGTGGCCAGGTCGAACCAGAACTGGTCGTAGGAGCCGCCGATGTTGGCCATGATCGAGTCGGGGATGGCGACCGCGTCACCGGACTCGCCGAACTGGAGGATCCGGCCGGGCTGCGGGATGATCACGATGTCGGGCGGGTCGCCGGCCTCCACCGCCAGGTTCAGCTCGGTGGTGGCGTCGCGGGTGCCCGAGTACCGGACGACGATCCCGGTGCGCTCACGCAGCGGCTCGAAACCGGCCAGGAAGCCCTCCGCCTCCGACCCGGTCTCGGGACCGAGGACGGTGACGACGCTGCCGGCCAGGCTCATCTCCAGCTCCATCATCGCGGCCTCCATCGCCTCCTCGGCGTCGGCCGCTCGATCGGCGGCCGCCTCGGCCTCGGCCATGGCCTCGGCCATCTGGGCCTCGAGCTCGGCGACGACCTCGGGGTCCACCGACCCCTCGCCCTCGGCCTGGGCGGCCGCGAGCGCCGCCTCGGCCTCCGCGGCCATGGCCGCAGCCGCGTCGGCCTCGGCTTGAGCATCCGCCACCGCGGCCTGAGCCGCGTCAGCCTCGGCCTGGGCGGCCTCAGCCTGAGCCTGGGCGGCGTCGGCTTCTGCCATCGCCTCGGCCGCCATCGCCTCGGCCGCATCGGCGGCGCTGGTGTCCACTGCTGCGGGCTCGTCGTCGCCGCAGGCCGTGGCCACCAGGGCGAAGGCGAGCACAGCGCCGAGGATCATCCATAGGCGCGATTGGTTCTTCATGGTCTCCCTCCCAAGGGAATGCAAACGTTTACAGTCAGGGACCGTAGCGCGCGGCACTGCCGGAATCAACCGATTCCGGCAGTGGTCTCCCGCGCCAGCAGGGGCACATCCCAGGTGATGTCGGTCACCGGCGCGCCCTCGATCAGGCCCAGCACCGTCGCCGCGGCGCGGACGCCCATCTCGTCCACCGCCTGGCGCATTGTGGTGAGCCCCAGCGCGCCGGCCAGGTCATGGTCGTCGAAGCCGACGACGGAGAGGTCGCCGGGCACGGCCTGACCGCGCCTCGTGGCGGCGCGCAGCACGCCGAAGGCCATCTCGTCGGACATGCAGAACAGCGCGGTGGGCGGCCGTGCACGTTCGAGGAGTTTCGACAGCGCGGCCGCGCCTCCGGCCGCAGTCCACCCACCGTCGTCCACCAGTTCGGGATCGACGGGCAACCCTGCGGCTCGCAGGGCGTCCTCGTAGCCGAGGCGGCGCTGCTCGGGAACCGGCGTCGGGAGGTCGGGCAGATGCGGGCCCGCGACGAGGCCGATGCTCTCATGGCCCAGCTCGATGAGGTGCTCGACCGCTCGTCGGGCCGCGAGCCGGTTGTCGATCGTGATCGATGAGGCGCCCTCGAGCCGCTCCCCCACCGCGACGACCGGGCGGTCGAAGAAGGCTTCAGCGGACTCCCCCTCCACGCTGACGAATGTGTCGATGAGGACCAGCCCGTCGACTCGCCGGCAGAAGGAGCGGGCTTCGCGAAGGAATCGTCGACGGTCCTCCGGAGTGGCCATCATCGAGATGAGCAGGTCGTAGCCGGCCTTGGCGAACACCGAGTTGATGCCGCCCAGCGCCCGCGACGGGAACCAAGCCCCGAACTGCGGAGCCGCCACCCCGATGGTCCAGGTCCGTCCCGACGCGAGACGCGCGGCCTGCGGGTGGGCCTCGTACTGGAGTTCGGCCGCGGCGTCCAGTACCCTGGAGCGTGTTGCGGAGGCCACGTAGGGGAGATTGCGCAGGGCGCGGCTGACCGTGGCCACCGACACTCCCGTCACCCGTGCGATGTCCTTGATGGTCGGGCGGCTGTTGGACACGGCTCCCGAACCTATCCCCATCGGCCGGTGCCACCGGCTAACCCATCCACTGGCCGCCGTTGACGTCGATGGTGGCGCCGGTGATGTAGCCGGCGTGCGGACCGCACAGGAATTCCACCATCGCGGCCAGGTCGTCGGGGTCTCCCGGCGCGTCGCCGGGCACGGTGTCCAGGATGCGCTTGCGCCACGCGGGGTCGAGCGCCTGCCACATGGGCGTGTCGTGGGGTCCGGGGGCCACCGCGTTGACGGTGATGTTGTCGGTGGCGTGGTGCAGGGCCAGGAAGCGGGTGAGGGTGATCAGCCCGCCCTTGCTGGCCGCGTAGGCCGGTCCCGAGAGGGGCGATCCGCCGAAGCGGCCGTTGACCGACGCGATGTTCACGATCCTGCCCTCGCCGGCCGCCCGCATGCCCGCGATCACCTGGCGGGTGCACAGGTAGGCGCCGGTGAGGTTCACGTCGAGGATGCGGCGCCAGTCCTCGGGGCTCTCCTCCTCCACGCCTCCCGCGCCGGTGATGCCGGCGCTGTTGACCAGGACGGCGGGGTGGCCGTGCCGGCCGCGGATCGCGTCGAAGGCCGCGGTCACCGACTCGGCGTCGGAAATGTCGCAGGCGAAGGTCTCGACTGCGGCGGCGACGGCGCCGTCAGCGGCATCGAGGCCGACGACGGCGTCGCCGCCCTCGCTGAGGCGCCTGCACACCGCTGAGCCGATGGCGCCGGCCGCCCCCGTCACTGCGGCTACCCGGCTCATGCGCTCGCCCAGCCCTTGCTGCGGTCCACGGCCCGTCTCCAATCGGCGTAGGCGGCGTCGGCGGCCTCCCTCGCCTCGCTGGGCACAGCCTCGAAGTCGAGTTCCCAATGGCCCGAGACGGCTTCCAGCGACGGCCAGACGCCGGCGGCCAGTCCCGCCAGATAGGCCGCGCCGAGCGCGGTCGCCTCCTGGAGTCTGGGCCGCTGGACGGCAACTCCGAGCTGGTCGGCCTGGAGCTGCAGCATGGAGTCCATCACCGATGCGCCCCCGTCGACGCGCAGGTTGCGAACCGGCGTGCCGGTGGCGGCTGCCATCGCCTCGACGACGTCGCGGGTCTGGTAGGCCATGGCCTCCACCGCGGCTCGGGCGATCTCCGGCCGCCCGGTGCCCCGGGTGAGGCCGATGAGGGCGCCGCGGGCGTAGGGATCCCAGTGGGGGCTGCCGAGACCGGCGAAGGCCGGGACCAGGAACACCCCGCCCGTCGAGTCGCACTGCTGGACGAGTCCCTCGATCTCCGGGGCCTCTGCGATGATCCCCAGGCCGTCCCGAAGCCACTGGATGGCTGCTCCGGTGGCGAATATGGCTCCCTCCAGCGCGTACGCCAGGGTTTGACCCTGCGGCGTGTCCAGCAGCCAGGCGATCGTTGTGAGCAGGCCGTCGGCGGGCACCGGCAGCCCGGCCCCCACGTTCATCAGCACGAACGAGCCGGTGCCGTAGGTGTTCTTGGCGTCGCCCGGCGCGAACGCGGCCTGGCCGAACAGGGCGGCGTGCTGGTCGCCGGCGATGCCGGAGATCGGGATGCCCGCGCCGCAGGCGGCGTCCGGGCCCGTGACCCCGAACGCTCCGCTGGAGGGCCGCACCTGCGGCAGCGCCTCGGTCGGGACGCCGAACAGCGAGCACAGTTCCAGGTCCCATCGCAGCGCCCCGATGTCGAACAGCATCGTGCGGCTGGCGTTGGTGGCGTCGGTGGCGTGGACCTCGCCGCCGGTCAGGTTCCACACGATCCAGCTGTCGACCGTCCCCAGCGCGAGGTCGGGGCCGGTTGCCACCCCGCCGGTGGTGAGCATCCACTCGAGCTTCGAGGCCGAGAAGTACGGGTCGAGCACCAGCCCGGTGCGCTCGCGCACCAGCGGCAGAACCCCGTCCTGCTCCAGTTGCGTGCAGCGCGACGCGGTGCGGCGGTCCTGCCACACGATGGCCCGATGGACCGGCTCGGAGCGCTCCCGGCTCCAGGCCACCACCGTCTCGCGTTGGTTGGTGACGCCGATGGCGGCCGGCGCCTCGTCCAGGCTGCCGGCCACCTCGCCCAGCGTCGACTGCACCGCGGCCCAGATCTCGGCCGCGTCGTGCTCGACACGCCCCGGCATCGGGAAGTACTGGGGGAACTCGCGCTGGGCCGACGCCACGATCCGCCCGGAGTCGTCGAAGGCGATAGTGCGCACGCTGGTCGTGCCGGCGTCGATGGCCAGAACGACGCTCATGCCGCGCCACGCCCGCTCTCGTTCGCTGCGCTCACGGGCCGCTCGGGCCCTGGCCCGAACAGGAGGCTCTCAGCGCGCTCCACGCCCGGATCGCGGCTCAGCGTCTCGGCCGTCTCGAGCATGGCGAGCATGGTACGGCGCCTCAGGAAGTCGTCCATGGACAGGATGTGCTCGTGGCGGGCCATGACCATGACCTCCGCGGCCGAGCACTCGACGAGGTCGCTGAGGGGCTGGCCCAGTTCGGGCGTCTCCTCCACCAGGTCGGCGACCTCTAGGGCCCGGCGGCCGTGCCGGCGCCACAGCCTCGCCGCCGCGGGCTCGTCGACGCCCGCCCGGACGGCGCTGCGATGGAAGCGGTCCCGCACGCCGGCCGGCGGTTCGCCGTACCACGCCCGGTCCGGTACCCCGGGCGCCAGCCCGCACTTGCGGGCCGCGGCCACGACCTCCTGTCCCACGTTGAGGCAGTCGCTCAGCTTGCCCCCGAGGATTGAGATGGTCGCCCGCTGCCGGTCTGCCTCCACGGCGTGGCGGCGCGACAGCTCGGTCCAGTCGCGGTCGGTGTCCTCGCTCTCGTCGACCACCAGGGCTCGGACGCCGCAGCGGTAGGCGATCACGTCGTCGTGGAGGAGCGGCTGGGGCAGCCGGAGCCGGGCGTTGGCCTGTTCGAGCAGGAAGTCGCGGTCGTCGTGGGTTATCGACGCCTCTGCCTCCTCGACCCGGGTGTCGGTCGTGCCGATGAGGGACCGGTGGCCCATCGGGATGACGTAGAACAGCCGCTGGTCGTCGTCGAAGAACGCCAGCACGCGCCCTGACTCGGTCACCTGGGGCACGACGATGTGCGCCCCCTTCGAGTAGCAGAGGGCTTGGCGGAGCGTGGTGCCGGTGAGCGCGGCGAGTTCGGTGGCCCGCGGGCCCGCCGCATTGACCAGCACGGCGGCCTCCACGGCGTGCCGGTCGCCGGTCAGCCGGTCGATCACCTCGGCCCGCCAGCCATCACCGGCCCGCTCGGCGCCGTCGAGGCGCACTCTGGACACTGCGACCGCTCCGCTGTCGACGGCGTCGAGCAGGAGTTGGAGAACGAAGCGGGCGTCGTTGTCGGCCAGCAGGTAGTCGGAGTACTCGACGGCGCCCTGGACGTCGCCCGAGTCGATGGTGGGCTCGGCCGTCGCCAGCGAACGGGACGAGAGGAGCCGGGGACGGCCGGTCGCGAACCGCCCCAGGGCCCAGTAGGCGTGCGCTCCCAGTGCCGCGTAGGCGGGCGAGTACGGCGACGTGGACCCCAGCGCAGCCAGGAACCGGACCTCCTGCACCCGGCTGGAGTACGCGCGGGCCAGCAGGTTCCGGGAGCGGCACAACCCTGCGACCAGCGCCACGTCGTAGGTCTGCAGGTACTTGAAGCCGCCCCAGATGAGGTTGGACGACTCCTGGCTCACCCCCGAGGCGAAGTCCTCGGAATCGATCAGCGCGACGCGCAGCCCGTGGTTGGCCAGGGCCAGGGCCGAGATGGCCCCGTTGATGCCCCCGCCGACGATGAGCACGTCATGGTCCTGGGTGGTCAACTGCTCCAGGCTCTGACCTCGCGCCGCGGTGGCGTGGAGTGAGGCGCTTGGACCCGGTTCGGGCGCAGTCTCGGTGGTCGACTCCGTCCCCATCGAGCCCTAGTCGGCTGGATCCAGCAGAGCAGCCCGAACCGTCTTGCCGGTTGCGATCACGTCCAGGAGGCTACGGGTGGCTCCGATGCTTCCTCCGGTGGCTGGCCGGCGGGGGCGACGTCCATGGCTCGGGGCGCCTCGGGGTCGGTGATCCACTCGGTCCAGGACCCGTCGTAGACGGCGACGTTGCCGTAGCCGGCGATGGCGTAGGCCAGGGCCGTGCCACAGGCGCCCACTCCGCCGCGGCAGTAGGCGATGGTGGGCTCGCGGGTGCACGCGCCGGCTGCGGCTAGACGGCGGCGGGCCTCTTCGGGCTCGGCCCAGGTGCCGTCGGCGCCAGTGAACTCGATGCCCGGAGCGACGATGCTGCCGGGGATGGCCCCACCGTCCTGCTGGCGGGCACCCGCCATGCGCCCGTCCACGAGGCGGGTCGAGGTGCCCACGGCCGCCCGCGTCTGCTGGTGGGTGGCGTAGAGGTCCGGATTGAAGCGAGCCGTGAAGCGGGCCCGCGGATAGCTGGGCACCGCGCTGGTGGTGGGGCGGCCCTCGGCCTGCCACTTGTTGATCCCGCCGTCCAGCACGGCGACACCGGTGTGGCCGTGCACCCTCAGCGCCCACCACACCCGGGCCGCCACCGTCACGTGTTGGTCGTCGTAGGTCACCACGAAGGTGTCGTCGCCGATGCCGCGGGCGGCCATGGCGTCGGCGAAGCGGTCGGGACCGGCCAGCATCCACAGGTCGGGCCGCTCGGGGTCGGCCAGGTCGGTGTCCCAGCGGGCGTGCACCGCGCCCGGTATGTGGGCTCGGGCGTACTCGTCGTCGCCGTTGCGCATGTCGAACGGCCGCAGGTACCAGCGGCAGTCCACGACTCTCACATCCGGGTCAGCAAGGTGCTCGGCCAGCCACTGCGTCGATACCAGAGGGCCTTCAGGCATGCCGTCCAGCTTCCCAGATCGGGACATCGCCGTCATCCCCTGTTGCCGCCACGAGCGATCATGAGGCGACGACGGCGGGGCGGACCTGTTCGGCCAGGAGGCGTATGCCGGCGTCACGGTCGGGCCCGAAGGTGTACCACGCCAGCGGAAGGTCAAGGCCAGCGTCGGCGAAGTGCCCCAGCCCTTCGATCACGTCGTCGGGAGTTCCGGCCACCCCGAATACGTCCACCAGGCTGTCGCTGAGCACCGCCGCACCGGCCTGCTCGCCGCCTTCAGCGACCGCAGCGCGGACCGCGGCCACCGCGTCGGGGTCGGCATCGGCCTCGTCGACCACCACGCCCTCGACCCGGGCGAGGTAGTAGGCCAGCACCTCCTTGACGGCGTTGCGGGCCTCACGCCGGTCCGGGCCGACACTGGTGAGCACGTTGGCGCTCAGCAGCAGGTCGTCCACGTCGCGACCGGCTCGCGCCGCGCCCGCCGCGAGCCGCTCCCGGGCCCACCGCGTGTAGCCCACGCTGGTTATGGCGCCGAGTTGGACGCCGTCGGCGAACTCGCCCGAGACCTCCATCATCCGCCGGCTGACCGCGCCCACATCCACCGGAACGGGAACCGGCGGGAACCGGTCCAGGCGCAGGCCCGGTGCCACCGAGAACGTCGCCGGGACGAAGTCGAGCTCCTCGCCGGCCGTGAGGCGGCGCACCGCCCGGACCGCCTCGACGGTGTTGGTGAGGGGGCGCCAGCCGGGCGGGTCCATGCCGAAGCGCCGGACCGTCCACTCGGCTGCGCCCAGCCCGTAGCGGAGGCGGCCCGGCCCGATGTCGGCCAGCGTGGCTGCCTCGAGCGCCAGCAGCACCGGGTTGCGGAACACGGGGTTGGCCACCCCGATGCGCACGGTGACTCGCTGCGTGGAGTGCAGCGCCGCGGCCGCCACCGGCATCACCGCGTTGAACAGCCGGCTCTCGGGCAGCGACACCTCCTCGAAGCCGAGGCGGTCCGCCGCGGCCACCACGGCTAGCGTGTCGGCGACGGGATCCTCATTGGACAGCGAAAGGCCCAGGCCTCGGAACCCGTTCATTTTCCTCACGATCGTCACGCCGACAGGAGCTGCGAATGTGGATCTCCACGATTCCATACAACGAGGCTGAGGGCGAGTTGAGGGCCCACTACGACCGTCAGGCCCGAGCGCTCGGCGAGCCCACCGAGATGACCATGGCCGGCTCGATGCACCCCGCACTGGTGGCGGCCCGCCTGGATCTCTACGCGGCCACCGAGAAGTGCCCGTCGCGGCTGACGCCCCATCAGCGCAACCTGATCAGCTTCGTGACCTCGGCCATCAACGGCACGGTGCACTGCATGAGCCAGGTCACGATCAAGCTGCGCCAGACCGGGCTCGACGGCGAGGCCATCGCCAAGCTGGCCGCCGACCCGGACTGCTTCGAGTCGCTCGGCCTGGCGCCTGCCGATGCGGCGGTGGTGCGATACGCGGCGAAGCTCACCCGCTCACCCGCCTCGATCACCGAGGCCGACCTCGAAGAGTTGCGGGCCGCGGGTTTCGACGACCTCGACATCGTCGACGCCAACGCCCAGTGCGCCCATCTCAACTACGTCAACCGGGTGGCCATGGGTCTCGGCATCCACTCGGTGGTGGACCCGGACTTCCCCGCCTACTCCGCCATCCCCCGGAGCTAGCATCGGGCGTCGTCCGAAGCACGAAGACCGCCTCAGTCGTCGTCGTCGATTATGGTCCCGGTGGCCCTGCCGTCGGCGATGACGGCGCCGTCCGCGTCCGTCAACTCCACCGTCAGGGTCTCGTCGCCCTCCCAGAGGATGTCGTCCTTGACATTCATGCCGATCAGGCCCGAAGTCCGGCCCGCCCCGATCGTTACCTGGCCAGTGCCTCCCCAGTAGTCCAATCCGTCGGTGGCTGTGCCCGAGCGAATCACGTAGCGGACCGTCACGTCCTGCTCCGACGCCTCGCTCAGCGCGACCCGGAACTCCAGCGGCGAGAGCGCTCCCATCTCGCCCTCGACGATCGAGGCGTCCGCCACCGACACCTCTGGCACCACGATGGGCGGCGGATCGTCGTCGTCGGCGACATTCACGGTGGCCGACGCGTGGCCGCTGGAGACGGTGTAGCCGTCGCCAGAGTCGACGGTGACGCTCAGCGAGCCGTCGCGCTCGTCGGCGTCGTCGTCGACGGTGGCCACAGTCAGCGTCGCGGTGCCGCCCGTTCCGACGGTCACCGTGCGCGACCCGGTGGACGCCCCGAAGTCGCCGTCCTGGCCGACGGTCACGTTCACACTCAACGGCGCGTCCGGCGCCGGCTCGGCGGCGACCGTGAACACCGCGCCCGCGCCCTCCGTCACCGCGCCGCCCGCAGTGACGGTGACCTCCGGCACCACGATGGGCGGCGGATCGTCGTCGTCGGCGACATTCACGGTGGCCGACGCGTGGCCGCTGGAGACGGTGTAGCCGTCGCCAGAGTCGACGGTGACGCTCAGCGAGCCGTCGCGCTCGTCGGCGTCGTCGTCGACGGTGGC
>VYBO01000022.1:109871-112906 GCA_009844405.1 Acidimicrobiaceae bacterium
CGACGGTGACGCTCAGCGAGCCGTCGCGCTCGTCGGCGTCGTCGTCGACGGTGGCGATCGTCAGCGTCGCGGTGCCGCCCGTGCCGACGCTCACCGTGCGCGACCCGGTGCTGACACCGAAGTCGCCGTCGGCCGTGACTGTGACGCTGACCGTCAGCGGAGCCGACGGAGCCGGAGACGCCAACAGCGTGAAGGTCGCGTCCTGGCCCTCCTCACCGCTCGTCGCCCCGCTGATGTTCACCTCCGGAAGGACGGCCTCCGTAACGGTGAAGCGCATCGGCATCGTCGTGGAGCCGGCGCCGCTGTCCGTTGCCGTCAACTCGAACTCGTAGACGCCGTCACCGTCGGCGTCGGCGGGGGCGTGATAGTCCTGCGCCTCGAAGACGAGCAGGTCCGAAGCGCCGTAGAGCTTGAAGTGGCGCGTGTCGGGACCCGAGAAGGTGAACCTGATCTCGCCTCTGGGCCGCGAGTACTCGAGCAACACCACATGGATCTTGTTCTCCGGCAGGGCGTGCTCGGAGGCAGTGAACAGCCTCGGGCCCGGCGCCGAGGAGGTTGCCGGATTCAGCGGCAGCGGAGGGGCGAACACCCACGGGCGGGCCTGCTTGATGGCCAGCTTGTCGGCGGAGGTGATCTTGAACTCGATCTCGATGGCGTAATCGTCGCCGTCCTGCACGTTGTAGAGCGCCTTGAACCGGTCGTGGACGGTCTTGAGGTTGTTGCGCAACTGCACCATCTGGGCTTCGCTCATGAGGAGTTTCCCCGGCTCGGCGAGGTTGGAGCGGGCAAGCACGGTCGCCTTGCCGTCCGAGTCGAGCAGTAGCTCCTCGGGATAGGAGTTCGCCTCAGGGTTGGTGACCAGGTCCTCGCCGACCTGCGTGTTGATGTAGTACATGCCGTCTCGATGGAAGACCGGGTCGTAGCTGACCGCGACGCCGTTGGCGAGCTCGTCGGAGTAGTTGGGATGCACCAGCACGCCCATGGCCGTCGTCGCGTGATCCACGCGGTAGTAGTCGCGCTCCAGGAACGCCCGGTAGTTCCACAGGCTCGCCCACACCGCCTTTATCGACTTGTCGATGCCGTCTTCTGCCGTCTCGTCGGGATCCTGGGTCTTGGACGAGTACAGCCCGGCCCCGTTGAAGGCGGGCAGGTCCTCGTTGTTGGTGCTGGAGCGGTAGCGCAGCGACGTTCCCTCCGGATACGCGCCGTGCATCTCTTCGAGGGCCTCGATGATCCAGTCGGGCGTGGTCGCCTTCTTGATCTTCTTGCGCAGCTTCTTGAGTTCCTTCTCCTGCTCGCCGTAGTCCGACTGGAAGTCCGAGTCGGCCAGCATCTCGGCCACATAGTCGTACAGGTCGTTGGCCTTCATGAATTCGTCGTAGAAGTAGAACGGCACCGCGAACCCCTCGGGCACGGTCCCCTCGGGCAGATCGAGCTTGCTGAGCTCGGCCGTGTTGGCCGCCTTGACCCCGAACGCGTCCCAGTTGTCGAATGCCACATCTGCGAGCGGCGTGATCTTCGTGACCGTCAGATCCCGCCGCGGAGTCTGCTTCGCTGTCGGCCTAGCCGCGGCGTGATGGTCGTCCACCTCCTTCTTGGTGGCGGCGCGCAGGGCGTATCCGTCCGCGGTCACGGAGTAGTAGACGTGCTTGCCTATCAGAGCCTTCAGGTCCTCGTCCTTGAGGATGTCGCGGATGAAGGCGTTGGGCACGTTGTTCTGGATGGCGCGCAGGTTGACGTGGGCCAGCGGCGTCTGCGGAATGGTGCTGATCGTCCCGGCCACCCGGGGCAAGTCGTTGGGCAGCGACTCGTAGATGGCAATGTCGGTGGGACGGGGCTGCTCGCCGTCCTCCATTAGCCGCAGCAGGCCGTAGCCCTCCGCCTGGTTGAAGGGAACATAGTCCACATCGGGCATCAGATCCTCGAACAACAACATATTGACCCTGGAAGCCTCGTACTTGGCCTTCTCGGCCTCGAACTGGGCGATTCTCGCCGGCGTCCGCAAGACTTGGTAGTACGCCAGATTGTTGTGCTCCCTCACCACCGGCATTGCAGCAGCGAGTATCGCGTGGAAGGTCTCTACCCGCTCGAAGGAGAGTTCGGTTCCCGACCAGAAATAGTAGCGGTAGACGCCGAGAGTGCCGTCGGGGGCGATCACGTTGGGGTCGTACGCCAAAGCGCCCCGGTGGCTGTTCGCATAGCGAAGGTTCATCGCCTGCTCGAAGCGATAGTGCCACTGGTGACGGTCGGTGTTCATGAAGTACACGGAAGGATCGTCGGTATCGAGGTCTCCGATCCAGAACTTCATTACGTCAATCTGGTTGCCCTCGAGCCTGACGAACGAGTTGGTGCTCCGCAGCGCTTCGAAGTCGTCGTGGGAGGCGATGGCGACCGCCCCGTCGGCGATGTCCATCCTCGGTGCCCGATTGGTCGGGTTGTACGCGCCCAAGTCATCGAGCTCGGTGAGGTCGTCGACGCAGTCGCCGTCGACGTCGGCGGGTTGCGCCACCTGGTACTTCTCGACCCGGTACTTGTCGGCAGCCAACGGTGGCAGATTGTCTGACAGCGCCGTGGCGCCGGACTCCCCCCGAGTCACCGAGACCGGGATCTCGAAGGTTCCCGAGCCGCTCCACCGCGTCAGCGTCACGTAGAGGACGAAATAGTCGTCGGTGGTGGAGGCGACCTCGATCGGGACGGCCGTGACCGGGACCGCGGTGGGGGCGGGGGCAGTCCAACCCTCGTCGCAGGGGCCCGGCGCCGAGGAGGTGTCGGTCTCTCCGGCGGCGGCGCCGGCCTCCGAGCCGATGGCGCCCGGTGTCGCCGCCAGCGCCATGGACGCAGCCACGGCGAGCGCCGCCGCTCGGGCGGCCGGCTGCCGCCACTGTCGTCGATTCATGCCAGAAACAGGCTCGAGGCGTGCTCTAGGTTGGGGGGGGGGGGGGTTCAGAACCTCCAACCCGTGACACAAACCCAATTGACCGCACACGTAACTGTAAAACCAATAACCAAACCCAACAACCAAGGGCAATAAGCAT
>VYBO01000063.1:0-6652 GCA_009844405.1 Acidimicrobiaceae bacterium
GGGTATGACCACCCTGCGACGCGATTGGCCGCCGATCAATCCGCGCTCGCTCTTATCGCGCCGAGAAGAAACGAATCGTCCGTGGACAGTTGACGCAACATTGGTGAGATCGGACTGTTGGCAGGGTTCTGCCAACTGGTTTGGCGGGTTTCTGCCACCAGCAGCCGGATTTTGGCAGAGTCTGGCAGACATGCGCCTTGGGGGTGGGGTGAAGCTGTATGACGGTGTGGGGAGACCACATCTGTCACATCAAGGAGAAACCATCATGCGTCATCTGAAACTTCGTGCCTCGGCGACCTCCACCGGTGTGCTTTGCCCGGTCGGGTTGCTGTTCGCCGGAGCCGCTACCGCCTACCCGGACACCGACCCGGATCCTGACGCCGACACCATCAACCCCGGCGAGTCCACCACGCGTGGCGAGGGTGAGACCATCGACGACATCGACCTGCCTGACGACTGGGTCGAAACAGTCCCCGACGACCTGGCCAACATGCCGGAACGCGAACCCGACTCCGGCATCGCGTTCACCGTCGGCACCGGCACCGACGGCCACTACTGCGGATCGAACTACATCAAAGCACATCAGCTACACGTTCAACTACGACGACGACCACGACTACACCCGCATCCACATCCAAGTCACCCGCCGCTACCTCTATCTCGGCGGGTTGACGTGGATTCTGGCCGGATCGGCGTGGAACGCGGCGCTGAACTGCATGCGCAACGACGGACCCCACGGCGTCCACGTCAGGTCCTGGAACGCCATGAAGCAACAGTTTCTGTGCCACGCCGCGGCGGCGTCGACTAGCATCGAGAGCGCCCGCCGAGTCACCACCAGTTGGGATCTTGAGGGACACCGCTACCCGACCAACGACGTCTGGACCTGGGCTGTCAACGTATGCAACTGGTGAAGTTCCGTTCGGCGGTGTTCGCAGCCGCTTCGACGACCCGTGAACTCGCATCCGCGGTCCGTGAACTGCGGACACTGCTGCACACCTGGGGACCGGTCAAAGCCACCGTCGTCGGCGTCGCCGTATGGGCCATAGCGTCGGCGGCGTTCGCGGCGACGGTCGGAGTCGGTGCTTTGAACTTCGATGCGCTGGCCTGCGACTATCCCAGCGAGATGTTCTCAGCGTTGCGCAACACGACCGCCGATTCCGACATGTGGTTCAACACGCCATGGACCTGCGGCGTCGCGTCCGTCTGCATTGCGGTGTCGATCCAATGCGCCCACCTGATCCGACTGCGCACCGTGATCGCAGTCGCCTGGTGTTCGATCCCGTGGCAGGCGTCGTTCTGGCATGGCCTGCTGGTCCTGCCAGAGTGTTCATGACAGCACTCGACAGCGCCACCACAAGCAGCGGCACCGCCAGAAGCTCGTGGTTCGCCTGGTTGAGACGCAGCGCCGCACAGATACGGGCGACGTATCGATCTGTGTGGGTGGCAAGGCCCTCGCCCGCAAGCGCCACAATCTTGAGGCAGCGGGCATGACCGAGGACCAGTGGCGGAAGCACTGGGACGCCGAGAGGATGTTCTTCAGCGCCGGCGGCGAGTCGGGCAAGGCGTGGGGCAACGAGACGATCCGGGTGGCGCCAGACACTTCTCCTAGTGTCCTGAGTCGGGAATTCGTTGCAGACGTCCGCCGCCAGATTTTCTTGGTGTGTTTGTGTGGACTGAGTGCACAAAACCAACCCGAGATTTCATGGCGGCCCGAACAAGCGGCCTGAACTTGCGACTCAGGCCACTAGAGCGCGGAAAGGTGACTGCACCGTCACCGTCAGGCTACCCAAGCCGTTGGCGCACCTGTCCAACACCGACGGGCGTGCCCCGACATACAGGCTGTCGGCGCCGTTGCGTTGGAACCACCGAGCCGACGAGTGGGAGGCCCGGGCTCGGTCGAGGCGCTCCATCGCCTACAGGATCGCCTTCGACTCCGGCAGGGGCCCCTGGTACATCACCGCTGCCTGGTCTCAGCCAGTCGACGATCCCCCGACTGCGGCAGTGGCTGCAGCGTCGGGACGGTGCCTCGCCATCGACGTCAACGCCGGGCACCTCGACGTCCGAATCCTCGATGTCTGCGGCAACCCAGCTGGGGAGCCCGCAGTCGAACATGTACCCCAGTCCGGCTCCTCCGCCCAGCGCCTCGGAACGCTGCGGGAAGCAGCAGCGAGGCTGCTCAAGTGGGGCAAGGAGCGCGGTGCGACCTTCGCCGCCGTCGAACAACTCGATTTCGCGGACGCACGCGACCTCGGATGCCAGAAGTTCCCCAGAGGCGCCCCGAGCCGCACCACCCGCCGCAAGGTGTGCGGCATCCCCACCGCGAAGTTCACCCGCACCATCTCATCGGCCTCCCACCGAAACGGCATCACCGTCGTGGCGGTGGACGCGGCCTACACCAGTCGATGGGGTCGCCGCTGGTGGCAGCAGCCCCTCAACCAGTCCCGCCGACAGCGCGGCGAGGGCCACGCGGCCGCCGCCGTCGTTATCGGTAGGAGAAGCCAGGGACACAGCGCGAAGCGACGAAGCAGGGCTGCACCCGACACGACCGGAGGATCGCCGACGGACAACAGCCGCAGAGCAGACCGCTGACAGAACTGGCATGGCAGCAGCGAAGGGCAACGACGGACACGAGCACCCACGGGATGCAACGACCGCCCGGATGGACACCCGACCCGCTGCACGCATTGGCGTCCAACACCGTTCGGGGCGTCGCCGACAGATCAACCATCTATCGGACTAGTGTCCTGAGTCGGGAATTCGTTTCAGACGTCCGCCGCCAGATTTTCTTGGTGTGTTTGTGTGGACTGAGTGCACAAAACCAACCCGAGATTTCATGGCGGCCCGAACAAGAGGCCTGAACTTGCGACTCAGGCCACTAGGAACGGTTCACGGGGCGGTCGGGCGTCACTGGTAGCGTCACCCTTCATGGCGACCAAAGAGGCCGATTCCAGCTCTCGCGGGGCGAAGGGGCCATCAGCGGGCAAGCGAGCCTCTCGCCGGGGCTCGGCCGCGGTCGGTTCGGCGGTGAGCCGCCATCGCCGAGACATCTGGGGCCTGGCCGCGGTCGTGGCCGGTCTGCTCGTGGCCGGGAGCGTCTGGTTCTCCGCGGCCGGACCGCTGGGCGAGCAACTAGATCGCGTACTAGCAGCCGCGTTCGGTCTAGTGCGAATGGCCCTCCCCGTGGGGCTCGCGGCCATGGGGGTTGCCGCGCTGTTGGGCCGATGGCGCGACGGTGGCGCAGCGAAGGTGCGCGATGGCAGTGATGGGCCCGAGGAGGACCCAAGCACTGCCGCGTCCATGGTCAAGAGATCAGACTCCGTTGACGGGATGGTGTTGGGCGGCCTGCTGCTGCTGCTGTCCGCCACAGGACTGCTGCATCTGTCGCGCGGCCGTCCGGGCCTGGGCGACGGCGTGGACGCGTTGGGCGCTGCGGGCGGTGCTCTGGGAGTCGGCACCGGCGGATTCCTGCATGCCTGGACCGCTGCCTGGGGCTCGGTCCTGCTGCTCGCCTTCGCGGGACTCATTGGCGCAGTCTTCTTCACCGGGGTCACGGTGCAATCCGCGGCCAAGGGAGTCTGGTCGGTGGCCGGTTGGCTGCAAGAGAAGGCGTTGCGCCCAGCTTGGCGGCTGCTGCGAACCAGGGTCGTGAACCTGTTCAGCGACATCAAGGAGGGACCAGCCGGTCCCGCACCTCCGGACTCGCACCCCCACGGGCAGCCCCATGCCGGATCGCCCGGCGTTGAGAAGGGTTCGGGCCGGCTGAGCACCGACGTCGAGCCGTCGACACCTGAGATCGCGCCGGCGACGTTCGCGGAGGACTCGACCGTGGTGCCCGCCGGAGCGACTGGAGGCAAGGTCCGAGGTGCAGTTGCGCGCGGCAAGGGTCGAGGCGGACGGTCCAAGTGGCAGCTCCCGAAGACGGACATTCTGGCGGCGACCCCGTCGCGGGAGATCGACAAGGCTGCCGTGGCCGAGCGCGGCCAACTCCTGCAGGCCACCCTCGAGCGATTCGACGCGCCGACGATCCTGCTTGAGCCGGTGGTGGGGCCGACCGTCACCCGCTTCGTGCTGGAACTGGAGGAGGGCGTCAAGGTCTCCAAGCTCGAGAGCCTGCGAAAGGACATCGCCTACGCCATGGCCTCGCCCGACGTGCGCATCCTGGCCCCGATCCCGGGCCAGCGGGCCATCGGCGTGGAGGTCCCGAACCTCGACCGCCACATCGTGCGGCTCGGCGACGTCCTCCGCTCGTCGGAGGCTGGGGCCGCGGCGCATCCCTTGGAGGCGGCCATCGGCCGGGACATCAGCGGCCAGTCGGTGATGATGAACCTGGCCACCACGCCCCACCTGCTGATCGCGGGAGCCACCGGGGCCGGCAAGTCGTCGTGCCTCAACTCGCTGATCACGTCGATCCTGATGCGCTCCACTCCCGACGATGTCAAGATGATCCTCGTCGACCCCAAGCGGGTGGAGATGGGCCAGTACGACCGGGTCCCGCACCTGCTCACCGCGCCGGTCACCGATCCCCGCAAGGCGGCCAATGCGCTGAGCTGGGCGGTGAAGGAGATGGAACGCCGCTACGACCTGCTCCACGAGACCAGCTTCCGCGACATCGCCGGCTACAACGCCGCGGTCGACGCCGACACCCTTGAACCCCCTGCCGGCGCACGGGACGCCGACGGCGAGCCTCTGCGGTACCAGCGCCTGCCGTTCGTGCTGGTGGTGGTGGACGAGCTCGCCGACCTGATGATGGTGGCCGCACGCGACGTCGAGGAGTCGATCGCCCGCATTGCCCAGATGGCCCGCGCCGTCGGGATACATCTGGTGATCGCCACTCAGCGGCCGTCGGTGAACGTCATCACCGGCGTGATCAAGGCCAACATCCCGGCCCGGCTGGCGTTCGCGGTGTCGAGCCTGACCGACTCGCGGGTCATCCTCGACCAGCCCGGCGCCGAGCGGCTCGTCGGCCAGGGCGACATGCTCTATCTCGGGCCCTCGTCGTCGACGCCCCACCGGATCCAGGGATGCTGGGTCACAGAGGACGAGGTGCGCTCCGTCGTGTCTCACTGGGTGGACCAGGCCCCGGACCCCGACGACGATCCGTCGGTCACTGCAGAGGGCCCGACCGGCGGAGACCCCGGCGGCGCGGTCGGTCAGGAACAGGCGGCGCCCGACCTCGGGGGGGCTCCGATCATGCCGTCGAGCATCACGGACGCGCCGCCGCCTTCCGAGTCCGACGACGGTGACGAACTGCTGGAGGCGGCCATGGCTCTGGTGGTCGAGACGCAGCTCGGTTCCACGTCCATGCTCCAGCGCCGGCTGCGCGTCGGGTTCGCCCGAGCGGGGCGGATCATGGACCTGCTAGAGCAGCGAGGCGTCGTCGGCCCTTCCACCGGCTCGAAGGCTCGCGAGGTTCTCGTCACTGCCGAGGGGCTCGAGGGCAGGCAGACCCGCTGACATGACCAGCCGCTGGGTTGTGCGGTCGCGGTAGATGCTGCTCGGCCTCGTACTGTCCGTCCTCGGGCTGGTGGTGCTGTCGCTGGCCGCCGACCAGTTCGTGAGGGGGGCCGCCCGGCTTGCCGTCGTCCTGCGGATGGCCCCGATCGTGGTGGGTGCCGTCGTGGTGGGGTTCGGCACCAGCGCGCCGGAGATGCTGGTCTCGACGGTGGCCGCGGCCGACGGCCGGCTGGACATCGGCGTCGGCAACATCGTCGGCTCCAACGTAGCCAACATCTCCCTCGTGCTGGGCGCGGCCTCGTTCGTGACCGTTGTCCCGGTGGGCTCCAGCGTGGTGCGCCGCGACGCGGCCGTGTCGGTCGCTGCGGTCGCCCTGTTCGCCCTGCTGGTGCAGGGCGACATCAGTCGCCTCGAGGGGCTCGTGCTGGTGGCTGCGCTGGCGGCTTGGTTCGTGCTGGTGCTGACCGGGGCCCGCACCGGCGGGGGTGCGTCCGACATGGAGGACCTCTCAGAGATCGTGGGCGAGCATCCTCCCGCTCTCGGCGTCGAGAGCGTGCGCACGGTGGTGTCGCTCGCTCTGGTCGCCGGCTCGGCCTACGTCCTCGTCGAGGGGGCCGAGCGGGTAGCCGAGGCGCTCAACCTGTCAGGCGGCTTCGTCGGGTACACGATGGTCGCAGTGGGCACATCGGCACCAGAGCTGGTCACCGCGGTGGCCGCCGCCCGCCAGCGCCAGACCGAGCTGCTCGTCGGCAACCTCCTGGGCAGCAACGTGTTCAACTCGCTGGCGGTGGGCGGCGCGATCGGCTTGGCGGGTCCCGGGCCGGTCGGCGACGTCACCGTGCAGACGCTCGGATCGTTGATGATGGTGGTGATCTGCGTGGTGAGCTGGGTGGACATGGCCATCGGCCACAAGGTCAGCCGCACCGACGGAGTCGTGCTGCTGGGCCTGTGGGCGGCTAGCATCGCTCTGTTGGCCGGGTGACGGTGACGCGGCCCGGCGCCCTGCTGCGCGCTCTCGTGGGCGCGGCACTCCTAGCCGCCGGCTGCGCGCCGGGTCCACAGTCCGAGAGCGCGCCTGCAGCCACCGACGTACCGGCAGCCACTGACGCACCGGCATCGGCAGCCGGCCAGTCGGCGGTCCCCGACGCCACGCTGTCCGACGCCACGCTGTCCGACGCCACGCTGTCCGACGCCACGC
>VYBO01000063.1:6662-22223 GCA_009844405.1 Acidimicrobiaceae bacterium
GACGCCACGCTGTCCGACGCCACGCTGTCCGACGCCACGCTGTCCGACGCCACGCTGTCCGACGCCACGCAGCCCGACGCCACGCAGCCCGACGCCACAACGTCACCGGCTCGCTCCACAGCGGAGGCGCCGGCCGACTCTGCCGCCCGTCCGGCCGCTGGATCGGTCGACGCCGACGCTCCACGCGGCTTCGAACCCCCCGGGGAGGGACCGGCGCCCGCTACGACGGCGCCCGTTGGGACGCTGCCGGCGCCCTCTACATCTGAGAAGGCGTCGGCGGAACAGACCCCAGCGGCCCAGACCCCAGCGGAACACGACCTGTCCGAGGCGCCGGTCGGGGCGTCCGTGCTACCGCCTGTCGGCGACGGGGTGGCTCGATGGAGCGTCGAGATCATCGAATGGATCCCGCATGATCCCGGCGCCTTCACCCAGGGACTCGAAGTCGCCGACGGCATCATGTACGAGAGCACCGGCCTGTGGGGGGAGTCGACGCTGCGGGCCTTGAACCCGGCCACCGGCGAGGTCACGGCCCGGGTCGACCTGCCTGATCAGTTCTTCGGCGAGGGACTCACCGTCGCCGGCGACGAGATCGTCCAGCTGACCTGGCGGAGCGGCACCGCTCGCGTGTACGACCGCGCCACCCTCGATCCCCTGTGGGAGCACAGATATGAGGGGGAGGGCTGGGGCCTGTGCGAGATGGGCGGCGAGCTGATCATGACGGACGGCTCCGACCGGCTGGCCCGCCGCGACCTCGAGACCTTCCAGTTGCTGGGCACCGTGACCGCCACTGCCTCCGGCTACGACGGCCGGCTCGACAACCTGAACGAACTGGAGTGCGTCGAGGGCATGGTGATCGCCAACGTGTGGCAGACGGACCACTTGCTGGTGATCGATCCGGGCACCGGCCGGGTCGTGGCGGCCATCGACGCCACCCCCCTCGTCCTCGATGTGTCGTCTGCCTCGGCGGGGAGCCAGATTGATGTGCTCAACGGGGTTGCGGTGGATGACAACACTGCCACCCTGTGGATGACCGGCAAGCTCTGGCCCCGGATGTACAGGGTTCGCCTGAGGCCGAGCGATTAGGGAGCAATCCATGAGAGTCTTCGCGAGGCGCCGAGCGAGGCCGTGGCCCGAGCGGCCCGTCGGCGAAGCGAACAAGAGCGGGAACTGCACCGTCGCGACGCGATGGTCCCTCACCTGCCCTCGCTCGCGCAAAGCGGAGGTTCCGTAGGTGCGGTCGAGGACCGCCGTGGTGTGGAGCGGCGCACTCCTGGCGGCCGCACTGTTGGCGTCGGCATGCACCGAGAGCCCAAGGGTGCGGTCGTCGACCGGGGCGTCGCCGACACTGCCTCCTGAGACCACCGCCTCCGTGCTGACGACGGCGCCGATCACCACCGTCCGGAGCACTACCACCACCTCCGAGTCCACGCGTGCCTGGACGCTGCTGGCCGGCGGCGACGTCCTGATGGAACACTCCGAGCGGCTGGGCTTGGACCCCTTCGAGTTCATCGAGCCCCCGCTGGGCTCCTCGGACCTCTCTGTTGTGAACGTAGAGATGGCGATCAGCGACCGGGGCACACCCCATTACAAGACGTACGTGTTCCGCGCTCCGCCGCCCGCGGCCAGGCGGATAGCGGCCGGAGGCGTGCGGGTCGCCAACCTGGCCAACAACCACGCCATGGACTTCGGCGGCGACGCCTTGGCCGACACGATCGACCTGCTGGAGGGCGCCGGGGTGGCGACCATCGGCGCAGGCCGAAACATCGACGAGGCCTACCGCTACCGGATCCTGACGACCGGCGGCGGAGTGAACGTGGCCTTCGTCGGAGCCTCCCTCGTCGTTCCCTCCAATTTCGCGGCCGGTTCCTCCACACCGGGCATCGCGTCGGCGCATCCGCCCGACCTGGCACGCGTGCTCGACACTGTTCGGGCCGCGGGGGCGGCGGCCGATGCGGTGGTCGTCATAGTCCACTGGGGCGTCGAGCGCGAACCCTGCCCGAACGACGCCCAGCGGTCGCTGTCCCAGCAGCTCCTCGACGCGGGCGCCGACGCGGTCATCGGCCACCATCCCCACGTGCTGCAGCCCGTGGTGCACACCGGTGACAAGCTGGTGGCCTTCTCGCTGGGGAACTTCATTTGGGAGCCCCGCCAGCACATGAGCGGGGAGACGGGCGTCCTGCAAGTCGACTTCGAAGGCGACAGGGTTGTCGGCTGGGCGTTCCATCCCCACTTGCTCGACGGCGACGGCGTGCCCGGTCCGGCCGGCTCCGGTCCCCGCGTCGACCGCATCCGCGACATCGTCGACGAGGGCGATTGCGGTCCGTACAGGCCGCCCACGACCACCACGACCACGACCACCACAACGACTTCGCTGCCCCCGCCTACCGGCACAGCTGGGTCCTAGGTTGGCAACCCTTGCTATGTCCGACAGGCCCAGATCTTTCGTGGTGCACACCTTGGGGTGCCCCAAGAACCAGGTCGATTCCGACAAGCTCACCGGATTGCTGGTCGCCGACGGCCTGTCGCCGGCTGGCGACACGTCCGAAGCCGACATGGTGGTCGTCAACACCTGTGCCTTCGTGGAGGAGGCTCGCCAGGAATCGATCGACACGATCCTGGCCCTCTCAGAGACCAAGGCGCCCGGCGCCTCGCTGGTGGTCACCGGCTGTCTCGCGGAGCGTTACGGGGCCGAGTTGGCCGAGGCCCTGCCGGAGGCCGACCGCATTGCCGGATTCGGGATGGCACTGGCGGGCGGGTCCTCGGCGCCGCCCGAACCCGCCGGCGTGCCGGTGGAGCTGGGCCGGCGGACCGCTCGCCCGGTTCCGGCGTTCGACCTGTTGAACCTGCCCCGGCCGCCCTCAGCCCGCCCGTGGGCGTACGTGAAGATCGCGGAGGGATGTGACCGCGCCTGCGGTTTCTGCGCCATCCCCAGCTTCCGCGGTCCCCAGCGAAGCCGCACACCCGAGCAGATCCTCGCCGAGGTCGAGCAGCTCGACGCGGTCGAGATCGTGCTGGTGGCCCAGGACCTCGCCTCCTACGGCCGGGACCAGGGTCGGGGTGAGCGCCGCATCGTGCCGCTGGTGGAGGCCGTGTCGGCGCGCGCCGCCCGCACCCGCCTGCTGTACCTGTACCCGTCGGACCTCAACGACACCCTGATAGACGCGATCTGCGCCACCGGCGTCCCCTACTTCGACCTGTCGCTCCAGCACGTCTCGGCGCCCCTGCTGCGCCGCATGCGCCGGTGGGGCGACGGCGAGCGGTTCCTGGCCCGGATCGAAGCGATCCGCCGGCGCGAGCCGGAGGCGGCCTTCCGGTCGAACTTCATTGTCGGCTACCCGACCGAGACCGAGGAGGACCACGACCGGCTGCTGCGCTTCGTGGAGGAGGCCCAACTCGACTGGTGCGGGTTCTTCGCCTACTCCGAGGAGGACGGCACCTACTCGGCCGGCCTGGAGGGCAAGGTGGACGGGGGCCTGCGCTCCGAGCGGCTGGCCGAGCTCGGCGAGCTGCAGGACGCCATCACCGCCCGGCGTCGCGACCTGCTGGTCGGCCGCCGGGTGGAGGTGCTCGTGGACGAGCCGGGCGCCGGCCGGACCCACCGTGAGGCCCCGGAGATCGACGGTGTGGTGCACGTGCCGGCCGGCCTGGCCGCGGGCACCTTCGCGAAGGTGACCGTCACGGCCGCAACCGGCTGCGATCTGGAGGCGGCGTGAGCGCCTCGGGCGGCGCGAGCGCGCCGGGCGGCGCGGAGGCGCCTGCGCAGGCCAGCCTGCTTCACCCCGCCAATCTGCTGACGCTCGCCCGCCTGCTGTTCGCGCCGGTGCTGTTCCTGCTGATCCTCCAGGCCGAGCAGAGCCGGGGGGCGTCGTGGGCTGCCTTCGGCCTGGGCGTCGCCATGGCCGGCACCGACTTCTTCGACGGGCGGGTGGCCCGCCGGGCCAACGTCACCAGCCGCAGCGGCGCCTTCCTCGACCCGCTGGCCGACAAGGTGGTGGTGCTCGGGGCGGCCTTCTGCCTGGTGGCCGTGGAGCGCTACTGGTGGGTGCCGGTGACGATCATGGCCTTCCGCGAGCTCGGGATCACGGCATGGAGGGCCCGATGGGCCGGCGAGGGCGTGTCGATCCCGGCCCGGCGCTCCGCCAAGTACAAGACGTTCGTGCAGGCGTTGGCCCTCGCCATGGCGATCATGCCGACGCTGGAGGATGCTGACCTGGTACTGGCGATCGCGCTGTGGGTGGCGGTGGCGTTCACGGTGGTCACGGGATTGCAGTACATGCTCGACAGCCGCTCGGCGCGGGCCCGGTCCCGTTCGGAGAACCAGACGTGACTCCGCCGTGAGGTGCGAGGTGGTGGCGGTGGGGACCGAGCTGCTGCTCGGACAGATCGTCGACACCAACTCGTCGTGGATCGGAGAGCAGCTCGCGCTGGCCGGCATCGACAGCCACTTCCAGACCAAGGTCGGCGACAACCTCGGCCGGATGACCGCCGCGCTCGAGCAGGCGCTGGACCGCAGCGACGCGGTGATCGTGTGCGGGGGCCTCGGGCCCACGCCCGACGACATCACCCGCAATGCGATCGCGGCCGTCATGGGTGTGGATCTGCGCCGCGACGATGCCGTCGTCGAGCGGATAAGGGCGATGTTCTACCGCCGCGACCGGCAGATGCCCGCCAACAACCTTCAGCAGGCCGATGTGCCTGCCGGCGCCCGGGTGATGGACGTGCAGCCGGGCACCGCGCCCGGCCTTATCTGCCCGGTGAGGCGAGCCGGCGGGTCCGTGAGTCCCGCGGGCGACGGTGCGGCCGGAGGCGGCGAGAAGGTGATTTACGCCGTTCCCGGCGTGCCCTGGGAGATGCAGAAGATGGTCAGCGAGTGCGTGCTGCCCGACCTGCAGGCCCGGGCGGGCGAGCGGAGCGTGATCCGCAGCCGGACGCTGCGCACCTGGGGCTACTCGGAATCGGGTCTGGCCGAGCTGCTGGGGCCGGAGATGAGCCGCCTCGACGCCACCGGCGAGGCCACGATCGCCTTCCTGGCCAGCGGCATGGAGGGGCTAAAGGTTCGCATCACCGCCAAGGCGGCCGATGACGAGACTGCTCAGAGGGTGCTGTCGGGGGTCGAATCCAGGGCGCGGGCCGTCATCGGTGGGGCGGTGTTCGGGGCTGACGACGACACCATGGAGTCGGTGGTGCTGGCCCTGATGCGCTCGCGGGCTCTCACCCTGGGACTGGCGGAGTCGGTGACCGGAGGGCTGATCGCCGCTCGCCTGACCGAGGTTCCCGGCGCCAGCGACGTGCTGAAGGGGGCGGTTGTGCCTTACGACCGTGTGCTCAAGACGGGCGTGCTGGGTGCGCCCGATGTCGCGGCGGTCAGCGAGGAGATGGCGCTGGCCATGGCCGAGGGGGCCTGCCGGGTGCTGGGCGCCGACGTGGGCTTGGCCACAACCGGCGCGGCCGGCCCTGACGCCCATGAGGGCGCCGAGCCGGGCACGGTCTGGATCGGCCTGCATCTCGACGGTGGTGGCGAGGCGGTCAGGGTGCGCTTCGACATGGCCCGGACCATGGTCCGTCAGCTCTCGACGATCACCGCTCTCAACCTGCTGCGTACTGGTATGCTCAGCCGCGACGGCTGAGCCCGGCGACTCCGAACTTCAGCGGTCAACCGCATCAGGGGTGGCCGACTGCTTGAAGTTCCCGCCGCATCCGCTTCTCAGCCGAGGCGGGACTCCAGTACATCGAGGTCGGCCTGCCAGCACCCCATGAGATGGGCGGGCACAAAGCCCATCTCGATGTTGATGGCCAGCATGTGGGCATTGCTGGCCGCGTTGCCGGTCTGGAGGGCGGTCACCTCGGGCTCGGCGGCCCGCAGTCGCTGCCACATGGCGGCCTTGACCCAGCGCCCGATGCCACGGCCCCGGTGGGCGGGCAGCACCACAGTGCTCCACTGCCACGAGACCGCCGGTCGGTGCCGGTTGACGAACACCTCGGTGGCGCCGGCCGCCTCGCCGCCGGCGGTGACGGCCAGCACGCCGTGGTACTCCAGCCCGCGGGCGGCGCGGGCCTCGATCTCGGCCCGCACCATGGCCGCGTCGACGACGGTGTCGGCGATCTCCAGGTCGTCGGTGGGGGCGTCGTTCATGGCGTTGGCGGTGGCCACCAGGGCGTCGATCCGGTCCTCCGGGCAGTGGCGGGCCCAGTGCACAAGCTCCAGATCGGCCGGACCGGCCGCGATCCACTGCGCCATGAGCTGGGGGTCCACCGCGGCCATCTCGAGCCTGGACTCCTGCTCGGTGTATCGCAGCTCGGCGCCCAACCCGGTCCAGAAGGTGTGGGCGGCCGGGGTGTGGTCGCCCCAGGCGATCGCCGAGGTCCGGCCGTCGTCTCGGGCTCGTCTCAACAGCTCGGCCAGCACCGCGGCCGCGGTGCTGGCGGCTGTGGGTGTGATCTCCACCCCGGCCAGGTTGGCGTTGGCTGCGTCCGTGTTGAGCTCCACATGCCCGATGGCGGCCGCGGTGCTTCCGTCCGCGAAGGCGACGATCCGCTGATGGCGGCAATGGTCGGTGGCGTCGTCGTCGAAGGTGGCCCGCAATTCGGCCGCCGGCGTGACCGGCAGCCCAGGATCGCGCTCGCGGTCCATTCGCTGCTGGAACTCCAGCGCCGCCGCGAATTCCGCCGTGTCCAGCGACCGAGCATCAACGATCCGCACGACCGGAGCGTACGGCCGGCTACGCCCTCCGATGTGTCGAACAGGTGGCGTCGCGCCGATTGCCCGACCGCTTGTCGGCTCCTGCGGTCGCGGTATCGCTTGAGGTCGCCCTCACTCCGGCCACTCATCCATGGCCCAGAGTTCCTCCAGAACCGGGTTCATGGCTCTCCGCAGCCGGACGAGAGCGTCCACCAGCCAGGCCCTGGCGTCCTCGTCGGCGTCATCGATCGACAAAGGCTCGGGAAAGCGCGCCGCGATCCGCGATGCTCGAACGTTCTCCCGCTGTAGCCAATCGAGTTTTCCTCCGAAGGCGGTCTCAATCTCGCCACGCCGCGATTCGAGCATTCGGTAGAGGTCGGATGTCCACTCCCCGGCGTCCCCGGCGTAGAGATAAGCTTCCGCTCTGAGGCACGGCCTGCTCTCGTGGCGACTGAATGCGCCCAAATATGCGACGCCGTGAGTGGAGTAATCCCTCCTGAAATCCATCACATGGTAGGCCTGCGGCGTCTTGATGCGTCTCCAGACCTTGTCAACTTGGTGGAGATCCTCCATGACCTTCGTCCAGAAATTCTGGTAGATCGCATTCCGCTCACTGACGTGCGCCGCGCCGGACGCCCTCACCGCGCGCGACCAGTCGTCAGGCTTGACGTCGACTCGAAAGCGTGGAGCAGGTGGCGAGTCGCCTATGCGCCAGGCCTCGAGGACGAGCCCGAAGAAACTGCAGTCCTCCGTCGAGATCCGGTTCAGCCAGTTGAGGGCCGACCGGTGCTCTGGGCGGAACTCCTCGGCCAGCAGCACGGCATAGCTCGCATCCAGGCCCGCGGCGTAGGTGATCAGCTTGCCGATGTGGTCGTGGTCCGTGCTGCCGAACATGTTCTCGACGACGACGGTCGACTTGCCGTCACGAAGGACCAAGTCCGCCTTGTAGCCGCCCACGGGTACTTCTGTGCCTTCGACTTCAAAGTCCTCCATGCCGAGAGTCTCGGCGAGGAGATGTGAACTCTCGGCGAGCCACGGAGTCAGGTCGTTGGCCTCGTGCTGCCAGATGCCCCGGACGGGCACCGGTTCGAGGACTCCGAGTTCGTGCACCGTCATAGTGCCGGCCTCCATAAGCGGTGGTCGTCGCTTCGGGCGGCGGGAAGCGAAGTTCATACAGTAGCGGTCGCCGGTGGTGCGTGTGCCGGGCATCCGTGGTCTCGACGGCGGAGGCGGAAGTCGTGACCGCCGAGTCCGTGCGCTGGCCGTAGTCTTGTGGCGTGGAACTCGACCCTCGCGAGGACGGCGGAGGGCTGGACCCGGCCCAGCTGGCGCTGTCAGAGCCCGAGAAGCGCATCCTGGCCGCGCTGTCGAGGCGACCCCTCGGCCTGTACCCGGCCGCGTCGGTCGCGGTGGCCGCCGGGGTGGACCGCGACGAGGCGCTGCCTTGCCTGCAGAGGCTCGTAGAGTTGGGCCTGATCACCGGCGCCCCCGAGCTGGTGCTGGCCCGGCCGGTGCGGCGCGAGGTCGTCTGGCGCCTCGATGTGGCGGCCGCCTGGTCGCAGGTGCCCGATGTGCTGCGCTTCACTGAGCTCCCCGACGTGGCGCCCGAGCCGATGCCCGACCGGCTCCCGGAGCGCTTCGCTCACCTGTTCTGGTGGGGCGACACGTCGTTGTACGAGTTGCCCCGTCACGCTGACTTCGTCGCGGAGCGCATCCTCGCGTCCTCGGACGTCTCGTCCTGGGGGTGGGCGCTCTCGACGCTGCCATGCGACTCCCTGGAGTTCGTCGAAGGGCATCCCCACATCCCCGACGACCGGCGGCGACTCGTCCGCACCGCACTAACGAAGCGCCGTGCGTCGCCTCTCTGACTATCGCGACCTGCTGCCCGAGGGAACGCTCAAGGCCTGGCCCGCTGTGGCGGCCGCTCTGCCGGAAGGTGGTGCGCTGATGGGCGGCACAGGTCTGGCGATCTGGCTGCGCCACCGACGCAGCGAAGACCTCGACATCTTCTTCCCGGCTCGATTCGACGTCGATTCGGTACTGTCGGGATTGTCGGCTGCCGGAGAGTTCCTCGTGACGGATGCGTCGGAGCGGTTGATCCGGGGAGTGTTCAACGACGTGAACGTCGACATCGTCGCTGACGAGGGAGCGCACCGGCTCGGCCCGACGTTGGAGATGGACGGACTCCACGTCGCCTCGCTGCAAGACATCGCGGCAGGCAAGTTCAAGGCGATCACCGGCCGCAAGCAGCTGCGCGACTTCATCGACGTGATGCTCATCGAGACGGCTGGCGGAATCAGCATCGAGCAGGCCGTCATGCTGCACGTCCGCAGGTACGGCATCGACTTGGGCTATCCCGAGGCCGGCGGCGTCCTCCGGCACCTCGTGGACTTCGGGCCGGTCAGGAGTGACGCCGCCATGGAGGAGGTCTTCGGCGCGGACATCAGGGACCGGGTGGTGGACTACTTCACCGCGAGGCATCTCGAGGTCGCAGTCGCCTTCCGGCAGATGCTGGCCGAGGACTAGAGCGCTCGGCCGGACCGCTTCGGAGCGGGCCTGCCGGATGGCAGTCAGGCTTCGTCGTCCGGGGCGGGCTCGAGGCGCAGCGAGGCGGAGTTCATGCAGTAGCGCTCGCCGGTGGGGCGGGGGCCGTCACCGAATCGGTGGCCGAGGTGGGCGCCGCAGTTGGCGCACACGGCCTCCTCGCGGACCATGCCGAAGCTGCGGTCGGTGTGGATCTCGACCGCGTCGGGGTCGAGCGCCTCCCAGAAGCTGGGCCAGCCGGTGCCGGACTCGTACTTGGTGTCGCTGGAGAACAGCGGCACGTCGCACACGATGCAGTGGTAGGTGCCGTCGTCGTGGCAGTTCCAGTACTCGCCGGTGAAGGCCCGCTCGGTGCCGGCCTGCTGGGTGACCTGGTATTGCTGGGGCGTGAGCCGGCCCCGCAGCTCGGCGTCGTCGAAGGTCTGGCGGGCGGGGGAGGCTTGCGAGGTCATGAGGGGTGCCTTTCTGGTCGGCTCGGTGTCCGGTCCGGACGGTTGGCGCCGTTTGCGGAAGATTCGCCGGGCCATGGTGTTGCCTTTCTCCTGTAGGGCTCTACGGTATGCAACGCACACGGGGTTCGTATGGTTCCCGGCCGGCGAATCAAGTCCCGTGACGCCTCGATGCGAGCACAGCCGGTCTGCTCCATCTGCGCCGCAGAGCGCCTTCTTCGAGTCTTCACGGGCTCCTCGCGGATGCTTGACCTGAATGCTTGAACTGAACAGGTGTTCGTAACTACAGTGTTGTTATACTACGAGGACGGGTTGGCGCGGATCCACCGGTATCCGGCTTGTCACACCCCCCTCATAAGTTCATCAAGCATCCCCGACTCGCCGAGAGGCCACCAGCAATTCACCCGCCCCGAGGGGCACAGACATAGGAGAACGAAGTGGACGATCGACAAAAGGCACTGGACATGGCCATGAGCCAGATCGACAAGCAGTTCGGCCAGGGCTCGGTCATGAAGATGGGCGAGAAGGCCACCATGAACATCGAGGCGGTCCCCACCGGGGCGCTGGCGCTCGACTTGGCCCTCGGCATCGGGGGCCTGCCCCGGGGCCGGGTCACCGAGATATACGGCCCGGAGTCCTCGGGCAAGACCACTCTGGCCACCCACGTGGTGGCCGAGGCCCAGCGCAACGGCGGCATCTGCGCCTACGTCGATGCTGAGCACGCCATGGACCCGGTCTACGCCAAGGCCATCGGCGTGGACATCGACGAGCTGCTCATCTCCCAGCCCGACACCGGCGAGCAGGCCCTCGAGATCACCGACATGCTGATCCGCTCCGGGGCGCTCGACGTGGTGGTGATCGACTCGGTGGCCGCGCTCACCCCGCGGGCCGAGCTCGAGGGCGACATGGGCGACACCCACGTCGGGTTGCAGGCCCGGCTCATGTCGCAGGCGCTGCGCAAGCTCACCTCCAACCTCAACAAGTCCAACACCATCTGCATCTTCATCAACCAGCTGCGCGAGAAGATCGGGGTGATGTTCGGGTCGCCCGAGACCACCCCGGGCGGCCGGGCCCTCAAGTTCTACTCGTCGGTGCGGCTCGACATCCGCCGGATCGAGTCGATCAAGAACGGCATGGAGGTGGTGGGCAACCGTACCCGGGTGAAGGTGGTGAAGAACAAGTGCGCCCCGCCGTTCAAGCAGGCCGAGTTCGACATCATGTACGGCCAGGGCATCTCCCGGGAGGGCTCGGTGCTGGATCTGGCGGTGGACCAGTCCATCGTGAAGAAGTCCGGTGCCTGGTACACCTACGACGGCGAGCAGCTCGGCCAGGGCCGCGAGAACGCCAAGGCGTTCCTGCAGGACAACCCCGAGCTGATGGTGGAGATCTCCGACCTGGTCTGGCGGGCCGTCATGCCCGAACCGGAGCCGGAAGAGGTCGAAGCGGCGGTTGCCGCGGCCTACGACAGCCGAGGCGGCGACACCCGGTCAGCCGCTTAAGGGCAACTCTGACCCGCGCCAACGGGAATTGCCGATACGAGCAAACGACCAAGTCGCGACAAGTGCCTACTCGGCCGGTGAACTCGATCTGCCCAAAGGCATTCACCACTCTTGAACTAGTGTCCTGAGTCGCAAGTTCAGGCCGCTTGTTCGGGCCGCCATGAAATCTCGGGTTGGTTTTGTGCACTCAGTCCACACAAACACACCAAGAAAATCTGGCGGCGGACGTCTGCAACGAATTCCCGACTCAGGGCTGTAGTTGAACCCGCCGCAGGCCGCCGTGGTGCTCTGCGTCGACGAGAAGACCCAGATCCAGGCACTGGACCGCACCGCGCCCATACTGCCGTTGATGCCCGGTGTGCCCGAGCGCCGCACCCACGACTACCGCCGCAACGGCACCACGGACCTCTTCGCCGCTCTCGACCCCGCCTCGGGCAACGTCGTCTCGGCGATGACCCCGACGCACCGCTCCGAGGACTTCAGAAGGTTCTTGAGGTCGCTGTCGACGCATAGCGCGAACACGCCGTGGGCTTCAGCCCTACGCCACTCGCGAGTTACGTGGGGTCGGGGCCTATGCGGATCGGCACGGCGGTTTCGGTATCGCCGTCGTCGAAGACGGCGATGATCTTCAGGCGCGCCCCGAGGCCGTGTACGCAGCTGCGAAGAGTCGAGACCTTGACATCGTCGCCTTCTTCCATCTGTGACACGGCAGATTGACTGATGCGCAGTTCAGCGGCGAGGTCAGCCTGGGATCGGTCAAGGATGCGTCGCAACGCATAGAGGCCGATCTCGGCGAGCGTCTCGCCACGAAGCGCAGCCAGACGCTCCTCGGCCCTGGGGCAGGCCAGCACTTCGTCGTGAAGCGCCCGATAGCTCTCAACAGGCATTGGCGTCATACTCCATTTGGCGGTACACGTCGCGGCGGTGCTTCACCCGGTGCACCAGCACCAAGCGGTCTTCCTCCACGATCTCATGGATGATGCGATACAGGTCGCGGCGGGCGCACCACAACCTCTGCAGTTCGTCCCGGAGCGGCTTGCCAATGTGCCGAGGGTTGTCGGCTATCGGCCCATGGATCGCTTCAAGCGCTGCTTCCCGGACAGCAGGGGGAAGCCTGTTGAGGTGGCGCTGCGCCTCGGGCAGCACTTCGGCCTCGTACAAGCCGCCCCGCTAGACGTTCGTTCGGGCTGAGCGCAACTGCGCCTTGCGGTCGGCCGCCTCGGCCCGAGAAACCTTCAGCGACTCCATCAGTTCGCTGTCGGCAAGAATGTGCCGGGTCTCCTCATGCGGGTCGAAGTCCTCGAATCCTTCGGGCTTAGGTCCGGCCACAGGTGCAGTCTAGGCTCGGATACCCGACAAGGGAAGGAGACGGGAGGCAACCGGTCCCGGGGCGCAGATGACCCGGCGATCCGCGCCGTAGCCTGAGGTCGTGGGCCGGACCTACGCCATCCGCACCTTCGGGTGCCAGATGAACGAGCACGACTCCGAGAGGATCGCGGGCCTGCTTGAGGATGACGGGTACCGACGCGCCTCCGCCTTGGAGGAGGCCGACGTGATGGTGCTCAACACTTGCTGCATACGGGAGAACGCCGACAACAAGCTGTACGGCGCCCTGGGCCGGCTCAAGGCCGTCAAGGCGAAGCGGCCCGGCGCGCTCATAGCCGTGGCCGGCTGCCTCGCGCAGAAGGACCGGGACCTGGTCCGCGAGCGGGCCGGCCATGTCGACGTGGTTTTCGGCACTCACAACGTGCACCGGGCGGCCGAGCTCATCGACTATGCCCGCCGCAACGGGCCTGTGGTGGAGATCCTGACCGAGACAGTCCGCGACGATGTGGAGGCGTTCCCATCGGCTTTGCCGGTGCGGAGGGAAGCCGCCCATTCCGCCTGGGTCACGATCCAGATCGGATGCGACAACAGTTGCACGTTCTGCATCGTGCCCGCCGTGCGCGGTCCCGAGATCAGCCGCCCCTTCGGCGAACTGGTCGACGAGGTGCGGGACCTGGCCGCAAGCGGCGTCAGCGAGATCACCCTGCTGGGTCAGAACGTCAACAGCTACGGCCGCGACCTGGCCCTGTCGCGACGGGAGAGTGCCAACGGCAACGGCGCGAGCGCGGCCGGCGACGACTCCTGGTGGTGTGGGTCGAACTGGGTATTGGACCGTCGGGCACGGCCCCTGTTCGCCGACCTGCTGCGAGCGGCGGGGGAGATCGACGGCATCCGGCGGGTGCGCTTCACCAGCCCGCACCCCAAGGACCTGCGACCCGAGACCATCGCGGCCATGTCAGAGGTCCCGGCCGTGTGCGAGCACCTGCACCTGCCGCTCCAGTCCGGCAGTGACGCCGTGCTGAAGGCCATGCGACGGGGATACACGGCCGAGCGCTACCTGGAGCGCCTGCGGGCGGCCCGGGCCGCCGTCACGGACCTGGCCGTGTCCACCGACATCATCGTCGGGTTCCCCGGCGAGACCGAAGAGGACTTCACCCAGACCCTGGAGGTGGCAGCCGAGGCCCGCTACGACAGTGCTTTCACGTTCATCTTCTCGCCCCGGCCCGGCACCGCGGCCGCCGACATGGGCGACCGGTTCGTGCCCCACGACGTGTCCGTGGAGCGCTACGAGCGGCTGCGGCGGGTGATCGAGCGCTCCAGCCGCCTCGCCAACGAGGCCCGCGTCGGCAGGGTCGAGGAGGTCGTCGTCGAGGGGCCCAGCAAGAAGGGCCCGGCGGTCACCACCGGGCGCACCCGGCGCAACACCCTGGTGCACTTCCCGTCACCGCCCGGCGGAGTGCCGTCGACCGGCACCTACGCCCATGTAGAGGTCACCGCGGCCGCGGCCAACTTCCTGCAGGGCGCCCTGGTCGACATCGAGGCACCGCAAGTGGCCCCGGCGCAAGCATCGGCGGGCCGTCGCCTCATCCCTGTGGCCGTGGCCGCGACCTAGTGTCCTGAGTCGTAAGTTCAGGCGGCTCGCTCAGACCTCCGTGGAATCTCGGGTTGGTTCTGTGCCCTCAATCCACACAAACCGCACCAAGAAATCTGACGCCAACACCTGCGGCACCGGAATGGGGCTTCGTGATCTGGCGATGCTGGCCGAACGGCCGCTGGTGATCGTCGGTCCCACCGCCTCCGGCAAGTCGGACCTGGCGATGGGCGTGGCCCGCCTGATCGGCGGCGTCGAGATCGTGGCCCTCGACTCGATGCAGGTCTACCGGGGCATGGACATCGGCACGGCCACCCCCACCGCCGCCGAGCAGGCCGAGGTGCCCCACCACCTGATCAACCTGGTCGGCCCCGGCGAGGAGTTCGCGGTGGCCGAGCTCCAGGCCCGGGCCCGGGCGGTGATCGGCGACATCCGCGGTCGGGGTGCAGTGCCGATCCTGGTGGGAGGCACCGGCCTTTATGTGCGAGCGGTGATCGACGATCTCAGGATCCCCGGCCGCTATCCGGAAGTTCGGGTTGATCTGGAAGCCGAGGCCGACACGGGGGCACTGCACCGGCGCCTGGCCGCTCTCGACCCGCTCGCCGCCGGCCGCATGGAGCCAACCAACCGGCGCAGGGTCGTACGGGCCCTCGAAGTCACCCTCGGCAGCGGCGAGCCCTTCTCCTCCTACGGGCCTGGCCTGGGCCACTACCCGGCGGTGCCGTTCGTGCAGGTCGGGCTGCGCTGGCACCGCGACCGCCTCGATGAGCGCATCGCGGCCCGGTACCAGCGCCAGCTTGCTGACGGGTTCCTCGACGAGGTGCGGGCCCTGGCCGAGGCCTCGATCTCCCGCACCGCGTCCCAGGCCCTCGGCTACAAGGAACTGCTCGAACATGTGCAGGGGGAGACGACCCTCGACGAGGCGCTGGAGTTCGCTGTCGTGCGCACCCGCCGGTTCGCCCGCCGCCAGGAGCGCTGGTTCCGCCGCGACCCGCGCATCACCTGGCGTGACGCCCCGGTCACACCCGATGAGGCTCTCTCGGTGTGGCGCGCCGCGTCAGAACCCTCTCGGCCATGAGCTCGCTCCTCGCGGCGGTCTAGTGCGGCGCGGCGCGGTTCAGCACCAATTCGACCAATCTTCCGTGTCGAACCGGATCCCGTTCCGCTGCCAGGAGAGGGCGATTACGCCGCAGAACCGCTCGCCCGCCGCTGCCCCGTAGATTGAGGGCTGGAGGGCGACGGGGTTGCCGCCCTTGATCCCGACGACTTCCACGAAGACATGGGTGGCAGGCCATGAGCTGGCGTCGCGGAGGTCGAGGTCCTCAGGCCGTTCTTCCGGCTCCAGCTTCGTGTAGGCGACGCGGTTGCTGTCCGGCGACCAGGCGAAGGCAGCAGTTTGCGAAGGTCCCCACCAGCCAGTGCCTATGATCTCGGTAGGGCTGGTGCCGTCGGCGGTTGCGATGTGCAGCGCCA
>VYBO01000063.1:22233-23872 GCA_009844405.1 Acidimicrobiaceae bacterium
GCTGGTGCCGTCGGCGGTTGCGATGTGCAGCGCCAGTACTTCGTCCGCATAGGTGTAGTAGCCGATGTGGCTGCTGTCGGGCGACCACTGCGGCCCGCTGCCGGGGTCGGCGATTGTGGTGGTGCTGGTGCCGTCGGCGGTTGCGATGTGCAGCGCCAGTACTTCGTCCGCATAGGTGTAGTAGCCGATGTGGCTGCTGTCGGGCGACCACTGCGGCGAGCCGCCGGGGTCGGCGATTGTGGTGGGGTTGGTGCCGTCGGCGTGGGCGACATGGAGGGCGTAGAGCGTCTCGTACATTGACTCGTGCTCGGACACGACCGAGTAGGTGATGCGGGTGCTGTCAGGCGACCATCGCAGTTCGGATGCTCTAGGCAGTGTCGTCGCGTTGGTGCCGTCTGCATCCACGATGTGCAGCGAATCCCAGCCGTCGGTGGCGATGCTGTAGGCGATGCGGGTGCTGTCGGGCGACCATTGGAGGCTGTATCTTGTGGAGTCGAGTCTTCTTTCGAAGTCGTGGATTCTGGTGGGGTTGGTGCCGTCTGCTTGGGTGACGTAGAGCGACGCTGAGGCGGATTCGCTCGACGCGACGAAGTAGGCGAATCGGCTGCTGTCGGGCGACCAGATCACGGGCTCGAATCCGCAGCTTCCGTCGCCGCAGATGTCGTCTCCGAGCACGCCGGTCGATATGACCACCAGGTTGGTGCCGTCTGCTTCGGCGACTCGCAGTGTGCCTCTTTCTCCGAGCCTGTAACGGTCGCCGGAGTCGTCATAGGAGCCGTGAGATTCGTAGTAGGCGACGTGGCTGCGGTCCGGTGACGGTTGTGCCCGATGGTCCTCGACGCTGGCGGGGCGCTCGTAGGTGACCAGCACCGCCGGTGGGGGGCCTTGGGGTGCTTGGACGTGTCCGGTGGCTCGGGCCACGAATGTGGCCATCTCAGCGCGGGTGGTGTCGCCGTCGGGGCAGAAACGGCTGCCGTCACCGCAGCCGACACTGATCCTGGCGGCAGCGAGCTTGGCCACCTCAGCGCGGTACCAGGCGTCGGCAGGAACGTCGGCGAAGCCGGGGTCGGCGCCGTCGGGCAAGTTGAACGCCCTTGAGATGAACGCCGCCATCTCAGCACGGGTGACCGTGTCGTCGGGGCAGTAGTTGGTGCCGTCGCCGCAGCCGAGGGTGACTTGCAGCTCGGCGAGGCGTTCGATGAACGGCGAGTGGAAGCTGCCCGCAGCCACGTCCGCGAAGCGTGACGCCGCGGTGGCTGCCGGGTCGGCGCCGTCGACGGCGCGCACAAGCCACACCGCCATGGTCTTGCGGTCCATAGCGTCGTCGGGGCAGAACCCGGCTGTGCATTCGGTGCCGTCGAACACGCCGTCTGCTGCGAGCGCGTTGACAGCTTCTGTGTAGTAGGCCCCGGCGACGTCCGTGAAGGCTCCGTCCGCTGTCTGCGCCGGCGCTACCGGCGCGAGCGCCATCGACAGAGCGCAGGCGGCCGCCAGCACGGCTGCGATGCGCCGCGTCGGTCGCCCGTTGAGACGAGTGCGGGCGGGCTTTGCTGTTGTCGGGGTCAATGCGCGCATCGGGATGCTCCTTGGGTCCTGGGGAAAGGCGCGAACTTCGCACAAGCCCGAAATCATGGCATTC
>VYBO01000131.1 GCA_009844405.1 Acidimicrobiaceae bacterium
GGCTTGTGTCGTCGGGTTGTCGGGTCGTGTCGGGGTGTTGGGTTGTGTCGTCGGGGTGTTGGGGTGAGTCGGGGTGTCCGGTTGTGCCCCTCAGCCAGTATCGACCGATCCGCTTGCCGGGATCCGCCTTCCGCGCCCTGTCGGCGATCTCCCAGACCGTCTTGCGCGGCTGCTGGGCGCCGTGCCGTCCCTTGTCGCCGACGGCCGGAGACGTCTCGGCTTCCATCGGCACAGCGTCGCCGTCTCGGGCTCCGCGGGACGGGGTCTCGGGAGCGGTGGGAGAAGTGGGTGCGACCTCCCCGGCGCCGCCAGCGGCAGGGTGTGCCGGTGGCTCCTGGGCGCCTCCGCCCGCTGGGCTGGAGCGGCGGCCTTCGCGCTCGACGCCGAATGCAGTTGGCTGGACATCGGGCAGGTGCAGCGGCGCAAGCGCCGAGGGGTCGGACCACACCAGGACCTCCCCGTCGCGTCCCTCGCCGCTCGTGACCGGCGACACGCCGGCCGGCATCTCGGTGCCGTCGACAAGCCCGAAGAATGCGCCGCGCACGGTTCGCCAGGTCTCCGGGGTAGCGCCCTCTGCGCCCGCGGCTGGGATGCCTACAGGGAAGTGGCTGCGCCTGATGTGGTCCACCAGTTCGGCAACGCCCAAGTCGGTGGCCGGGCCTTTCAGGCTCAGGCGGACCATGCCGTCGGCGTCGGGCTCCCGGAAGCCGCTGGTGCGTTCGGCGAGCTGGCGCAGGGCGCCCTCGGCCTCGGTCCGCGGCAGCGGCGGCGTCAGCGGTCCGAACAGGCAGTCCCAGAGTCCCGGATCGGACTCGGGTTCCTCCCCGGCCGGGGCGAGCCGGCACTTGAAGCCGCACTGGCTCGCCAGCCCCTCAGCTAACGCCGAGCCCGGCACCGAGCCTGGCAGGGCCCGGCGCACGCCAGCGTCCTTCGGCGTCGGCCACGGCGGCGAGCCCGGAGTCCCCAGGAACGCCAGGTCGGGTGCGTGAAGCACCCGCTGCTGGGCGTGGACGATGCGAGGATCCTTGATCGGTCCGTCGGCCCGGTCGGGCAACTCCAGGGCGGCGGCACCGCTGCTCCAGCCGCCTGACGCGCACAGCGCGACTGTGGCGCACAGCGCCAGCGGGTCGCCGTCGGCAGCGTCAGATGCGGCTGAGTGCGGGTCGGCAGTCACCCGGCGGTCATGCACGAGGTGGTAGTCCCACATGGGGGAGAAGTCGCCTCGCCGGAACTGGTGCCCCGGCCCGGGCGCGACCACCGTGAGAGAGCGCACCGCGACCCCGCTGCCGAACAGGGCGCGCATCGCCTCGAGGGCCTCCTCCTCGGCTGGGCCGGCGCCTTCGGAATCTCGGTCTGGGCCTCGAAGCGCTGTCAGCCACAGCTCGGACAGGCCGGTTGAGACTGCCGTGCGCAGCGGCCCGTTGGTCCAGTTGCGGCCATCGGCCCAGCCGCTCTCGGCATCGGCCCCCCGCTTGGCCAACTCCTCCGCCTGCGACCAGGCCACGGCGCCGAGCAGCCCGGCCCGGCACCAGGACTCAAGGGCGGACCGCAGCCGCTCAGTAGCGGCACCGCCTTCACCGGAAGTGAGCAGTACCAGCCTTGTCGGCACGGTCAGATCACCGACCCCGTCTGGGATCGATCCGACAGCAGATCCCGCAGTGCCTGGTAGCACTCGATGTAGATCGGTGCCAGTTCAGTGGTCATGGCACCGGACTCCGCGGATCCGTCGATCCCCCGCATCATGTGCTCGGTCGTTGCGTCGGGACGCTGCTGGCGGAAGTACTCGAGGTTGACCTCCAGGTAGCGCACTGCCGCCGTCCGGCGCCTCGCGGCGGTATCGCCGGTGGCCTTGGGCGTCTCGTCGCCGGCGGTGGCGTGCGGAGGAGCTCCCGACTCCAGCAGCGACTGGAGATCATCGTGGATCCGTCCCCGCAGCGAGGGCAGTCCAAGGTCGTGGAGGCGGGTGTAGCACTCGTAGACCTTCATGCCGCCGCTGCCGACCAAGCCGAACGTGAGGCTGAAGCCTTCCAGCAGCGCGGCCACCAGGTCGTCGTAGTTGCGCAACGTCGTCAGCAGCGGCCACGGGAACCGGGCTTCGTCGGCTGCGGCGGTGATTGTGATCTGTTTGGTGGGATCGGCGGTGATGTAGCCGCAGAGCCGTGCGACCGCGAACCCCGAGATCATGGCCCGCAACGTCTCTCGCGGCACTGGCACGAAGGCCTCCAGCGTCCGCCCTCGCCTCCACATCCAGAAATCCGAGGACCGCTGCGCCTGATCGAGGCTGTCCTGGAGAGCCTCGGCCACGGGATCGGTGAAGGACTTCACCGCCATCGGGTAGGTGGGGCTCTTGACGTAGGACGAGATCAGCACCGAGGAGGTGTCCTGGACACTTGCCGCGTACGACGCTTCGCCGATGATGCTTCGCGCCGCCTCCTCGGCGGGATGGTCCTCGCCGAAGGGGAACTGCGAGCACACCGTTAGAAACGGCTCCAATTCGTTGCTGTTGGTGAGCGTGTAGACGTCGCGGTCGATTCGCATCAGCGGGTCGGAGGCCTGCCTGGCGTTGCCGAGCTGCTCACGGAACACCTCCATGCGGCGTGCGTGGTCGGTGCGACGCTCGCCGGTGTCGGGGTCGGTCTCCGCCAGATAGGAGCGCAGTCCCTCGCCTATCACCCGGTTGAACTTGGCGCCGGGCTGGCGGGTCCAGCCGCGCACGCGCTCCTCTATGTCCTGGCTGCCGGCGTGGCACACCACGTCGGCGTGCTGTCCGGGCTGCCACCGGGGTTGCTTCCCCGGCCGTACCAGCGGCGCCATCTCGCCGTCCCCGGCGATCAGCCGGTACCGGAGCGGGTCCGTGCTGCGGTTGCCGTAGGAGACGCCTCCCGGATCAGCCTCGGCCGACAGCTCGCCGATCAGCTGGGGCCAGGCGCCGTGACTCTCCAGGGGCAGCTCGACCGTCGATGGGAGGTACCGCTTGGCGATGTCGTTCACCGCGGTGGGCCAGCCCTTCACGTCGTCGCCTTCCATAGCGATGCCTGCCTCGGCCCGGGCGGCCTGCACGGCTCGCTGGATCGCCCCGAACACCTGGTCCCCGGCGGCCTTCATGGAGTCGGCCGCGGCCCGTCGCCGCAGGCTGCGCCACCGGAACGCCACTCCCTGCGCGACACTGTCGGCGGCTTCCCTAACCTGGGGCGAGTCACCGGCCAGGTCGCCGTCGTGGGCGTCGAGCCCGCTGAGGGCGGCCTCAACTCTCTGCCGGTACTTGCTGTCGTCGCTCTGTGCCATCTCCAGTACGCGGTTGACCTCCGCCGGGTTGATCTCGTTGATCACGTGGCCCAGCGCCGCGGCCGCGACATCCAGCGAAGCCGACGCCGCGACCTCCGAGACCGACCGGCAGGTCGCGACCAGCATCGCCTCGCACCAGTCGAGATCCCGCTCCTGCTTCGACTCCGCCCTCTGCGACCACTTGTCGGCCTGCTCGCTGCCCCGGCGGCGCAGCAAGTCGCGCCAGCGATCGCTTGTGGCGGGCGGGCTCGGGAACTCCAACTCGGCTCGCACCCGCGCCCTGACCTCTCTCATCTCATGCTCGGGCGCGAAGGCCTCCGGCGCGGAGGCGCAGCCCCGCGCATCGCTGCCCGCCGGACTCGGTCCAGAGTGCCTGCCCTGATTGATGTCCTCGGCGTGGCGCCGGCCTGCCTTGTCGACGAGTTCCTGGTCGGTGTCGTCCGGGGAACGCTCGGCAAAATGGCTGAGCCGCAGATGTCCTCGAGAAAGGCTCTCGAGCACCTCGCGGGCGAGGAGGTGCTCGGCCCAGAGTGAAAAGCGGTCGCGGCCGACCGTCACCTTGGCCGCGCCGAACGACGACACCGCCCCGTACTGGTGCTCGCGGCCGAACGGATAGCCGCCGTGGTTGCTCTTGGCCGAGTTCCTCCAGTTGACGTTGATGAAGTTGTGGATGCGCTCCTGGACGGCACCGTCCACTACCCAGGTGGACAGGGCCTCGCCCGAGGCCCGGTAGACCTCGGCAGTGTCGCCCAGGTCGGCGCCGCTCTGGCTGTAGCGCCCCACAAGGAAGATGGAGTGGGGTCCCGAGCCGGGATCCTGCACGGTCCCGATCCTCAGTGGCGACTTGATCTCGCCGGGCTCGGACCAGTAGGCGGCCAGCATCTCGCTCATCAGCCCGAGCGAGTTAGCGGCCATCGGCCGCGAGTCGGGCAGGTCGAAGATGTCGTTGGTGAACAGCACCAGCGCGGGATGGCCACCTGCGGGGTCGCAGGCCCTCACCAGGTCGACGACGTCGAGCACGACCCCGGCGCCTGTGCCCCCGGCCATGGACGAGCAAACCGTCACCAGCGGCGCCGCGGTCTCGCCTCCGATCTCCGCCTCGATGCCGAGGTAGGTTCCCACCTCTCGCAGCAGCGGCCCCCCGGCCGCGGCCCGCTGGAAGGCGGTCCTGAGACGGCCCAGCAAGGCGTGCTTCAGCGACAGCAGCCCGGCCGCTCGCCCGATGCCTCGGTTCTGCCCGGCGCCGTCGCGCAGCGGGATGTTCACCGCGCGGGGATCGGGGAGCCATCCGCACAGCAGCCGGGCGCCCAGGTTCGGATCTCCGGTGGGATGTCTCGCCGTGAGCGCCTCCCATAGCCCCCTGTAGGTGTCGAAGGTGCCCGACAGCGACAGGAAGTCCGCGGCCGGGATGGTGGGTATCTCTGTCGGGCTCTCCTGCACGGTGAGCGTGTCGAGCCCGATGAACTGCCAGGCGTCGGGCATGCCGCGGTCCCAACCGCAGTGCTCCAGGCGGCGCAGCACCGCGTCGCGCACGTAGCGCACGGCCTTGGTTCCCGAGCCGCCGCATCCGATGAAGATGACCGGTCTCAGCATTGGTAGCTCCTAGTTGGTGGGTCTTCCGAACGGGTCGGTGTCGTGGTCGGACTCGTGGGGATCGTCGTCGGCGAAGGGGTCGCCGTTCTCCCGGCCTGTCTCGCCGGCATCGGTGGGACTCTCCGGCGGCATCCGGTCGCTCCTGCCGGCCGCGGCGGCCCCGGACTCCATCGGGGCGGCCCGGCGCGACTCGAGGTGTGCCCTTAGCCTCGGTGCTGCTTCGCGGGTCGCGTCGTCGAGGCGGTCCTGGGCCTCCTGGGAGTCCTCGGGCAGGTCCCACACGATCAATCGGTCCTCGTCGGCGGCGACCTCTACCGTCCAGCCGCCGGACAGGTCTGTGCCGACATCGGCCCGGCAGCGGCCGCCGCGGCTCGGAGTGCAGCCTCTCGGGCCTATGCAGTCGCCCGACGTCGACGACGCCCACAGCCGCGGCCGCCGGCCGAGCAGCAGCGGGAGCCACGCCGAGCGGAGCCTCACCCCGCCGATGTCGGCAGACGCCTTGCGCTGCGTGAGGTCCATACAGATGTCTCGCCGGGTGTCCGCAAGGTCCGGGGCGTGCTCGAGGCTGTCCTCGGTGTGCAGCGGGACGACGACGAAGTCAGGCGAGTCGATGGGGCGCCAGGGCCGCAGCCTCCAGGCCACGAACACGCGAGCGGCCAGGGCCGCTGCCGCCAGTGCGGCCAGCATCGGCAAGAACTCCCTGAGCTTGTCCCCGGCTGCGGGCTCCTGCTTCTGCTCTGTCGCACCTACGACGACGCAGCCCCGCTCCAGGCTCAGAGCCTCGGCGATCAGTCCTTGAAGCCACACGTAGTCCCGCGAGCCGGGCTGGTAGCCCGAACGTTCGAGCAGAGCATCGGCGGATCCGGGATACTCGGCAACGCACAACGTCGTCTGCAGCAACAGCTCAGCGTGCGGCCCGGATGGAAGGTCTACGGTGATCGGCTCCGGGCATATGAAGAACTCGCTCCCGCCCGCCGCGTCGGGAACCTCGCAGGTCCATCCCGCCCAGCCGCTCAGCGTCTCGTCAGATCCCTCCAGGATCCTGACGCTGTCGAGGAGAAGCGTCGCGGGCAGGGTGCCGGGAATGGCATCGACCACGATGCTCAAGGTGTCGTCGACGATGTCTTCGTCGGTGTCCTCGCCGCCGACGGGCCTCTGCTTGGCCAGTTCCAGATCAGTCGGCAGCCAGCCTGTGGCCGGATCGATGCTCGCGGGGATCGATCCGTCCAGCTCCTCCAGCCTTCGCTGCCGCTCCAGGGCGCCGGCCAAGGCGTCGAGGCGGAGCTGGTAGTCCCTAGAGTCGGGCGGGTACCCCAGGCGTTCGAGCAGAGCGCCGGCCGATCCCGGCTGCTCGACGACGCCCAGCGGCAGCCGCAGGAGCAGCGTCGGCCGCAACGGCGGCTCACTGTCGATGCGAACGCTGATCGGCTCCGGGCATGTGAAGGGCCCGTCCCCGCCGGCCGCGTCGGGAACCTCGCAGCCCCAGGATTCTGCTTCGACCCGGACGGAGGCGGGTAGGGCGTCGGCCCGTCCGGCCGCATCCTGCCAGACGATCTCGACGCCGTCGACGTCGAGGCTGAGCGTTGCGGGCAGCTTCCCGGGAACGGCGGTCACCGCGAAGCTCGCCTTGCTCCAGCTGTGTTCGGGATCGCCCAGAGCCAAGTCGGTCGGGAGCCACTGGACGCCAGGATCCGGCGGCAGGCAGAACAGGTGATCGACACCGGTGCCGTCGAGCAGCCCGCTGAGCTGGGCGAGCTGTCCGTCGGTCAGGTCGAGTCGTCCGATGTCGCGCTCCCATTTCAGCTTCTCGGGTTCCCCGGCGTACTGGAAGCGCTGGCTCAGGACCGCGACCGCGGCCAGACCGCCGCGCTCGAGGATCGCCTCGCGCAGGTTCCTGTCGTTGCCGCCGTGCTGCGGGGTGTCCCAGGCGACCAGCCGGTCGAGGAACAGGGACAACTCGAAGCGGCGAGTGCCGTCGGCCACGGTAAGCGGCTCCTCGGTGAGCGAGGGACGCGTCGCGTAGACCGGCTCGCCGTCGGCCGCGTCCAGACGGAGCCGCAACTCGATGTCCTCGTATTCCTGCTCCGGGTAGTTGAACACGAACCCGCTCAGCGTGCAGTGGGAGTCGATCCCGAGGCTGTCCACGGAGGGGCTATCGGTGGTCTGGAACCGCACCACCGCCGCGGCCTTGCGGGCGTCGGCCTGCGCATCGGCAGTGTCACCGAAGAACCGGAGCTGCCAGGCTCCCTGCCATCGCCAGTTCCACTGACCGGCATCCACCAACTCCTCCGCGGCCTGATGCCCGACGATCTGCAGGTCGCTGGGGTACTGCGAGCGAGCCTGGAAGCCGAACGGATCGACCCGCAGGTATTGGCCGGGATGCTCGCCGGGCCTGATGTCCCCACTGCCGCCGATCGACAGGCTGTTCGTGCCGTCGGGGGACTGCACCGATACCAGCACCGAGTCGGGGTTCTCGATGCCGCGTTCAATGAACGTCAGATCCACGAACGCCCGGAAGCTCTCGGTGCTGGCCTCCAGATCGAATGTGACCACGCACGGGCGCTCGCGGCTGCCGTCGCCGCCGGTGCATGGCTCGAAGTCCTCCGGAGAAGGCGGTCGGCCGTCTTCGCCCGGAAGGGGTTCCGCATCCGGAAATGGGATTGACCTCTCGATCAACTCCCTGAGGACGCGGTTCAGGCCGCCGGGGTCGAAGTCGTCATAGACCCGGCCGCGCAGGGGGTTGACACACTCGAGGGCGCCGGCCGACGGGTCGTCCTCCCCGTACAGATAGCGGAGCCTGCTCTCCAGGTCGCGGGTGTTCAGCTGCACCGCCCCGACCCAGACGTGATCCCTCAACGACTGCATCTGCGGGCTGCTGCAGAGTTGGAGCAGCTCGCGCTGCTCGCCCTCGGCGTCGGATGCCGTGGCGTGCTCGCCGTCGGTGAACCAAATCAGCAGGTTGCAGTCGTCAGCGCGCGCCGCGAACCGGCTCCACGCGCCCTCCAACGCCCTCACGTAGTCGGTGTAGCGTCCGTCGTCGGACGCTATGTCCTCGATCGCGTCCCCGAGCCTCTCGTAGACCCCGCTGGCGGGGATCCAGCCCTGCTGGCGGAAGTAGTCCTGATCGAAGGTGTCTACCGTGACCTCGATCTGGGCTTCCGAGAACCGGCTGCTGAGGCTCTCGATCACCTGGAGGGCGTCTCTCGTCCCCATCGATCGCAGGTTGGCGGGATCGTTCTCCCTCAGGCTGGCCGACGTGTCGAGCAGGATCAGCAGGTTGATCCGCGGATTCTCGCCACGCGTGTCCGGGCAGACATCCGAAACGCTCACACCGGTCTCGGCGCTCGCGGGAGTTGCCGGCAGTATCCCCACGGCGGTGGCGGCCCCGACCAGCGCAGCTGCTGCAGTCGCAGCCGCGGCCAACGGCCGAGGCAGTCTCATGCCGCGGCGAGTCCCGACGCGGCGAGCCAGGCGGCGCCTACCGCGGCCCAGAACACGGCCAGTCTCAGCAGTGCAGTGAGCCAGGGCCGGTCGTAGCGGCGGCGGAGACGGCGGATTACGCGAATGCGCAGGTCCACGGCCACGGCGAGCAGGTACGCGAGGCCGCCCAGAACCACGGCTCCCCAAGCGCCTCCGCTCTCTCCCAGCCAGATTGCCCCTACAACAGCCGCGATCGAGGCAGCAGCGAGAAGCAGTACCGATCTCCGGCCCGTGGCGCGGCCCCCTGCCTTGACCCTGGGTGAGTCCTCGGGACTTCGCTCAGAGTCCGTGCTGCTTAGAGGGTCTTCCTCGAAGGCGAAAGGATCGTGTTCCCAGCTAGTCATTGATTGGCTTCAGTTCCTATTGAAGCGAAGGGCTCCCCTCCGAAGGATAGCTACGCAATGTGTGCAATCAGTCATCCAATAGAGCGATCTGAGCGAATGCTCATTCATCATGGACTTGCCCTTGTGCTGCCCCCGGCCTGGGAGGGCCTTCGCCGCGAGGACGGCCTACGCTGTGTGTTCGTGGCTGCCCCGTCCCATGTTCCCGCCACGGCCAAGGCCCCGTCGATCTACCGGTCGCCGCCGCGGCGGGCCGACCCCTGGATGGCGGACCGGCCCGGCGAGGTGGTCGGCATCGAGCCGTCAGTCGGACCCGGCCTAGGCAATCAGGGTCCCGACCAGGGATACGCGCTTAAGCTGGCCGAGCGCTTCGCCGGCGGGCTAGTGCTGGCGGCGGGCGAGCGCGAGGACGACGCCTTGGCCGGATGCTGCGCAGTGGCCATGCGCCGGGCCTCCATGTTCGGCCGGGCGCCGGTCGTGCATGATCTGAGGCTGGCCCTAGAGCTGTTCGGCTTCCTGGATGACGCCGACGCCGAGTTGGTGGCTTGGCGCCAAGACCGCTTTGCCGGTGCGGCCGGCCACCACGGTTACCACGTCAAGCTGCGCCTCGCCGATCTGGTGCCGACCGAGACGCTGCGCCTGACCTCGGCCGCGGCAGCCGAGGCCCGCACCGACAACTGGCGCACCCCGCTGGGGCTGTAGGCGAAACGGCCCGGCCCGACACCGGGCCGCAGGTCAGACCTTGACGACGAGGGTCCCGGCCGCCTTGTCGTGCCATCCCTGCCGAACCTTGTCCCAGGTGAGGGACAGATACACGAGGAGATACAGGATCCATCCGACGAAGGGGATGAGGCTCAAGACGACCGGGATGATCCACCGCCCGATCGACTTGCCCCAGCCGGGCAGCAGTCCGTTGTCGGCTCTAACGACTCGGATGCTAGTGGCCATCTTCCCCAGCGTCTGCCCCTTCAAGGCGACCATCACTACTTCGTAGAGCACGCCCACAAGCGCAAAGACGACTGTACTGAGGACCAGACCCCCCAGAAAGGCTCCAGCCTCTTCGTCGGTAACAGTGTCATCCGATCGAACTCCGATTGCCCCTGCAAACACTACGAAGAACAGGATCAGAGCAACCACGATCATGATCACGATGTCGATGATCCGAGCTCCGAGTCTGGCGCCTGGACTTGCCAACTCCAGCGTTTCGCCGGTCCCCAGCGTGGCCCAGCCTGTCATCGCTTGGGGACTGTGGGACAAGGACTCCGGCGGGGAAGGGGGTTGTGACGACCAGCCTGAGTCGTGGGGTGGGGGCGGAGGCATGTCGGACACAGGGCGACTCCCTATCAATCTCGGAAACGGAGGCCCCACGACGGTAGCAGAGGAACACCACCCCTCGCGTGCAGCTCATCTGGCAGGCTCTCGGTTACGGAGTCCCGCCGGTGTACGCGCACCTGCCGCTGCTGGTCAACGCCAAGCGCCAGAAGCTCTCCAAGCGGCGCGACGACGTGTCCCTCGACAGCTACCGCCGGGCGGGCTACCTGCCCGAGGCCATGGTCAACTACCTGGCCCTGCTGGGCTGGGGGCCGCCCGACGAGGTGGAGATCCGCCCGCTGCACGAGATCGTCACACTGTTCGACCTCGACGCGGTCAAGCCGGCCGCGGCGTTCTTCGACCCCGCCCGTCTCGACCACATCAACTCCGAGTACATCAAGGCACTCACCCCCGAGCAGTTCGCGGAGCGGGCCGAGCCGTTCCTGACCGGCGCCGATGCGCCGTGGGCCCCCGAGCGGTATGACCGTGACATCGTGCGGTCGCTGGCCGGCGAGATCCAGCAACGGATCGCGCACCTCGATGAGGTCGCAGGCTGGATCGACTGGATCCTCCGCCCTGACGTGGTCTTCGACGAGAAGGCCTGGAACAAGGCCATCGTCAAAGGCCGGTCCGCCGCCGAGGTGCTGGAGGCGGTAGAGGCCCGGCTCGTCGACGACGACTTCTCCTCGGCCGAGCGGCTCGAGGCCATCGTCATGGGCGTCGGTGACGGGCTCTCCGAGAGCATGGGCGCACGGGTGCGGTCCCAGCCCCCCGTCCGGGTGGCGCTGTCCGGCACCGGCGCCGGACTGCCCTTGTGGGAGCCGATGCGCCTGCTGGGGAAGGACGAGACGCTCGCTCGCATCCGAAAAGCGCGGTCGCGCCTGTAGGCTTCCTTCGTCCCGCGGCCGGGTCTTGGCGAAGCGGCCGCCGCGGGCCAGACCCGCAATAGCGGTCAGCGCTTCCCCGCAACGACCACTACCCCGGGGAGCGCACCATGTGGTGCCCATGTCTTCTTTGCAGGTTCCTGGCGCGTCGGCGGCGCCGCGCCGCATGGCTTCTCTTCGTGCCGACGGTGACCATGGCCCTGGCCGCGACTATGTCACCCGCTGCGGCCGCGTCGGCGGCGCACCATGAACGGCCGGTGTTCCGCCCGCCGGTCGACGCGCCGGTCACCGACCCGTTCCGGCCGCCGGAGAACCCCTACGGTCCGGGCAACCGAGGGGTCGAGTACGGCACCGAGCCGGGAGACGTGGTGCGGGCGGCCGCGGCCGGCACGGTGTCCTTCGCAGGCGCAGTGGCCGGAACCCTCCACGTGACCGTCGACCACGGCGGCGGGCTGGTCAGCTCGTACTCGTACCTCCAGCGCCTCGGCGTGCGGGCCGGCGCCGCCGTCGATCAGGGCGCAGTGATCGGCCTCGCCGGTGAGCGGCTGCACTTCAGCGTGCGGCTGGAAGGGGCCTACGTCGACCCGGCCGGCTTCATCGGTGCGCGCCGGGTGAGGGTGCGGCTCGTGCCGCTGTGGTCGGCGCGGTCCGCCGGCGGTCCTCGTACACTGCGGCGTTGGCCCTCAGGGGCTCGACGGCGTCGAACGGCGTCGCCGAATCATTCCGCAACCCGCGCCTTCACCCGGTCGTCCAGGCGTCCGGCGCGGGCCACGTAGAACCGGGAGAGCAAACAGGCATGGCCGTCGTCACCATGAAGCAACTGCTGGAGGCCGGGGTTCAGTTCGGCCACCAGACCCGCCGCTGGAACCCGAAGATGAAGCGCTTCATCCACGGCGACAAGGCCGGGATCCACATAGTCGACCTCCGCCAGACCCTGGCCCATCTCGAGCGGGCCTACGTCTTCGTCCGGGACCTCGTCGCTAACGGCGGCACGGTCCTGTTCATCGGCACCAAGAAGCAGGCCCAGGACTCCGTGCAGTCCTTCGCCGAGCGCTGCAACATGCCCTACGTCAACGAGCGGTGGCAGGGCGGGATGCTCACCAACTTCCACACCATCGCCAAGCGCATCGCCAAGATGAAGCAGTACCAGCGCATGCGCGACTCGGGCGAATTCGAGGCCATGCCCAAGAAGGAGGCGCTGCTGCTCGACCGGGAGCTGACCAAGCTGGAGCGCAACCTGGGCGGCATCCGCGACATGGAGGAGCCGCCCGGTGCGGTGTTCATCCTCGACACCAAGAAGGAGTACATAGCGGTCACCGAGGCGCGCAAGCTGGGCGTGCCCATCGTCGCGGTGGTCGACACCAACTGCGATCCCGACCTCGTGGACTACGCCATTCCCGGCAACGACGACGCCATCAGGTCCGGGCGGCTCATGGCCCGAGTGATCTCCGACGCCGTTCTGGAGGGCCGGTTCATCCATTCGAAGCGCACCGAGGCCACCACGACCGCCCGCGACGCCCTCACGGAGGCGGAGGTGGCCGAGCAGCAGGCTCTGGCCCGGGCGGAGGCGGCTGCCGAGGCAGCCGAGCGCGAGGCCCGCGTGGCCAAGGCCAAGGCCGAGGCGGCCGCCGCAGAGGACGCCCAGGACGAAGGCTCCGAAGCCGTCGCCGACGACGCCGGGTCCGAGTCGCAGGCGGCTGCTGCCGCTGAGGATGCCGGGTCCGAGTCGCAGGCGGCTGCTTCCGCTGAGGACGCCGGGTCCGAGTCGCAGGCGGCTGCTGCCGCTGAGGACGCCGGGTCCGAGTCGCAGGCGGCTGCTGCCGCTGAGGACGCCGGGTCCGAGTCGCAGGCGGCTGCTGCCGCTGAGGATGCCGAGGCCGGGGCCGGCGATGCTGCCGCTGAGGATGCCGAGGCCGGGGCCGGCGATGCTGTCGCTGAGGATGCTGAGGCCGGGGGTGCCGATGCTGTCGCTGAGGATGCTGAGGCCGGGGCCGGCGATGCTGCTGACGGCGTCGACGAGTCGGACGAGGAGAACTGAGATGGCGGTCAGCGCCAAGGACGTGAAGGCACTGCGCGACTTCACCGGCGCGGGGATGATGGATGCCAAGAAGGCCCTGACCTCCGCCGGCGGCGACATGGAGGCGGCCCGCCAGATCCTGCGGGAGCAGGGCTTGGCCAAGGCCGACGCCCGGAGCGGCCGGGACAACGATCAGGGCGCTATCGCGGTCGCCGGCGACGGCCGGGTCGCCGCCGTCGTTCAGCTCAAGTGCGAGACCGACTTCTCGGCCAAGAACGAGGGCTTCACCTCGCTGGTGCAGAACCTCGCCGATTCGGTGCTCTCCGGCGGTCCCGGAGCGGTCGGCGCCCACGCCGCCGGCATAGAGGACCTCAAGCTGGTCCTGAAGGAGAACATCGAGGTCGGCGTGGTCGAGCACATTCAGGCCGCCGACGGCAACGTTCTCGACTGGTACCTTCACCGTCAGGACGGGCGGGGCGTGAACGCCGTCGTGGTGGAGGGCAGCGGGGTGGGCGCGGAAGCGCTGCACCAGGTGGCCCTGCACATCGCCTTCGCCAAGCCGCAGTTCCTGAGCGCGAGCGAGATCCCGGCGGCCGAGATCGAGCGGGAGAGAGCCGCACTGCTGGAGATCACCAAGGCCGAGGGCAAGCCCGAGCCCGCGTGGGACAAGATCGTGGACGGCAGGATGAGGGGCTGGTACGCAGAGCGTGCGCTGCTCGAGCAGGGGCTTCACGGCGAGAAGACCGCGGTGAAGGACAGCATCGGCGGCGGATCCATCGTCCGTTTCGTGCAGGTGTTGATCGGCGACTGATCATGGACAGCTCCGCCGGTACCGCCAACGCACCAGCACGGCGGTCGGCTCGCTGGCGCCGGGTGCTGCTGAAGCTGTCGGGCGAGGCCTTCGCGGGGGGATCGGAGGGCGGCATCGACGGTGACACCGTCCGGCGCATCGCCGCGGGCGTCGCCGAGGCCGGCGGTGTGTTCGACGTTGAGATCGCCGTCGTGGTGGGGGGCGGGAACCTGTGGCGGGGCACCCAGGGCGCGGGCGCGGGCATGGACCGGGCCCAGGCCGACTACATGGGGATGCTGGCCACGGTGATGAACGCTCTGGCCCTCCAGGACACCCTCGAGCAGCTGGGTCAGCCGACGCGGGTGCAGACCGCGATCCACATGGCGCAGATCGCCGAGCCGTACATCCGGCGGCGGGCGATCCGCCACCTCGAGAAGGGCCGGGTGGTCATCTTCGCGGGCGGCACCGGCAACCCCTTCTTCACCACCGACACCACCGCCGCGCTCAGGGCCGCCGAGGTGGAGGCCGAAGTGGTGCTCAAGGGCACCCACGGCGGCGTCGACGGCATCTACACCGCGGATCCGGGAGTCGATTCGGGCGCCGTGAGGCTGGAGCGCGTCACCTACCTCGAAGTGCTCAACCGGGGGCTCGAGGTGATGGATTCCACCGCCATCACCCTGTGCATGGACAACCGCCTCCCGATCGTGGTCTTCGACCTGATGCAGCCCGGCAACCTGCAATCCCTCCTCGACGGCTCTCAGGTGGGTACGCTCGTTGCACAGGAGGAGCGCCATTGAGCGAGGAGCTGATCGGCATGGTGCTCGCAGACGCCGGCGAGCGAATGGATGAGGCCGTCGCCGCGGCCCGGCGCGAGTTCTCGACGGTGCGCACGGGCCGGGCCAGCTCGGCTCTGCTGGAGCGGGTGCCGGTGGAGGCCTACGGCGTCACGATGGCGATGCGGGAGCTGGTCAGCTTCGCCGTCCCCGAGGCCAGTCAACTGATCGTCACCCCTCACGATCCCGCCAACATCGCCGCGGTGGAGCGGGCCGTCCAGCAGGCGCAGCTCGGGCTTGTCCCCAGCAGCGACGGGCGGGTCATCCGCCTGTCGTTCCCGCCGCTCACCGAGGAGCGGCGCAGGGAGCTGGCCAGGCTCGTGGGGTCGATGGCCGAGGACTCCCGGAACCGGGTGCGCAGCCTGCGCCGCCAGGCCCGCAAGGATCTTGATGGTATCGAGAAGGAGGGCGGAGTCTCTGCCGACTCGGTGGCGCGCGCCGGCGAGCAGCTCGACGGCATCACCCGCGCCCACGAGAAGCAGATCGACGAGGCCCTGGCCAGCAAAGAGGACGAACTGCTCGAGGTCTGAGGACGCGGGCAGCGCTCGGGTCCCCGACCCGGCGACTGAAAGGAGCGGCGTGGTGAGCGACCGGGACGAATTCGGAGAACTCGGCTCTGCCGACGCCGATGAGCTCGACGACGACGCGGGCGTCGTGGCCGGGCGGTCGGTGTTCGGCGATGAGGGTGAGCCTGCCTGGGGCGAGGCTCTGGCGACGGGATCGTCACTTCCGACGGGGTCTGAGCCCAGGCTCCAGGAGGCCGATCCCCAGGAGCTGGGCGTGTGGACCGACCACACCACCGCACCCCAGTGGGACGAGTCCGACGACCACTTGCCTCCCATGGAGCCGAGTGAGCCGGTCGGCACGGTCATCGGCGAGGAGGACTTCTTCGGCTACGACGACCAGGCGGTGTACGGCGGGGTGACCGGCGCCGGCCCGACTCCTGCGGCGTCGTCCGATCGGGACATGCCGATGGCGGTCCTCGTGGGCGTCTTCCTCTCGGCTGTGATCCTCGTGGCCCTGCAGGTCGGCCCCGCGCTGGCGCTGGTGGTGGCGACCGTGGTGCTCGGTCTGGCGGCTGTGGAGTTCCTCAGCGCGGTTCGAGTGGCCGGCTACCAGCCGGCCGTGGTCCTGGGATTGGCCGGGGTGGTGACCGCGCCCCTTGCCGCCTACTGGCGGGGCATGGACGGTATCGTGGTCGTGCTGGTGCTCACGGTGGTGTTCGGGACGTTGTGGTACCTCACCGGCGTAGGCGTCGAGGGTCCGATGCGAGGGCTCGCGGTGACCGTCCTTGCCGTGGCCTACATGGGCGTCCTGGGCGCTCACGCAGCCCTGATGCTGCAGATCCCGACCCACGGGACCGGGCTCCTCACCGCGGCCATCGTGCTGACCGTCGCCCATGATGTGAGCGCGATGGCGATCGGCAGGGCCGCGGGCCGCACCCCGCTGTCGAGGGCCAGCCCCAACAAGACGCTCGAGGGGCTGCTCGGCGGAGCCGTCGTGACCGTCGCAGTCGGTGTGGTCATGGGGTTGGTCGGCATGCCCGCGCCCATCGCCGAGGACCCCGGAAGCTTCTGGATCGCAGTCCTGCTGTCGGTGGTGGTGGCGGTGGCTGCGCCCATCGGGGACCTGGCCGAGTCGATGCTCAAGCGCGACCTCGACATCAAGGACATGGGCTCGCTGCTTCCCGGCCACGGCGGGATCCTCGACCGGTTCGACGCGATGCTGTTCTCGCTGCCGGCCACGTACTACGTGGCTCTGATGACCGGAGTCATCTGAGCAAGACCGGCTCCGAGCGACCGGGGTAGTCTGAGCTTCGTGTCATCGGTTGCCGTTCTCGGCTCGACCGGTTCGATCGGAACCCAGACGCTCGACATCGTCCAGGCCCGACCCGACCGGTACCGGGTGGCCGCCCTGGGTGCGGCCCGCTCGGTGGACCTCCTGGCCGAGCAGGCGCAGCGCTTCCGCCCGGACATTGTGGCCGTCGCCGACGCATCGCGGGCTGCCGCCCTGGCCGAGCGGCTGCCCGACACGGTGGAGCTGCTCGCCGGCGCCGACGCCATGGCCGCCGCGGCCTCGGTGGCCGACACCGTCATCAACGGCGTGGTCGGGTTCGCGGGGCTGCCGGTCACCCTGGCCGCCCTGGAAGCCGGCAAGCGGCTGGGACTGGCCAACAAGGAGTCGCTGATCGCGGCCGCCCCGGTGGTGCAGCGGGCCCGGGACACCGCCGGCGCGGCGATAATCCCGGTCGACTCGGAGCATTGTGCAGTTCACCAGTGCTTGAGGGCCAACGAACACCCCGAGGCGGTCTCGTCGATCGTGCTGACCGCGAGCGGCGGCCCATTCCGGGGCCGCCGCCGGGCCGAGCTGGAGGAGGTCGGCGTCGCCGACGCTCTCGCCCACCCCACCTGGCAGATGGGTCCCAAGATCACCATCGACTCCAGCACGCTCATGAACAAGGGCCTGGAGGTGATCGAGGCGCACGAGCTCTTCGGGATCGACTACGACCAGATCGAGATCGTCGTGCATCCGCAGTCCATCGTCCATTCGATGGTCACCTACTGCGACGGAGCGACTGTGGCCCAGCTCTCCAAGCCCGACATGAGGCTCTGCATCGGGTATGCGCTGGCCTACCCCGATCGCCTCGACTTTGCCTACGGCGCCATCGACTGGGCTGAGCTGGGCCGTTTGGACTTCGAGCCGCCCGACCGGGACGCCTTCGGCTGCATCGATTTGGCCTACGAGGCCGGCCGCGCCTCGGAGACCGCGCCGGCGTGGCTCAACGCGGCCAACGAGGTGGCGGTGCAGGCCTTCCTCGACGGGCGGATCCGCTGGGTCGACATCGCGCGCCTGCTGGAGGAGGCGCTGCAGATGTGGCCTGGCACGAGGGCCGACGACGTCGAAGCGGTGCTGGCCGCCGACGCAGAGGCCCGCCGGGCGGCCGGGGACCTGGTCAGAGGCCGAGCGGCTAGGTGAGCGAATGCGGCCCATTAGGGCGAGGCCGCGGCCCGAGCGGCCCGTGAGCGCAGCGAACAAGAGCGGGAGACAGGCGGCGCGAGGCAGCCTGAGGCCGGCATGAATCCGCGCCTTTCCGCTTCGCCGCTGGGCGACCACACCCGCCTCGCCGTCCTCGTGGCGCTCCTCGTGCTGCTCGGGGTGTTCGCGGGCGCCGGCTGGCTGGTGATCGTCCTGTCGCTGGTGGCCATGCTGTTCCTGCACGAACTCGGCCACTACCTCACGGCCCGGTGGACGGGCATGAAGGTCAGCGAGTTCTTCATCGGGTTCGGCCCGCGCCTCTGGTCGTTCCGCCGCGGCGAGACCGAGTACGGGGTCAAGGCGATCTGGGTCGGCGCCTACGTGCGCATCGTCGGGATGAACAACCTCGACGAGGTGGCGCCCGGCGACGAGCCCCGCAGCTTCCGGCAACAGAGCTACCCCAGGAAGCTGCTCGTGCTCACGGCCGGGTCGGCCATGCACTTCGTGATCGTGACGGTGCTGCTGTTCGCGGTGCTGCTGGGAGACGGCACCGTCCTCGGCAACCGGTCCGACGCCGACGTGACCCAGAACTGGGTGCTGGCCACGGTCTCGACCGACAGCGCGGCCTCGGCGGCCGGCTTGCAGCCCGGCGACGAGCTCGTCTCGGTCGCCGGAGTGGGCCGCACCACCTTCACCGACTTCTCGCACCTGGTGCGGAAGCTCGCAGGATCCGAGGTGGAGGTGGTGTACCGCCGCGACGGCGTGGCGCACACGGCCGTCGCCCGAGTGGGCGAGCGGCTCACCGCGGCGGGCGCGGCCGGCATCATGGGTCTGATCGAAGGGGACCGCATCCTCGCCGTGGAGGGTCTCGAATCCGTGGGTGCCCCCACGTATGCCCGGTTGGCTGCGTACGGGCGCGACCGGATCGGCGAGCCCCTCGACTTCACCATCGTCGATGCCCGTACGGGCCGGCCGGCGGTGGTCGAGGGGGCCATCATCACCGATCTGGCCAGCCCGGCGGACGCGGTCGGGGGATTCTTCGGGGTGTCGGCCGACTACCGCGCCGACGGGCTCGGCGTCGTGCAGTCCGCTGGCGAGTCGGTCCGGCTGGCCGCGTCGATCGTCCGCGACGTGGTCTTCGCCATCCCCCCCGTCGTGACCGACGGACTGGGAGGCACGCTGGACGGGCTGCGGGGCGACGATCAGGCGGCCGGCGGCGCGCCCACGGCACGCGAGCTCGAGTCGCGGCGCCTCGACCGGTCGCAGCCGGACGAGAACCGGATCCTCTCGATCTACGGGGTGGCCCGCATCGGCGCCGAAGCCGCCTCCGACGGCGGCGTCGCCCAGGTTCTTCTGCTGCTCGCGTACGTGAACGCCTTCATCGGCGTGTTGAACCTGTTGCCGCTTCCTCCCCTCGACGGGGGGCACGTGGTGGTGGCCACCTACGAGCGGATCCGCTCCATCGGGGGCCGCACCCACCGGGTCGATGCGGCCCGCCTGCTCCCGCTCACGTACGCGGTGGTGGCGCTGCTGCTGCTGGTGGGCGGAGTGGCCCTGGTGCGCGACATCCTCGACCCCGTCAGCTTCGGCTAGGAGCGAGCGCGGATTGATCGGCGGCCAATCGCGTCGCAGGGTGGTCATACCCGCTCTTGTTCGCTTCGCTCACGGGCCGCTCGGGCCACGGCCCCGCCCCGTATGGGCCGGGTCGCCCGCCTATCCGCGGGGCCTCTAGGGGTAAGGGGGTAGCATCGACTCGTGCAGGTAACCGCGAAGTTCCCGCGGCGAGACACTCGGCAGATCATGGTCGGGACCGTCCCAGTCGGGGGTGGGGCACCGGTGACGGTGCAGTCCATGACGGTCACCAAGACGGCCGACCACGAAGCCACCCTGCAGCAGATCTACGCCCTGGCGGCCGCGGGCGCCGACATCGTGCGCTGCACCTGCAACCGGTCCGAGGCCGCCGAGGGGCTGGCCCGGATCGTGCCCCGCTCACCGGTGCCGATCGTCGCCGACATCCACAACAACTACCGGATGGCGCTGGCCGCGCTGGAAGCCGGTGTGCACTGCCTGCGCCTGAACCCCGGCAACATCCGCAAGCCCGACCAGATCAAGGCCGTGGCCCGGGAATGCAAGGACCGGGGCGTGCCCATCCGCATCGGAGTCAACGGGGGCTCGCTCGATCCCGACCTCTACGACCCGGATTCGGGAGTGACCCCCGAGGCGATGGTGGCCTCCGCGATGCAGGAGCTCGCCTACTTCGAGGACGTCGGCTTCGATCTGGTGAAGATTTCGGTGAAGGCGTCGAGCGTCCCGCTCATGATCGAGGCGTACCGGCAGCTTGCCGACGCCACGGACCATCCCCTGCATCTCGGGGTGACCGAGGCCGGGCCCCCGCCGGCCGGGACCATCAAGTCGACGGCCGGGATAGCCTCCCTGCTCGCCGAGGGCATCGGCGACACCATCCGATACTCGCTGACCACCGATCCCGTCGAGGAGGCTCGGTCCGGGCGGCAGCTGCTGGAGGCCCTGGGGCTGCGCGAGCGGCGCAATGTCGACCTGATCGCCTGCCCCAGCTGCGGGCGGGCCGAGGTGGACGTGTTCACGGTGGCGAATGAGGCCATGGAGGCCTTCGGCGAGCGGCGCATTCCGCTCCAGGTGGCCGTCATGGGCTGCGTCGTCAACGGTCCGGGCGAGGCCCGCGACGCCGATCTGGGCATCGCCGCGGGAAACCGTCGGGGGCATTTGTTCGTGAAGGGCGAGAACGTGGCCGTCGTCGCCGAGGAGGCGATGGTGGACGCGCTGGTGGAATGGGCCGAGTTCATCTGCGAGCACGGCTCGGACGCCGCGCTCGAGCGGGCCACGAAGACGCGGGCCTCCGCCCGGCGGGCTGCTGAGGAGGATCGCCGCCGCAACCTCGACGAGCTCGGGGACGACGCCAACAACGCCGAGACGGTGGTGGCGGGAATCCGGCGCACGACCGGCGCCTGAGGCCGAGCTTGCGAGGCCGTGGCCCTGCGGCCCGTGAGCGCAGCGAACAGGAGCGGGAAACACGACACCGGGTATACTTCGGGCACGTTCGATTCTCCGGAAGCGGCGTGGGCTCGTGCCCACGCCGTTGCCGGTTCAGGCCCGAACTCCACCCCCGGCCCAGAGCAGAACATCAGGGAATGCCATGGCGATCGCCGATCGCGTCCGCGAACTCGTTGCCCCGCTGGCGGAGGCTGTCTCGGTCGACTTGTACGACGTGGAGCACCACGGCGGCGTGGTCCGAATCCTTGTCGACGCTGACGGCGGCGTCGATCTCGACGCCATCGCCCGGCTGTCGCGCTCGATCAGCCGCGCCCTGGACGAGCACGATCCCATACCGGGCCGGTACACGCTGGAGGTATCGAGCCCCGGCTTGGAGCGCCCCCTGCGCACACACGAGCACTTCCGCAGCGCCGCCGGATCCACCGTGAAGGTCAAGACCCTGGCCGGCTTCGACGGGCCCCGCCGGCTGACGGGGATCCTGGAGGCCGTGACCGGCGACGGCGTGGATCTGCGCCGCACCGACGGCGAGGTGTTCCGCATCGCCTATGAGCAGCTCGCCTCGGCTCGCACAGTCTTCGAGTGGGGCTCGCGCCCGCACCAAGCAAAACCTTCCAAACGGCCTGAACAATTATGATGCGAAAGACATGAACGAGGCGAGGCGATGGACGAGGCGAAGACATGAACGAGGCGAAGACACATGAAGGAGGCGAGGCGATGAAGGAGGCGAGGCGATGAACGCCGAGATGATGGAAGCTCTCCAGGCGATGGCGGCCGAGCGGGGGATCACCGTCGACGCGCTGTTCGCGGCCCTGGCCGACGCCTTGGAGTCCGCCTACAAGCGGCTGCCCGGCGCCAAGGAGTACGCCTGGGTGACGATCGATCCGTCCACCATGGAGTTCCACGTGATCGCCCAGGACCTGGACGAGGAGGGCAACCCGGTGGGCGAGGAGTACGAGGTGACTCCGGACAACTTCGGGCGCATCGCGGCACAGACCGCCCGCCAGGTCATGACCCAGCGCATCCGCGAGGCGGAGCGGGAGCTCAAGTACGAGGAGTACGCCGGCCGCGAGGGGGACATCGTCACCGGCATGATCCAGCAGACCGACGCCCGCTACACCCTGCTCGATCTGGGCCGGGTGGAGGCGCTGCTGCCCCAGGCGGAGCAGGTCCCCTACGAGCGGCCCGACTCCAACACCCGGCTCAAGGCCTACATCGTCGAGGTGCGCAAGACGGCCAAGGGTCCTCAGATCGTGGTCAGCCGGACCCATCCCGGCCTGGTCAAGCGACTGTTCGAGCTGGAGGTGCCCGAGATCGCCGACGGGATCGTGGAGATCAAGGCGTGCGCCCGTGAGCCGGGCCATCGCACCAAGATCGCGGTGCATTCGAACGACCCAAACGTCGATCCCGTGGGGGCGTGCGTGGGGGCCCGGGGGGCGAGGGTCCGCCAGGTCGTCAACGAACTGCGGGGCGAGAAGATCGACATCGTGCCGTTCAGCGGCGAGCTCGAGGAGTTCGTGACCAAGGCGCTGTCACCGGCGAGGATCAAGGAGGTCCGCCCCAACGAGATGACCGGCGACTGCGACGTGATCGTTCCCGACTACCAGTTGTCGCTCGCCATCGGCAAGGAGGGCCAGAACGCTCGCCTGGCCAGCCGGCTCACCGGCTGGGGCATAAACATCAAGAGCGAGACTCAGCTGGCTGAGGAGGCGGCCTACGGCGACGTGGAGTGGGCTGAGGGAGAGTGGATCACCGACCCCGAGACGGGAGAGCAGCTCTGGCAGCCGGCCGACGGCGGCGAGGCGGTCAGCGCCGAGGCGTGGGCCGCGGCCATGGCCCAGGAGCAGGCCGGGGGCGGCGGCTCTGGCGAGGGCTTCGGTCAGGCCGGGGGCGCCGGAGCCCGAGAGCCCGAAGCCGCCGCGGAGCGGGCGGACAGCATCTGAGCCCGGTCCGAACCTGCATCGGTTGCCGCACCCGCCGTCCGAGCGCGGAGATGCGGCGTGTGCGAAGGGATGCCAGCGGCGCTCTGGTTGTGGGGCCGGGATCCGGCCGGGGCGCCTGGCTGTGCGCAGACGTCGCCTGCTTCGAGTCGGCCCGGCGCCGTCGAGCCTTCCGGCGGGCCTTGAGGGCTGACGTAGAGCCGGGCGAGATCGCTAGGCTTCAACGAGCGTGGCCGTCGGACCCGGGGAGCGATCCCGGGCTGGGCGGTCGCGCCGGCCAGACTCTCTGAACGGGGGCACGCTTTGCCAGGCAAGATCCGCGTCCACGAACTCGCCAAGGAGCTCGGACTGACGAATCAAGAGACGCTCGATCTCTGCATCGCGCTCAGCATCGGAGTCAAGTCACACTCATCGAGCATCGTCGAGGCTCAAGCCGACCGGGTACGGCGACGAGCAGAACGCGACGGTCTGCTCAAGCCTCCGCCGCCTCCGGAACCGGTGAAGGCGCCGGAACCGGAGACCGTCGAGCCGGCGCCGGCGGAGCCGGAGCTTGTGAAGCCCGAGGCCCAGGCGCCGGTCACTTCGAAGCCGGTGGCGGCCGCTCCCAGTCCCCAGCCGGTTGCTCCCGAGAAGCCTGCGGCTGAGGCCAGCAGCGAGTCCAAGGTCCGGGCCACGCCGGCCGCGAGGGCGCGCGCCGCCCAGGCCGCACCGCCGGTCGAGCCGGACGCGCCCGCGACCGTGGCCGCACCGGCCGCCACGGAGGTGACCGAACCTGCCGCCGTGAAGGCGAAGGCGACCATCTCCTCGAGCGGCAGTGTGGCTCCGCCCAAGCGGCCCGTCATCCAAGAGCCCCAGCCCGTCGCGGAGGAGCCACCGCCGCCCAAGCCGGCGGGCTCCAAGGTGCAGGCCAGCGCCGCGCCGCCCCGTCCTCTCAGGCCCGGAACCCCGCCCGTCTCGCGGTCGGGCAAGCCCATCCC
>VYBO01000028.1 GCA_009844405.1 Acidimicrobiaceae bacterium
GTTCAGGGTCAGCTTCCTGGGGCTGGGCACCATGGGCGGGCCGATGTGCCGGCGGCTGGTGGCTGCGGGCTACTCGGTGACGGCCTATGACCTCGACGCGGCTGCGCTGGCTGCGGCGGTGGACACAGGGGCCGTGGCTGCGGTGTCGGCACGAGACTGCGCGCTGGACGCCGACGTGTTCATGACGTCGTTGCCGGGGCCGCCCCAGGTCGAGGCGGTGATGGCCGGGACCGGCGGCGCGCTGGGCGCGATGAGACCCGGGTCGGTTTGGGTGGATCTCACCACCAACAGTCGCGAACTGGTTCTCGGACTGGCGTCGGTTGCGCCCGACGGGGTGGCCGTGGTCGACTCGCCGGTGACGGGCGCGGTCGACGGCGCTCGGAGGGGCGAGCTCACACTGTTCGTGGGCGGCGAGCCGGAGCCCCTGGCTGTGGTTCGGCCTGTGCTGGAGCACCTCGGAACGGTCATCGAGTGCGGTCCCCTCGGTGCTGGCAACGTGGTCAAGCTGGTCACCAACCAGCTGTGGTTCGCGGCCGCGGCTGCGCTGGGGGAGGGCTTCGCCGTCGGCCTGGCCAACGGCGTGGAGTTGAGGACCCTGTGGGAGGCGGTCCTCAACAGCGTGGGCGACAGCTTCGTCGCCCGCCACGACGCCCCCAGCATCTTCGCCGGTCACTACGACCCGTCGTTCCCGCTCGCTCTGTGCGTCAAGGATCTCGGCCTGCTGGCCGATCTCGAGGCGAGCGTGGACGCCGATCTGCCGGTCACCGCGGCGGCCCGGAGTGCTTTCGAGTGGGCTGCAGCCCGCTACGGCCTGGACGCGGGCGAGATGTGCGTCGCCCGACGCATCGCCGACGACGCCAGAATGTCGATGCAGCTGGAAGGCGATTGGACCCCCCACTGGGAGAGGTGACACGGAAGGGAAGCAATGCACCAGGCGGAAACTCTCGGCCTGTCGGATCTTGTCGATCTGCAAGCCTTCCCGATTCACGATTCCGCTTGTGCCGGGTATGTGGCCGCAGTGGACGCCGCGAGAGGCGGGCTGCGCTCGGAGGGTTGCGCTGTGCTGGGCAGTCTCGTGCGGCCCGAGGCGGTGGCGAGGCTCAACGGCGAGATCGTTGAACGCAAGCACGCCACCCACTACTCCACCCAGGTCATCAACCCGTATTTCCACACGGCCGTCAACCCGGACTACCCGGCCGACCATCCGGTGAACACCTTCATCGAGCGATCCAGCGGCTTCATTCCCGGCGATGCCTGGGATCCCGGCTGCGCCACCGACGTGCTGTTCCGGGCACCGGAGGTGGCGCGGTTCATCGCCGACTGTCTGGAGATCCCGGCCCTGTACTGCTACGACGATCCGCTGGCCGGGCTCACCTCGAACATCTGCGATCCGGGACAGCAGTTCACCTGGCATTTCGACGCCAACGACTTCGCGGTCACTGTGCTGGTGCAGCCGGCGGACGAAGGTGGGCTGTTCGAGTACGTGCCCCAGATCCGGTCAGCCGAACACGAGGGCTTCGATGCCATCGCCGGAGTGCTCGCGGGTGGCCGGGAGGGTGTGCGCACATTGGAGTTGCGGCCCGGTGACCTGCAGATCTTCAGGGGCCGCTACTCGCTGCACCGGGTCACCAGGGTGGGTGCCGGATCCCGGCCCCGCCATGCCGCCATCTTCGCCTACACCCTGGAGCCGGGCGTGATCGGCCGGGTCGAGCGCACCCGCCAACTGTTCGGCCGGGTTCTGTCCCAACACGAGGAGGCGGAGCGTGAGAGGGTCCGCTCCGACGCCCTGCTCGACTGAGCGGCCGAGCGGGTAGGCGATTGAATCTGGTTCATACGGGCGAGGCCGTGGCCCGAGCGGCCCGTGAGCGAAGCGAACAGGAGCCGGGAAACAACTCCGCCCCGGCGTGACGGGCTTGCACCTGCCTGCGCATGTTCTGATCATTAGGACTCAGGCCAGCGTGTAGCGCTCTACGTTCGTGTAGGAGCCGGACGGCTCGGTCCTCACGAGCGCTATCTCCGTGACCGCGAACGACGCCTCCAGCGCCGGCCGGTAGCCGGGCGGAAGCTTGCGCTTGAACCGGGCTACGGTGAGGTGGCCGGTGAAGGGATGGTCGGGCGGCGGCAGGCCCACCGGCGAGATGGCTGCCTCGACTGCTACGGCCAGGTCGTCGAGACCCTGGACCGGGACCATCAGCACGCCGCGTCCCAGCAGCCTGGGGCGTGGCCCCAGCGTTACCCGAGCCGCTGGAAGGCGGGCGGCGGCCAGCGCAACTTGGACCTCGGCCTCGTCACACTGGCCCAGGAACCGAAGGGTGACATGCAGCCGCTCGGGCTTGGTCCAGCGCAGCCCGTCCACCGCGGGCCTCGGCATGGCGACCAGTTCCCGCAGCACCTCGTCAGGCGGCCAGACAGCGACGAACAGCCGCGGCATGCCCCGAGAGTACGCGCCGAGCCGGGCCGGACGGCCGGGGTCGTGGCTGCGTCCACCTTGCGGCCTCGGCAAGTCGGCGATCAGTCGGTCAGACTCACGCCGGTGATGCGGTCATGACGGTGCTGTTGGGATTGCTGGCCGCGCTGTCGGTGGGGACATCGGACTTCCTGGGCGGTCTGGCCAGCCGGCGAGCCGACCCTGTCGTCGTGACGGCCGCCTCCAGTCTGGTGGGTCTTCTGTTGGCGTTCGTGGCCGCGTTGGTGGTGGTGGGCGAGGCGAGCATGGCCGATGTGGCGTGGGGGGCACTGGGCGGCGTGGTGCTGGCGGGCGGTCTGGTTGCGCTTTACGCGGGATACGCCCGCGCTCGGGTCAGCATCGCGGCGCCGGTGGCCGGCGTGGGCGCGGCCGCGCTGCCGGTGATCGTCGCATCCGTATTCGGTGATGATGCCTTGTCGCCGACCGCAACTGCAGGGGTCCTGCTCGGTTTGCTGGCTATCGGGTTGGTCAGCATGGCCCGTTCCGAGCAGCGAGGCTCGGTCGGCTCCAGCGTGCTCTACGGGTTGGGTGGCGCCGTCGGGGTCGGGATGCTGCTGGTCTGCCTCGCCAATACGTCCGAGGACAGCGGTCTCTGGCCGATCGTGGCGGCGCGCGGGTCTGGGTTCGTAGTGCTCTCGCTGATCATCGCCGCCAGGAGACTCGCGCTGTCGACGTCTCGCGGCGTCTGGCCTCATGTGATCGGAATCGCGGCACTGGTGACTGCCGGAAACGCGCTGTTCCTGACTGCGGCCCGGCTGGGGTCTACATCGGTGGCGGCTGTCCTCACGTCGCTCTTTCCCGCCGCAACGGTGTTCTGGGCGTGGCTGGTGTTCCGGGAGAGACTGCGAGGGGCCCAGATGCTGGGACTCGGGATTGCGCTAGTGGCCGTCGTGCTCATCGTCGCCGGCTGAGGGTCTGCGCAACTCGAAGCGTGCGTGTTCAGACTCGGCCGGTTGGGCCAAATCTCCGAGTTCCAGAACCATGTTTTGTGCCTAGCAATCATGAAAAGGGCTGATGATTGTCATACCCCTGTGGCATCATCTGTCCATGGGTATTGAGGTGGCACGACGGGTGCGGGAGGGACTGGCGGAGTTGATCCGGGCAGCCAACGATCCGGCCACGCCGACTGCAGATCTGCGGGTCTTGCTGTCGGAGTGCAAGGCCTTCGGTGGGCAGTTGGTCGTATTGCAGGCGGACACGGCGGCTGGGATCGCAGGGCGGGAGCGTCACGGCGATGGCGGTGTGGGGGTGTTGGCGCAGGTAGCTGGGGTGTCGCGCCGCGAGGCGTCCAGCCATGTCAAGACGGCGGAGAAGCTGGAGTCGCTGCCTTCGGTGCGCGACGCGGTCGAGAGCGGCGACATCTCGATCGCGAACGCCAGGGTGCTGGCTGGTGCCTCCGAGAGGACCAGCGCCGAGCAGGTGGAGCATGACTCAGAGCTGCTGGCGAGAGCCGGCGAGCTGTCGCCCGAGCAGTTCGCTCGTGAGGCGGGCCGGTGGGCCGCGGCGCGCCAGAGTGATGACGGTGAGGACCGGTTTCGGCGGCAGCGGGCACGACGGCGGTTGAGCATCTTCGACGGCGACGACGGGATGGTGTTGGTTCGGGGTGAGTTGGACCCGGTGACGGGCGCCAAGGTGCGCAAGCGGTTCTTGTTGGAGGCCGAGCGGCTGCGCCGGCTGGACCTGCACAGCCCTGGCGCAGACAAGCGCACCCTCAACCAGCGGATGGCCGACGCCCTGGAGACGTTGACGTCCCATGGCAGCGTCTATTCCCGTGTGGATGCCACCACGAACGGGTCTGGCCAAGGCGGCGCTGAGGGCAGCACAGGCGGCGACGGCCGAAGGGGCGAGTCTGGCGGTGGCGCCGGTGAGGGCCGCAGCGGCGGCGCCGGCGGCAGGTGCGGCTGTGGGGGCAGGCCGCCGGCTGACATCACCATCCTTCAGCATCTCGACGCGGCCGGCACCCGGGCGTTCGCGGAGATCGCCGGCGGCAGCGTGATCCCCCAGAGCGTGCTCGAGGAGCATTTCTGCAAAGCAGCCATCAAGGGGGTGGTGTTCAGTTCTGAGGGTGTGCCGCTGTGGCACGGCCACACCAAGAGACGGGCCACCAAGGCCCAGATGAACGCATTGCGGGCCCGCTACGGAGCCTGTGGCGGCTGCGGCGCGGACATGTGGATATGTGATGGCCACCACGTTGAGCCGGTGTCCCGGGGCGGGCGCACTGACATTGACAACATGATGTTGTTGTGTTGGGCCTGCCACCAGAAGGTGCACCATCACGGGTGGCGGGAGGTGCCCGACGGGCGGGGGCTGTACACGATCGCACCGCCTGAGCGGATCCGTCACGGACCCGCCCGCGCCCCCGATCCGCCGCCCGCTAACGGGCCTCCACCCCGCAGTGACTCCCGATCGAGGCGGCCTGTCGCCCGGGTGCAACCCCAACCGCTGTTCGGGTAGGCGATCGCCTGACTGCCGGCCGCATCACCGGACCTTGCCAGAGGCCTGCATGGGCGCCACCCTCAGCACCCGTGGCGGAGCGGGCAGAATGACCGCCATGGACGGATCTGGAAGGTTCGCTGCCGACGGGACCGGCCGCTCGGGTCGGAGGCTTGAGGCGACGCTGGGTGACATCACTGCCGAGCAGGTGGATGCCATCGTCAACGCGGCCAACTCGTCGCTGTCGGGCGGCGGGGGAGTGGACGGGGCCATCCACCGGGCAGCCGGACGCGAACTACTCGAGTTCTGCCGGGGACTGGGCGGCTGCGCTACGGGCGACGCCAAGATCACGCCCGGCTTCCGGCTGGCTGCTCGCTGGGTGATCCACACCGTCGGTCCCGTCTGGCATGGCGGCAACCAGGGTGAGCCCGATCTGCTGGCGTCGTGCTACCGGGAGTCGCTGGCCCGGGCCGACGAGGTCGGCGCCGAGTCGGTGGCATTCCCGGCCATCTCGACCGGCGTCTACGGCTACCCCACCGAGCCCGCGGCAGCCATCGCCGTGAGAACGATCCGGACGACTCCGACAAACGTGCGCCTGGTGCGTTTCCTCTGCTTCAACACCGAGACGTTCGACGCCTACCAGATTCTGTTGGGCTCCCACGAGGCGTAGCCGCAGTGAGAGCGCCGTTCGTCGATCCTGGCCCCCTGTACGAGACGGAAGCGCCACTCAGCAGCCGGGTTGGTGCCTTCCGGCTGCACCTCGTTGTCGACAGCGCCTCGTGAAGACTGTTCCGCGATGTGACGCAGGAGATCGCCTGCCGCTCGCCGGTGGCCGACATCGGATGTGGCGTCGGCGTGCCGCTGCTGCCGGTCGGGCCGACGGTGATGGACCGGCTCGACGTGATCGCCGGCGACATCTCGTTGCGCCAACTTGCAGTCAATCCGCGAAGGCGAGTCCGGTCCCCGACGAAACTTGCTCCAGTTCGACGCCACCCGCCTGCCGTTCAGGAGCGAGTCATTCGGCCCGGCGATGGCGCGGCACATGCTCTACCACGTGCGTGATCCCCGACTGGCCGCGGCCGAGGCCGCCCGCGTGATCAGCAGCGACGGGCTCTTCGTAGCGACCACCAACAGCTCCAACAGCCGGCCGGAGTTGCAGCATGCGCACGTCAAGGCGGTAGCCGATCTCGGTGGCCGGTTAGTTGAGCGGATGTCCACCAACTTCGACGCCGAATCCGGTCGTTCGAAGCTGACCGGCTCGTTTCTGGGGGTGCACACCGAGCTGTGGTCGGGCGTCCTCGCCTTCCCGACCGTCGATGCTGTGCTCGACTACTACCGGAGCACCGCGTACTACACGATGGCGTTCGATTCCGAGGAGCACCGCGCTCGACTTGCCGACCGGGTCGCCGGGATCCTGAGAGCGCAATTCGGCGATGGTCCGGCACCACTCACTGTCGGCGGAGCCGTCTTCATGTGCAGAGGGCCGATCCGCCAAGGGGACTCTGGCAGAGAACACCCATAACTACTGAAGTCGACTGATAGATCTCACGCCCCATGGCAGTATGGGGCCGCTGTTCACTGCGGCCTAGCGGCCTTCGGTAGGTGACGCAAGCGTCAGACCGCGATTCTGCGGTAGAGCAGGCGAGGTTGGCGGTCGAAGTCGTTGACGGGATAGTGGAGTGTGAAGCGGTTGTCCCAGAGCACTAGACGAGTAGTTCCAAGGGGTGGGGGGTCCACCACTTTGGGAGGTGAGGGTGTCCAAGCTCGGGGTTTTCCACAGACCCCGATCCCGGAGGACCTTGGCATGAGCCCGGACTTGGACACCCTCGCGACTGCACTGTATGTGAGGATCGACATGTGAGGATCGACATGTGAGGATCGACGATTTGTTGGTGGCGCATCCCGAGTGGGCGCCGCCCCAGCCGGCGGTGGGGATCGAGCCGACGCTGTCGGACGCGGAGCTCATCACGCTGGCGGTGCGGTCGGCTCTGTTGGGTTTCGACTCTGAGGCCCGCTTCATCCGCTACGCCGAGGCGCATCTGAGGCCGTGGTTCCCGCGGCTGCTGAAGCGCAGCGGCTACAACAAGCGGCTGCGCCGCAGCAGCGAGCTGATGCGCCATGTGATCGCCGCGCTGGCGCGCGAGTGCCCGTCGTTTGGCGACGACGTGTGGCTGGTGGACTCCACGCCGGTGGAGTGCGGCCGCAGCCGGGCGACCCAGCAGCGCTCCGACCTCGCCGGATGGGCCGCCTACGGCTACTGCGCCTCGCACTCGCGGTGGTTCTGGGGGCTGCGCCTGCACCTCATCACGACACCGTCGGGGCTGCCGGTGGCCTACGCGCTCGCCGGGGCCAAAGAGGACGAGCGCGGCACCTGCCTCGAGATGATCGCCCGCGCCCAGACAGCCCGGCCGGGCCAGACCCTCATCGCCGACAAGGGCTACCGCAGCGCCGAATTCGAAGCCGAGCTCAACGACGCCGGCATCACCCTCATCCGACCCGCCACCAAAACCGAGCCAGACCGGCCCGGCCAGAAGTTCTTGAGGCCCCTGCGCCAAATCATCGAGTCCGTCAACCAGACCCTCAAAGCCCAACTCAGCCTCGAACGCCACCGCGGACGAACACGCCCAGGCGTCGCCGCGCGCGTGCTCCAACGACTCCTCGCCCTCACCGCAGCCATCTGGCACAACCAAACCACCCAACAACCCGGCCCCGCCCGATCCCTCATCGCCTACGACCACTGACCCCTTGGAACTACTCATCTAGAGCGAGTCCGCGCTCGATATTCCACACGAGCTCCGGCTTGAGGACGTCACGAGCGTGGGGGAGTTCGGCTCCCAGAAGGGTGGCGAACATGAGGGCCAGGGGGACGTCGAAAGCCACTTCGGCATCGGAGAGATCAGGATGATCGGCCACAACGGCAGTGCCGTCGCTCTCGAGGGCATGCATCGCCCGGTCGCACACCTCGACAACCTCCAGGGCGGTCTCGGTCACGCCTAGATCGACGCTGTAGGCCACCCGGGCCGGAGGCAACGGAGATGCCGCGGCTCTGCGGAACGACTCTTGCGGCGGCGGCTTGCCGAGCCCGGCGCGTGGACTCTCGCCCACCATCGCGTCGGCCAGCAGGGCGAGGTCGCCGACGTCGCGTGCCATCGGCCCCTGTTGAGAATGCACCTGGAACGGCACGACGCTCGGTCCGTTTGCGATGCGTCCCGGCGAAGGGCGCAGGCTGGTGATGCCGCAGAAACTGGCCGGAGTGCGCAACGAGCCGGCCAGATCCGAGCCGTGGGCCAGCCAAGCCATGCCGATGGCCACCGCCGCGGCCGCGCCGCCCGAAGACCCGCCGGCGGTGAGGCGCAGGTCGTGGGGGTTGCGGGTGGCCCCGAACACGTCGTTGAAGGTGTTCCCGCCCGCCCCGAACTCGGGGGTGTTCGATTTTGCGTACACCACGGCGCCGTGAGCTTCGAGCGTCTCGACGATGACGTCGGACTGTTCCGGCACGAAGTCCTCCCTCAGCCGTGACCCGTGAGTCGTCCTGACGCCGGCGACAGCCGTGAGGTCCTTGATGGGAACAGGGAGGCCGGCCAGCACGCCTCGTTCGGCCGCTGGGACTTCCATGAGCCGGTCGGCGTTATCTCGGGCCCGATCGAAGCAGCGGGTCGGCAACGCCATTTACGACGGGGTCGACGGTCTCGACGCGAGCCTGGACTGCGTCGAGGGTGTCGTGGGGGCTGAGATCACCGGATGCCAGGCTGGCGACGATCTCGCGGGCGCTCTGCCTGATCAGATCGTCGGTCATGGGGGGCTTGCCGGTCAGCCGTGAACTGACATGGACGAGTTGGGGTTGATCTCCCGGTTGCGGCTGAAGGTGCCCATGTCGATGGGCAGGCCGGTGTAGCGGCCCTCGACCACGAGCGGATCGGCGTCGTGGTCGTGGCCGGCCTCCACCGCCTCGATGAGCTCGGCCATGCAGTGCCCCGCCACGCCGGCGTTCTTGAACTGGTTGCCGCTGGTGCCGATGGCCACGTAGAAGCCGTCGAGATCGGTGCGGTCGTAGATCGGGATCCAGTCGTCGCTCACGTCGTACAGATCCACCACGCCCTTGCGTTCGTGAGGCACGCCCACCGGCGGCAGGCGCCGGCTCAGCCGCAGGACCTGCGCCTCCCACTGCTCGGCGCTGAGCCGCTGGTCGTAGTCGTCGGGGTCCACCCAGTCCTGGGGGTCGCAGCGGGGGTCGGTGCTGCCCACCAGGATGTGGTTGCCGGCCTCCGGGCGGAAGTAGATGCCGTTGTCGTCGTCGGCGATGTTGAAGCCGTCGCGCTCGTAGTCGTAGGTGGACGGCCCCGGCGCGTGGTGCACTTCGTGACGAAGCGCCCTGGTCTTGATGTGCATCGAGTCGTAGACGCCGGCCATCTGGTTGATCAGGTACGAGTGAGGCCCGGCCACGTTCGCCACGACCGGCGCAGCCACGGTCGTGCCGTCGCCGAGGGTCACGCTCGTGACCCGCCCATTGCTCCGTGCGATTCCGGTCACGGCGGTGGCGAAGCGGAACTCGGCGCCGGCCGCCTCCGCGGCCCGCTGCAGGTTGTGGGTGGTCAGCTGAGGGTCGCTCACGTAGCCTGCCTCGGGCGTGAAGATCGCGCCAGGTAGGTCCTCGGTTGCGTCGGCCCAGAAGTCGGGGTCGTCGGGCCGCTTCGGCGGTCCGAAGATGCCGGGGTCGAGGATGGGAATGCGACGCAGCAGTTCGGCTGTCGACCAGTCCTCGTAGGCGACCCCGATCGCGTCGAAGTGGGGAAGCACCTTCAGGTAGTGGCCACCGGGGTCCTTCAGCGCCGCCATCCCGCACTGCTTGTAGGCGATGAGGCCGAGCTCGTCACCGGCTTCGAGGTAGTCGGGCCACTCCAACCAGTACTGCAGGCCCTCGTACGACATGGCCACGCCGGTGAAGGTGGAGTACGTGAAGCGCACGATGGCGCACGAGTTGACGGTGGAGCCGAAGCCAGCGGCCGGCAGCTTGTCCACGCAGAGCACTTGCCGACCCCGTCGCCCCAATTCGAACGCGATGGCCGCGCCGATCACACCGGCGCCTACCACCACCGCGTCGAAGCTGTTGGCGGCTCGTTCAGATGCTCTCCTTGGGGCTGACTCCCGGGGCGGGGCGACGAGACTCCCGCCTACCGTGCCGGTGGCTTCGGCGCTGTCGCGGACGACCGAGCGTTCAGATGCCACGGCGGCGCTCGTTGCGCATGTCGAAGGCGACCTTGACCGCGCCCCGCCTGCCCGCCTCGGCGGCGTGGCTCAGCGCGTCGACGTAGCGGTCGAGCGGGTAGAGGGCCGATACGAGCCGGTCGAAGGCGACCTTGCCGGCCAGTTCCATGGCCAGGTCGAAGCTCGTGGCGAGCCGGCCGTCGGCGCGGACCTCGGTGCCGTAGGCGTAGCAGCCGGCCAGCTCGATCTCGCGGTGCCACAGACCGGTCAGCTCGACGGTCACGGTGGCGGGCATTCCCAGCATCAGCACCCGGCCCCGCGGCCGGCACAGCGACAGGGCCTCAGCCAGCGAGGCCGACGAGCCCACTGCGTCGATGACCACATCGGCACCTCCCGAGAGGTGGTCGCCGACCATGAACGAGCCGGTGGCCCGCCGCGCGGCCCGCTTCAGCTCGCCGGGCTCGACGGCTGAGTCCGCGCCGAGTTCGAGCGCCAGCGCCCGCTGGGTGGAGTACCGGGCGCCGACCAGGATCGAGGCCGGCTCGGTCAGGCCCCGCAGGGCGGCCACCGCCAGCAGGCCCAGAGTCCCGGCCCCGACCACGGCCACGGTGTCGCCGGGTTGCGCGCCGGACCGGAGCGCGGCGTGCACGCCTCCCGCCAACGGCTCGATCATCACGGCCAGTTCGTCACTCATCCAGTCCGGGACGTCGTGCAGCTGCGAATCGTGGGCCACCAGTTCCGTGGACCATCCACCGCCGGTGGAGCGGCAGAAACCGGTCTGGAGTCCTGGCTTGAGATGGCCGCTCATGAGATGCCGGTAGTCGTCGCCGTCGCCGGGCGCCGCCCCCGGGTAGGGCAGGTCGAAGCCCCGCGCGGCGTGGCCCAGCACCGGCTCGACGACCACCCGGCGCCCATCCGCGGTGTCGGCCACGATCTCGTGGCCCGGAACGAACGGGAACGAGACATAGTCCTCGAAGTAGCGCGACGACTGGCCGTCGATGGTGGCCAGGTCCGATCCGCAGATTCCGGTGAGCCGAGGGTAGATGCGCTGCCAGCCCTCGCCGGGCAGGTCGGGCGGGTCGTCGTTGACCAGCTTGAGCGGCCCCCAGGTCGCTCCCGCTCCGGGCCGCAGCCGCGACGCCAGGGCCGCGGCCGCGTAGCGGGCCTCCTTGCGCGAGAAGCGCAGCGCCTTCACGAGCACGGATCGTAGCGACATTAGGGTTGGCGATCCCGCACGAGGAGTTGGAGGAGGCCGTGCTGGACGTGGCGGTGCCCACCAGCAGTCGGTGAAGGCCGCCATGGCCGACCTGCTGGGCTCGGTCAAGAGGGCCGTCGGTGACGATACGCCCGCTGATGCGCCCACCTGAGTCGGCGGTCTGAGCGCTCCTCTGCCCAGTCTCGAACCCTACCTCTGCATACGGGCTCCATCTAGATTTTCAACATTTTTCAAGATGTTCTCCTCTCCTTGGGTTGTTGTTGTCATGCCAGACTGCCATGATGGTGTGACAATCACATGAAACAGCACAAGAAAGCTTGTGCTGTCGATCAAGGGAGGGTGTCAATGGCTGGCGACATGCTGGTGATGTCCAAGTCGCAGATGGAGGAGCTCGCGGTGATCTTCGCCCGGCAGAAGGAGACGGCGGAGGGGGTGATAAGCGCCATAGGCGCCGGCATCGACGGCACTACCTGGCAGGGGGCCAGAGCCGACCGATTCCGGCAACTCTGGGAGACCGAGTTCCGGCCCAACCTGCGGGCGCTGTGCGACGCGCTGGGCGAGCACTCGACGTTCATCTCCGCCGAGCTCCAGGCGGGCGTCAGCGCGCTCGACACGGTCTAGCCGCAGCCACGGCGGCCGGGTCTGTCCCCACAGACCCGGCCGCGGCAAGGGGAAGCCGGTGAGGGTCCGGCACCGACTCGACGGCGCGGAGCAGACCGTCGAGATCGACTCCCGTCTCGACGGCTACACGGTGGCGGACCTCGCCGCCGCGCTCCGTGGCGAAGTCGGCCAAGCCGGCAGCCGCGCCGCCGACGGCCTGTGCATCGACGGGTGCTGGCACGGCCCCGACACGCCGCTGCGGTCGGTCCCGATCTGGGAGGGGACGCTGCTCGAAATCGCTCCCGGATGTGAGCAGCTCCCCTCCCAACCGCCACAGACGGATGGCAACCGGTCTAGCCGCCGGGCCACGCTGGTCGTGACCGGGGGCCTGCGGTCCGGCACGCGTCTTCTGCCCCCTTCGAGCGACACGTGGGTCATAGGGCGCTCGGCGGACTGCGACCTGGTGCTCGACGACCCGACGATCTCGCGCCGCCACGCCCGTGTGACGGTGAGCGGGGCCGGCAGGAGGCTCGTGGTCGGCGACCTCGGCTCTCGCAACGGGACAGTGGTGGCCGGCCGGGCCGTGACTGCCCCGACCCGGGTGCCGATCCGGGCCGCGATCCGCCTGGGCGCGACCTGCCTGCAGTGGAGGACGCCGCTGAAGGACCGGCCCGCGGCCGTGCGCGCCGGGCTGGGCGCGACCGCGGGCCGGATCCCGTTCAACCGGCCACCCCGCCGCCGGCCGCCGACATCGCCGGCCCCGTTGCGGGTGCCGGCCGGGCCGCCGGCCCGGCCGGAGCCCGAGCCCCTGTCGTGGGCGGGAATCGTCCTGCCCGCGGCAGCCGGCCTCGTGCTGGCCGTCGTGTGGAGCCCGTTCATGGCGGTGTTCGCGGCTCTCGGGCCGCTCATCACGGTGGGCGCCTGGCTGGAGCGGCGCCGACGGGTCGCTCGCTCCCATGGGCGAGCCTGCGCCGTCGTAGTCCGGGGGGTCGAGAACTTCGTCGCCGCCTTGCCCGCGGCCCACGCTGCCGAGCGGCGCAGGCGCATCGCCCTCGTCCCGGACCTGGCCGAGCTGGTCCGCCGGGCCGAGACGCCGTCACAGCGCTGCTGGGAGCGCCGCCGCGGCGATCCCGACGCCATGCGGCTCGGTGCCGGCACCGCGGACGTGCCCTACACGCCGCCGCTGGAGGTGGCCGGGGGTGGACTGGCCGCACCGGAGGCGCTCGAGGCTCTGCACGAGCTCGAGCCCCTGGCCGACGTGCCGATGGCGGTGTCCCTGCTGCCCGGCGAGATCGTTGGTGTGGTCGGCCCGCCACCGGTGGCCCGGGCCGTGGCCCGCGGCCTCATCCTGCAGGCCGCGGTGCTTCACGGCCCGGCCGACCTGGCCATAGCGGGCCTGGCGCCGGGGCTCGCCACTGAATGGTCGTGGATGGGCTGGCTTCCTCACACCATCGACATCGGGGGCGAACCCGGAGCGCTGGTGGCAACAGAGTCCGGTTCCACCGCGGCGGCCGCGGAGGCGGCAGCCGCGAGCACCGGCCACCGGGCATTGCTGGCCGTCATCGACGGCACGGAGACGCTCACGGGCCGCACGGCGCCGGGTCGGATGGTGCTCGGCCACCAGCAGTGCGCCGGGATCGTGATCACGGGCGACGTCTGCGACCTGCCCTCCAGTTGCACCACCATCGTGGACGTCGACCACGACGCCGGCCGGCTGAGACTGGTGGATCCCCGATCCTCGGCGGTGATGGGTCCGCTGGTGGCGTGGGGCGTGACGGTCGCGACCGCCGCTGGCGCCGCGGCCAGCCTGGCCCGGCTGGACGACCCCGAGCTGCGGGCGGCGACAGCAAACCTCCCCGACTCGATGCCGCTGCTGGACCTCCTCGGCGGCGAGCCGACCCCCGAGACGGTGGAGAGTCGATGGGCCGCCACCCGCGGCACCGACGACCTGCGGGCGCCCATCGGAGTGACCGCCGACGGACCCCTGGTGCTCGACCTGGTGGCCGACGGTCCTCACCTGCTCGTCGCGGGCACCACCGGTTCCGGCAAGTCCGAACTGCTGCGGTCCATGGTGGCCGGTCTGGCCCTGTCCGCGGACCCCGACCATCTGGCCTTCGTCCTCATCGACTACAAGGGCGGAGCCGCCTTCGACCGCTGCGCGGAGATGCCCCATGTGGCCGGCATGGTCACCGACCTCGATGACCGCCTGGCCGAGCGAGCGCTGGTGTGCTTGGAGGCCGAACTGCGCCATCGCGAGGAGCGCCTGCGAGCCGCGGGTGCGGAGGACCTGGCCGCATTCCGGGCCCGAACCGGCCACGCGGGCGGCGACCCCTTGGCCCGGCTGGTGGTCGTGGTGGACGAGTTCGCCACGCTGGCCGCCGAGTTGCCCGGATTCCTCCGCTCGCTGGTCGGGATCGCGCAGCGGGGCCGCAGCCTCGGCGTCCACATGGTGCTGGCCACCCAGCGGCCGGCCGGGGTGGTGACCGACGACATCAGAGCCAACACCTCGTGCCGGATCGCGCTGCGGGTGACCGACCGCCACGACTCCAACGACGTGATCGATTCGCCCGACGCGGCCCGCATCCCCCGTCAACGACCCGGCCGGGCGATGGCCCGCTTCGGGCCGGGAGAGCTCGTCGCGTTCCAGTCGGCGCTGGTGACCGGCAGCACTCCCCGATGCTCGACCGGCCTGCGGGTCGGATCGGTCGGGTCGCGCCCCATCCCAGCCTCCGGCGACCAGCACAGCGACCTCGACTCGGTGGTGGAAGCCGTGCGGGCAGCCCATCACAACCTCGGGGGTGCCGAGCCCCGCCCGCCGTGGCCGGCGCCCCTCCCCAGCGAGGTCGCCGCGACGCGCCTCGCCGAGGCGGCCGGCCCGGTCCGGCCCGCGGCCTGGCTGGTGGACGACCCCGCCCGCCAGCGTCAGTTCCCCAGTGGATGGGACCCGGCCGACGGCCACTTGGCGGTCATCGGCGGCCCCGGGTCGGGCACGACCACCACCCTGGCCGCGGTCGCCCTCGACCTCTGCCGCACCCGCAGCCCCGACGAACTGCACGTCTACGGGATCGACCTCGATGCCGGCACGTTGCCGGCGCTCGGCGGCCTTCCCCACGTCGGCGCGGTCGTCGCCCCGACAGAAGGGGATCGGCGAACCCGCCTGCTGCGCCTCCTCGACGACGAGGTCGCCGCCCGGCGAGCCGGCTGCTGGTCCGAGCGCCCTCCCGAGATCGTGCTGCTGGTGGATGACCTCGCCGGGCTGGTCCGCGCCCACGACCCGGTCCGCGAGCCGGAGCCCCACGACCGGTTCGCCCGCATCTGGGGCGACGGCCCGGCGGTGGGGGTGCGGGTGGCGGTGAGCATCGGCCGGGCGGCCGACCTTCCGCCCGACCTCGCCGCCTCCGCCGGCGTGGTCCTCGTGCACGCCACCTCAGACGCCGGCGACGGCCTGCGTTTCGGGCTCAAGCAGCCGACCGCCCATCTCGTTGCGGGCCGGGCTGTCAGGGTCGGCGACGGCCTCGAGGCCCATGTCGCCCGCCCCGCCAACGGCGACCTGGCCGAGGCCGCGACGGCACTGGCGGCCGAATCCCCGCCGGCCGGGCGCGAGCCTGTCCGGGTCGGGTCCCTGCCCCGGCAGATCAGCCTGGAGGACCTGCCCGCCGGCGCGCACCTCGAGGACCGGTGCATCCACATCCGCTTCGCCATCAGCGACCTCGACCTCGAACCGGCCGGACTCACGCTCCACGACGGCGAGCACGCCCTGGTGCTGGGACCTCCCCGAACCGGACGCACGAGCGCACTGGCTGCGATAGGCGCAGCCGCCCGCACGGCCGGAGCGCAGGTGGTGGTAGTGGCCGACCGGCCCGGCAAGCTGTCCACCCTGCTGGGACTGGAGCCGGCGCCGGCCGGCTCGCTCGACGAAGCTGCCGCCGAGGAGGGTCGCCGCCTGCTGCTGGTAGACGACGCCGACCGGATCGGCGATACCGCCGGATTGCTGGCCGGCCTCGCCGCGTCCACCACCGGCCGCAGCCATCTGGTGGCCTCGACAACGGCGGACCGGCTCCGCTCGTGCTATGGCAACTGGCTCCATGAGATGCGGTCCTGCCGCACCGGTGTGCTGTTCAGGCCCGGACCCCTCGACGCCGACCTGCTCGGCGCGACCGTACCCGCTCGCCTGGCGCTGGCACCGGTGCCGGGACGGTGCCTCGTCATCGCCGACGGGGCCGCCGAGGTGATGCAGGTGGCGCTTACGGCCCCGGCTGAGGCATGACGTCGCTGCGACGTCACGGGCCTCGCACCTGCTCGCGCTCGTAGATGGCGTCGCGGATAGCGTCGCGGCGCCGCCAGCCGAGCATCCCGGGAGCCCCGTTGCCGCATCCGAACATCCACATCGAGTCCGCCGGCGCCATTACCACCGTCACCATCGACCGGCCCCGACGCAAGAACGCCTGCACTCCGGCCATGTGGGCCGGGCTGAGGCACGGCTTTCGCGACATCGCGGAGTCCTCGGCCCGGGCGGTGGTCCTCGCTGGAGCGGGCGGCGACTTCTGTGCCGGCGCCGACGTCGGGCCTGCCGACGACGAGGAAGCGAGCGCAGACCAGCCGCCCCGGCACCGCATCGACCATATGCGCGACATCGCCGACACGGTGATGGCCATACACGACTGCCCCCGCCCGGTGATCGCCAAGGTCGACGGGGTGGCCGTGGGCGCCGGCTTCGGCATGGCCCTGGCCGCCGACATGGTCTGGTGCTCGGAGCGGGCAAGGTTCTCGCTGATCTTCGCCAGGCGGGGCCTGAGCCTCGACTTCGGGACCTCGTGGCTGCTGCCCAAGCGGATCGGGCTGCACGAGGCCAAGCGGCTGGCCTTCACCGGAGACATCATCGGGGCGTCCCGGGCGGCGGAGCTCGGCATCGTCAACGAGGTCGTCGCCGCCGAAGACCTCGACGCCGCGGTGGACGAGATGGCGGCCACGCTCGCGGCCGGCCCGCCCATCGCGCTGGCCAACTCCAAGCGCTTCCTGAACAACGCCTCCAACATCTCGCTGTTCCAGGCGCTGGAGGCCGAGGCCCTGGGCCAGGGCGTGAATTTCGCCACCCACGACACCAAGGAGGCCATGCGAGCCTTCGTGGAGAAGCGCGACCCCGCCTTCGAAGGCTGGTGATATCTGGGGCTGAGCAAACCGACGATTCGTGCGACGAAGAGCGGCCCCACCAAATGTTGTTAGGTGTACTTGACAAAACTTGCAATACAGCCTATATTGCTGGCCATGCGATTCCGAACAGTCATCTCCGCGTTCGCGCTCACCCTCGTTGCCGTTGCTTGCTCCGGCGACGAGACCCGCTCTCTAGAAGGGGCGGCTGCGCAAGTCTTCGCCGGTGAGTGCGCCTCCAGCAGCGGCAGCACCGTCACCGTCTACTCCGGTCGATCCGAGAACCTGATCGGCCCGATCCTGGAGGCGTTCGCCTGCGAGACCGGCACCGAGGTGGCGGTTCGATGGGGGAGTTCCACCGACCTGGCCCTGCTGCTGGCCGAGGAGGGCGACCGCACCGCGGCCGACGTCTTCCTGTCGCGTTCGCCCGGGCCGGTCGGATTCCTCGAGAGCCGGGGCCTGCTCGGCACCATTGAGGCCGATGTGCTTGCGCTGTCCGCCGCGGAGAACCGTTCCGCGTCGGGCACCTGGGTCGGGTTCTCGGGCCGCAAGCGGGTGCTGGTCCACAACCTCGACGAGGTGCTCCCCGGCGATCTGCCCAGGTCGGTGTTCGACCTCACCGGCGAGCGCTACCGGGACCGGGTGGCCATTCCCGCCACCAACGGCTCCTTCCTCGACTGGTTCACCGTGTTCCGCGACCTGCACGGCACCGACGCCGCCACCCGGTGGCTCGACGACATGGTGGCCAACGGCGCCCGTTACTACCCGAACAACCGCTCGATCGTGGAGGCCGCCGGGCGGGGCGAGATCGACATGGGCCTGGTCAATCACTACTACCAGTACCAGGAGGCCGCGGCCGCGGGCGACGGGCACCGGGCCGCCAACCACGACTTCGACGACAACGACATCGGGTCGCTGCTCATCATCACCGCAGCCACCGTCACCTCGGGCAGCGAGAACCTCCAGGCGGCCAACGAGCTGATCGCCTACCTGCTGTCAGAGCCCGTGCAGCGCTACCTCACCACCGAGACCCTCGAGTATCCGCTGGCCGCAGGAGTTGCCCCGGACCAGGTGCTGCCTCCGCTGAAGGCTCTGGAGATCGGCACCGTCGACTTCGACGCCCTCGGTGGCGGCTTCGAAGAGAGCATCGCCATCGTCGAGGCAAGCGGCATCCTTAACGAGTGACAGTCGTGCCTCAGGCGAGCGGCATCCTTAGCGAGTGACAGTCGCCCACCCGGTCGAGGCAGGCCGCCCGGGGGTCTTCCGCCCGTCCGGCGTCCCGCCACTGCTGCGGGTAGCCGGCCTGGCCCTGGCCCTGGGGTTCGCGTTCCCCGGTGTGTACCTGGTGTACCGGAACTTCGCGGAGGGCGCCGACCCGGCTGGGCTGCTCATCAGCGACCGCACCCTCGGGCCGCTGTGGCGCTCGGTTCGGCTCGCGGTGTCGGTGTCGGGCGCCGCACTGGTGCTGGGCACCGCGCTGGCGTGGCTCACCACCCGCACCGACCTTGCGTGGCGCCGGCTGTGGCGGGTGCTGCTGCCGCTGCCTCTCGTCTTCCCCACCTTCGTCGGAGCGGCCGCGTTCATACACACCCTCAACCCCGGCGGCCTGGCCAACGATCTTCTTGCCGGGATCGGCCTGGATCGAACGCCGGAGCTTCGGGGCTTCTACGGCGCGTGGCTCGTCCTGACCCTGATGACCTACCCGTACGTGTACCTGCCGGTGGCGGCCCGGCTGCGGCAGCTGCCGGGCTCGCTGGAGGAGAGTGCCCGGGTGCTGGGCGAGACCGCGCTCAAGGTCTTCGGACGGATCTGCCTCCCTCAGATCGCCACCGCCATGGGTGCGGGGACGCTTCTGGTGTTCCTGTACACGCTCAGCGACTTCGGCGCGGTGCAGCTCATGCGCTACGACACCCTCACGAGGGCCATCGCCACCAACCAGCTCGCCAACCCGCCGGTGGCTCTGGCCCTCAGCCTGTTGCTGCTCGTGCTGGCCGCGCTGGTGGTGCTGGCCGAGCGTCGATTCTCGCGCAGCCTTCCCGATGCCGCGGGAGTCCAGCCGAGTCGCCCGATGGTCTACAGCCTCGGCCGCTGGCGGGTTCCCGCGCTGGGCTTCGTGGCCCTGTCGGCCGGTGCCGGCGTGGGAGCGCCGCTGGTGGCGCTGGTGGACTGGGCGGCCCGCGGCCTGGTGCGCTCGGCGACGGGCGGGAGATCCCTGACGATCGACGGGGCCAAGGTGCTGGAGGCGACCACCAACACGCTGGGAGCGAGCCTGGCGGCGGCGGTTCTGTCGACTGCCGCGGTGCTGCCCATCGCGCTGCTGGTCGGCCGGTACCGGTCGCGCCTGGGGTCGTTCGCGCACGCCATCGTGGTGAGCACCTTCGCCCTCCCCGGAATTCTCATCGCGCTGTCGATGCGCTTCTGGACGTTGCGATCGGATCTGGCGTTCGATCTGCTCAACGACACCATGGCCCTGCTGATCTTCGCCTACATGGTCCGGTTCGGATCGCTGGCGATGGGGGTGACGCTCGTCGCGGTCCGCAGCGTCCCGGAGAGGCTGCACGACTCGGCCCGCATCCTGGGCGCAAGCCGGCTGCGCCGGTTCCTCTCGGTGGACCTTCCAATGATGGGTCCGGGACTGCTGGCCGGGACCGGCCTGGTGCTCCTGTCGGTGATGAAGGAGCTGCCGATCAGCCTGTTCGTCTCGCCGCTGGGCTTCTTCACGCTGACGACGCAGATCTTCGGCTCCTTCGAGGAGGCCTTCATCGCCGAGGCCGGGATCATGGCGGTGGTGCTGGTGGGCCTGTCGTTCGTGCTGACATGGTTCCTGGTGATCCGCCGCGATCACCTCATGTGAGGCTTCGGGCGAGCCGGTTAGGGTGGGGCCATGAAAGGCTCACCGGAGATCATCGAGTTCCTCAACGAGGCGCTGGCCGCCGAGGTCACCGCCATCAACCAGTACTTCGTCAACTCCAAAGTCTGCGAGGACTGGGGCTGGACCCGCCTGGCGGCCAAGATGCGCGAGGAGTCCATCGAGGAGATGCACGACGCCGAGAAGCTCATGGACCGCATCCTGTTCCTGGACGGCCTGCCCCGGCTGGAGAGCCTCAGCAGCGTGCGGGCCGGCAAGTCGGTCGAGGAGCAGATGGAGAACGACCGGTTGCTGGAGGTGGCCGCCATCGAGCGCTACCGCCGGGGTGTGGTACTGGCCGGCGAGCACGGCGACGTGGGCACCCGCGAGTTGCTCGAAGACTTGGTGGTCGGCGAGGAGGAGCACCTCGACTGGATCGAGACCCAGCAGACCATGATCGCCGACATCGGCATCCAGAGGTACCTCCAGTCGCAGATCGGCGACTGAGCGGCCGATCCCGCTGGCACCCCGGCGCTAGGCCCAGCGGGCGCGCGTGGACGGGACGAAGTCCTTCCCCAGGCGCCAGGCCCTCACCCGGCGTTTCACGCTGGGCGGGCCCCGCGGCATCAGAGTGTCCGCCGACGGCGCCCGGGTGGTGTTCCTGCGCTCATCGGGACCGGTCGACCCCGTCAACTCGCTGTGGGTGCTCGATGTGGCCACCGGTTTGGAGCGCGTGGTGGCCGACCCGCGCCACCTCACCGAGTCCGGCGACAGGAACCTCCCGCCGGCGGAGCAAGCCCGGCGCGAGCGGGTGCGGGAGACGGCCGGGGGCATCGTCTCCTACGACGCCGACGAGAGACTGACCGCCGCGGCGTTCGCCCTGGGCGGACGGCTGTGGCGGGTGAGCCTTGTCGAAAGCGGCCCGCCCGAGCCGCTGGCCGCGTCGCCGGGCGCGTTCGATCCCCGCCTGTCACCCGACGCCGCCCGGGTGGCCTACGTGGCCGGACCGAGCCTGCGGGTGACCGGCGACGCCGCCGGCGACCGGGCCGTCGTCGAGGAGGCCGTCGAGACCGTGACCTGGGGTTCGGCCGAGTTCGTGGCCGCCGAGGAGATGGGCCGCACCCGGGGGCACTGGTGGTCCCCCGACGGCCGGCGCCTGCTGGCGGCCCGGGTGGACACATCGCCGGTGCCGCGCTGGTGGATCGCTGATCCGGCGTCGCCCGACGCCCAACCGGTAGAGATCCGCTACCCGGCCGCGGGCGAAGCCAACGCCGAGGTCGCTCTGGCCGTGTTCGACCTCGACGACGACGCTGAACCGGGCTCGGTCGCTTGGGATGAGGGCGGCTGGGAGTACCTGGCCGGGGTGCGCTGGAGCACCGACGGGCTGCTGCTCACCGTCCAGACCCGCGACCAGCGCACCCTTGGCGTATTGCAGGCCGACCCCGACACCGGGGCCTGCCGGCTCCTGCGCCGTATCACCGACGCCGCCTGGGTTGATCTCGTTCCAGGCGTGCCGAGGCTGGCCGGCTCCAGGCTCGTCACGGTCGAGGACCGGGGATCAGGCGGACTTTCTGTCAATTCTCCACCTCAGAGGTGGGATTCTGACAGAAGTTCAACCCGCTCAGGGCAACTTGACACAGCTCGAAGGCTGTGCGTGGACGGCGAGGCGCTCACACCGGATGACATGCAGGTCCGGGCCGTTCACCACGCCGATGAGGTGGGCGTTGTCGTCACCGCGTCGGTCGACCCGGCCGAGGTCCATGCGGTCCGGGTGGGCTGGGACGGAGCCCTCGAATGGCTCACCACTCAAGCGGGAGTGCACGGGGTGGCAGCCGGCGGAAACACGACCGTCATCGCAAGCCGCTCGCTCGACCATCCCGGCCGGCGCTGCACGGTGCGGTCGCCGCGCCGCAACCTCGCAGAGCTCTCGATCGCCTCCCACGCAGCCGATCCGGGCCTGGATCTCAATGTCGAGATCGTCGAGCTCGGACCCCGCAGGTTCGTCTCGGCCCTGGTCCTGCCCTCGGGGCCGGCCGCGGCAGGCGATGGTCGGCTGCCGGTGCTGCTCGACCCCTACGGCGGTCCCCACGCCCAGCGGGTGCAGCGGGCCGAGGCGCTGTTCCACACCTCCCAGTGGTTCGCCGAGGCGGGCTTCGCCGTGCTGGTCGTGGACGGGCGGGGCACTCCCGGTCGGGGCCCGGCCTTCGAGCGGGCCGTGCGGGGCGACCTGGCGGGCCCGGTCCTGGAGGACCAGATCGAGGCGTTGCGTGCCGCCGCCGGCCGCTACCCGATGCTCGACCTGGAGAGGGTGGCCATCCGGGGCTGGTCCTTCGGCGGCTACCTGGCCGCGCTGGCCGTGCTGCGCCGGCCCGATGTGTTCGCGGCGGCCATCGCCGGCGCGCCGGTCACCGACTGGCGCCTCTACGACACGCACTACACCGAGCGCTACCTGGGCCACCCGGCCGACGAGCCCGGCAACTACGAGCGGACCGACCTGACGCCCCTCGCACCCGGCCTGCGGCGGCCCCTGATGCTGATCCACGGCCTCGCCGACGACAACGTGGTGGCCGCCCACACCCTGAGGCTGTCGCAGGCGCTGACCGAGGCGGGCCGGGCCCACACCGTGCTCCCCCTCAGCGGGGTCACCCACATGACCCCCCAGGAGGAGGTGGCCGAGAACCTGCTCCTTCTGCAACTCCGCTTCCTGCAGGACGCGCTGGGCCTGCAATCCTCGACGACGGGAGGAACTGATGAACCCGAACTCTGAGCAGGTCTCAGCCGAGCGGGAGGCCCGGCTGCTCGACGGGCGGGCCTGGGAGGACTTCTGCGACACGCTCAAGGCCGCCGGTCGCATCGTGCTTCGCCAGACCCCGGACGGCGACGACCAGGACCGGGTGGAGGGCTTCCGCTACCTCACCCGCATGATCATGACGGCCTCGGCCCGGGCCATCGAACGCCGCATCCCCGGTAGCCGCCCCCGGCCGATCCGGCTCATCCCGCCCCCGCTGCGGGGCGGGCGGGGCGTGCGGCTGTCGCTGATACAAATCTGACG
>VYBO01000098.1 GCA_009844405.1 Acidimicrobiaceae bacterium
GGTGAAGGGCGCCGTGCGCTCTTCCCCCACGGCGCCCTTCACCAGGGCCGACAGACCGATGCGGTAGAGCTCGCCCAGGGCGGCGCCCACGGGGTCGGGCCGGGGCGGCCGGTCCGCCTCCCCGAGCCGCCGCAGGGTCCGGTGGCGCAGGGCGCCGGCGACGGCGTGGGCGCTGGCGATGACGAGTTGGACGGGATGCTTGGGGCGGACGCGGGGTGCGGGGGGTCTGTTTGTGGTTTGTGTCGGGTTGGCGCTGGTGGCGTCGGGGTTGTGGGTTCAGCCGCGGGCGGCGCAGGCGCAGTCGCCGGGTGTCGTCGAGGTGCCTGAGGACTGGGCGCTGGTCCCGTCGGGGCTGGGCGTGGGCGACGAGTTCCGGCTGCTGTTCCGGTCCTCGACGCAGGTGGACGCGACGTCGGGGTTCATCGGCACCTGGAACTCCAGGCCTCCTACACGCAGGTCTACGAGGGCGAGCGCAAGGTGATCGTCTTCGAGACGTCGGCGCTGAGCGTCGGCTTCAAGGTCAGCGCCCTGGGCGGCCTCACGACGAACGACTACCGCATCTACTCCCCGCCCGACGCGGCGGTGCCGCTGCTGGGCGAGAGCTGGACGGCCACGGCCAGCAACGGCCTGGTCAAGTTCGCTCTGGAGGGCGTGAGCGACTCCGAGGCCGATGCGGGCGAGGCGCTGCGGGTGACGCTCACGTCGAACGGCAAGGCCTTGGGCCGGGCCGACATCAAGGTCCGGGACGGGGAGCGCCCGCTGAGCCTGCTGTTCCGGGTGAGGCGGGGCAGCCCCACGGAGGAGTGGGTGGAGACGGACCGCCCGGCGGTGACGCTGCACGAGGGCGGCGCTGACGTCTCCTACCAGATCAGGGTGAGCAGGGACGCCCCCGGCTACACGACGGCGAACCTGCACATCTCGCCGAACCCGCATGAGCTCTACCGCCTCGACGCGATCCGGCCCGGCCCCTGGGACTCGGACCGCTTCATCTACCGCGACCCGGGCCAGCACCCCCAAAGCGACAGCACGAGCCTGATCGTCGGCACAGGCGGCTGGAAGACGGTGACCTTCGCGGCGGGCCAGGACGAGGACGCCCACAACCACGGCATCACGCTCTACCACCGGGTCTCGCCGCGCGGCGCCGGCTGGTCTTCCAGCGCCGCCGACGAGGACGAGGGCGTGCCCGGCATACCCAACTACGAGCGGCCCGAGGTCGTCGGCTGGCCCGTCCTGGCGGGCCCGGACTCGCGGGAATACAGCGCGCCGTCGGCTGGCCTGCAGAACGAGCTCCGCTACGCGCGGGTGTCCCCCTGCCGCAAGCCCACTGTGACGGCCTGCTGGACGTGGCCGCTCCCGGTGCAGATCGTCGACGACGACAAGTGGGAGCAGGAGCTCGTCTACGCGCGCCACGATCCTGGCGCGAACGGCGGCGACGGCGGTCCCGACGGGAACTGGGTGCTGGCCTCCGACGGCGGCCTGCGCAAGGCGCTGCCGGCGGTGCTGGCGCCCGGCTCGACCTACACCTTCTACATCCGCCTGGCGGTGGACCCGGCGACCTTGCCGAAGGACGGCACGGTCTCGCGCAACCAGCCGCAGAACTACTTCCAGAACGGGCAGCTGCGGACGAGGCAGGTGGACGTGTACCCGCCGACGTTCCTGCCCGACCGCATCCCGGTGTGGGTGGCGGTCAAGGGGGCGCGCAAAGACCGGCACGGCGTGCCCGACATGCGCCTGCTGGTCACCCCCAACGCCTCCGGCGGGGTCGCGCCCAACAGCGGCACCTACTTCATCACCGACACCTCCGGGACGAGGAACCATCCCTCCGTCGAGGCCGACTACAACTACCGCGACAACACCCCCCCGGGCGCGAAGGGGAACCTGCTCTTCTGGGACGAGCCGATGGCGGTGACCATCGTCGTGAGCGCCGACGCGCCCCTGGGCGTTTCCGGCACCTGACGGTGAACTCCGACAGCGGCATCCTCACGCGCCCGGGCTGCGGGCGGGGCTGGTCGAAGTACGACTGCACCGGCGACTACTCCGGCTACTACTTCTGGGACGGGCTCGACATCGGCATCGGCCTCGTCGAGAACCTGCGGCCCGTGGCCCAGCGCTCGGCGGACTTCAGCCCGCGCACGCCCGAGGAGATCCTCGAGTACGTCAAGAACACCAATTTCGGCAACGAGAAGGCGCCCTTCGTGCCCTTCGCCGACGTGGCCGAGCACCGCGGCGGCATCGCCGACGGCGCGCGCGCCTCGATCACCGAGGGCGAGACGGCGCGCTTCACGGTCACGCTCACCCCGGCGCCGTCCGAACCGCGGGCGGTGACGGTCAACGTGGTGCGGCGCGGGGGCTCGACGCCGATCGGCGTGGAGGGCCAACTCGGGGTGCGCACGGTGCTGGTGGGCCCCTCGGGCAGCGCGCGGCTGGAGATCCCCACCGCCGACAACGACGACGTGGGCGACAACGGCTACCTGCTGTTGGCCGTCGTGTCGAACCCGACCTACCGACTGAGCGTCTTCGGCGGCGCCGCCGAGGTCGACGTGGCGAGCGACGACGCCGAGCTCGTCAGCGACGCGGTGCGCGTGCAGCGCGTCACCGACAGCGCCGCCACGATCGCCTGGGACGCGCAGCCGGGCGCGGCCTCCTACGAGGTGGTCTGGCTGGAGGGCACGGCGCCGCGGACGAAGTTCACCGCCGGGACCTCGCTGGAGCTCACGGGGCTGCAGGCGAAGACGTCCTACGACGTGGCCGTGCTGGACGACCTCTGGAACCGGGTCGGGAGCGTGCGGTTCCTGACGCTTGAGCCCGGCGGGGGAGAGCGCTTCTACCCGGTGCTGAGCGTGACCGCGGGCGCAGGCGTCACCGAGGGCGGCGCGGCGTCCTTCACCGTGACCGCGGCGCCGACAGCGCCGACGAGCCGAACGGCTCGGTGAGCGTCACCGTCGACACCGGCGACGGCTACACCGTCTCCGCCACCCAGACCTCGGCCACCGTCAGCGTCGCCGACGACGACGCGCCCGGACCCGAGGTGAGCGTCACCGCGGGCGCCGGGGTGACCGAGGGCGGCAGCGCCGGCTTCACGGTCACCGCCAGCCCCGCGCCGTCCGAGGACCTCACGGTCAGCGTGACTGTCAGCCAGGACGGCGACTACGGGGCCACCACAGGCTCGCAAACGGTGACCATCGGAACGGGCGGCAGCGCGACGCTGACCGTCGCCACCGTCGACGACAGCGCCGACGAGGCCGACGGATCGGTGAGCGTGGCCGTGGCCGCGGGCGACGGCTACAGCGTCTCCGCCACGCAGGGCACCGCCAAGGTGTCCGTCGCCGACAACGACGACCCGCCACCGACGCCGGAGGTGAACATCAGCGCGACGACCGGCGGCGAAGAGGGCCAGGACGTGACCTTCACGCTCACAGCGACCCCGGCGCCGTCCGAGACGCTGACGGTCAACGTGACGGTCACCGCCGTCGGCGACTTCGGCGCGACGACCGGCTCGCGGACCGTCACCATCGCAACGGGCGGCAGCGCCACGGTGACCGTCGCCACCGTCGACGACGACGCCGACGAGCCCGACGGCTCGGTGAGCGTGAGCGTTGACGCCGGCGACGGCTACAGCGTCGGCGCGCTTTCGGCCGACACCGCGTCGGTGCTCGACAACGACGACGCTCCGCTGGTGGTGGAACCCGAGATCAGCGTGACCGCGGGCGCCGGGGTGACCGAGGGCGGCGACGCCGTCTTCACCGTCACGGCCAGCCCCGCTCCGTCCGCTCCGCTGGCGGTCACCGTCACCATCGCCCAGCAAGGCGACCACGGCGCAACCACAGGCTCGCAGACCGTCACCATCGCAACGGGCGGCAGCGCCACGGTGACCGTCGCCACCGTCGACGACGACGCCGACGAGCCCGACGGCTCGGTGAGCGTGAGCGTTGACGCCGGCGACGGCTACAGCGTCTCCGCCAGCCAGGGCACAGCCACGGTGAACGTCGCCGACAACGACGACGCGCCGCCACAGGAGGCCCCGGAGGTGTCAGTGGCCGACGGCTCGATCGTCGAGGGCCAGTTCGGATACCTGTCGGTGCTCGAGTTCCGGGTAACGCTCAGCGAAGAATCCGACGAGGACGTGACGGTCAGCTACGTGATCCGCTCGGGCACCGCCATCAACGGTCTGGACTACTGGGGCGGCACAGGCACGGTCACGATCTGGGCGGGCCGCACATCGGCCACCATCGGCGTCAACGTCAAAGACGACGGCCGCCAAGAGGGCGACGAGACCCTCACCGTCGAGCTCACCGGCGCAGACGGCGCCGTCATCGCCGCCGCCGGCACCGCCACCGGCACCATCATCGACGACGAGTGACGCCGCAGCCCGCAGGCCGGCAAAGCGCCGAGCCCGCCGGGACGAACCGTCAGCCCCTCCCCCGCACAAGCCGGGGGAGGGGCAACGTCTCTGGCGCGACGACCAGTCGCTGCTCCCCGGCCATGGCTGGCGGCCGGTTAGGATTGGTGCGATGCCTGTCGCGGAGCCGCTGCCGCAGATCGCGGACGCCCGGCGGCTGGCTGAGCGTCTGGCCCGTGACGAGCCGCTGGTCGAGAGGGTGCTGCTGTTCGGGTCGGTCGCTCGCGGCGACGCCGGCGAGGACTCGGACTACGACCTGGTGGTCCTGCTGCGAGACGAGGCCGCCGACGGCTTCAACGGCACCGCGAGGCGGCTGCGGGGCACGGTGTCGCAGGCTGGTCGGGCGCTGTTCGGTCGTGCCAGCGACGTGGTGGTGAGGCTGGTGAGCGACTGGGAGCACACCACAGGCAACGTGTCGGCGTCGTTCGACGCGGCCATCGTCGAAGAGGCGATCGAACTCGTTGCCCGACCGGACGGGTCGGGCAACCGTCGCCGGGCCGGGCGAACGACGACCCCCACTATCGTGCCGGGCGTGCCTGTCGACAACATCGATGAAGCCGTCTCGCTCATCAACAGCGCGAACATCCCGCTCGAAGACATGCGAGCGCGCCTGCGTCAGATAGCGGCAGACGAGGCCACATACTCAGACGAGGCCGCCAAACTCGCAAACCGCCAACAGCGCTACGCAAGCGTGCTGTCTCATGCGCATCTTGCCATTGAACTGGCTGTCAAGTCGCTGGTGGCGTCCTCCGGCGGGAAGGTGGTCAAGACTCACGACATCAACAACCGGGTGGAGGCCATTCGCGACACCGCCATTAGGAACACAGTCAGCGATCTCGTCGCCGGCATCCGCGAGCCCGACGACGAAATCACTGACTACCGTATCGGCGTCTACCACATCGACAGGGACGACTGGCAGCACCGGCTGACCGCTGACAAAGCGGCCTTGTTCGCTCGCACCGCGGCACAGGTCGTGGCCTTCGCCGCCGGCGATCTGCTCCGTCAGCCCACCGGCCCGGAGAACCGCGCCAAGGCCGCCCGAGCGAAGGCGACCGCCGACGCCGTCGCCGGACTCGGAGTCACACCGACGCTGCTCGAGACCGGCGTCGACCGGCCGCGCCGAAGCCTTGGCGGCGGAGCCTGACAGCCCAGCCGAGGCCCTCGACTATCAGGATTCGCTGGAGCGCTCGGGCGCAGACGGAGGCGCCGGTGCCGGTGCTCCCGACTTCGTGCGCTTGGACTTGGGGGTGCGCTCGGGGCGCCGGCCGCGCCGGCGGATACGCCACCAGACGAGGGCCGCGATCGCGGCCACGAAGGGCAGGAAGGGCACGAGCACGCCCACCGCCACCAGGACGACGCCCACGATGGTGCGCAGGAAGCCGGCGCCCTCCGAGACCGAGTCGGCGAACCCCGGCAGCGACTCGTCGGCGCGGGAGTCGAGCCAGACCGAGGCGGCGCCCGAGACCTCGGGAAGCTCGGCGCCGTCGGCGTCCACCGGAGTGGCCTCGACCTCCAGCCCGACCTCCAAGCCCCGGGTGGCTGTCCGGCCGGCCAACCGCCCGTCGGTGACGGGGACCTCCAGCACGGCCACCAGCAGCTCGCGGGGCTCGATCCGGTCGAAACGGCCCTGCAGCAGTTCGAAGGCGCCGACGTCGAGGCGTACATCGAGGGACCGGACCGACACGTCGGTGAGCGCCGAGGCGCCGGAGTTCTCCACCTCCAGGCACAGGTACACGGTCGAGTCCGGCTCGACGGTGAGGTGCTGGGCGCCCAGGCAGGGGTCGTCGGTGTCGTCGGAGATCCAGGCCTCGACCGCGATGCCGGTGTCGGGCAGGACCGTGGGCGACTGGCGGATGCTCAGGGTGATGGTGGCCAGGTCCACCTGGTCGCGCAGGGTGCGCAACTGGCCCCGCAGCACCTCCAGGGTGGTTTCCCGGTCGAGCAGCTCCCGCTCGATCTGGGCCACGTCCTCCAGTTCGACCGCCTCCTCCAGGAGTCTGCGCAGGCGGGTCACGCTGGTCTCCGCGGTGCTGATCCGGCTCTGAAGGTCGACGACCCGCTCGGTCACGTCGTCGGCGCTGATCGACTGGTCGACCAGCTTGCCCACCCCGGCCAGCCGCTCCAGCGCGGTCGAGAAGTCGCCGGGCAGGACCTTGAAGGTGATCTCGGCGGAGGGCCGGGGCTCGGTGCGGGTGGTCTGGTTGAAGACGATCCCGCCCAGGCCCTGCACGATGGCGACCGCCTCGTTGCCGGCCGCGGTCACGTCGTCGGCCTGCACGCTGATGGTGGCCCGGTACACGATGTCGCGGCCCAGGTCGGCGGGCGTCAGCGCGGTGGGAACCGCCAGCGCAGCGCCACTCTGCGCGATGGCCTCGGCCAGGGCAGCCTCTGCCAGGGCGGCCTCAGCGTCAGCCGCCGGCGCCGAAGCCGCCGCGGCTTCGGCCGTGTCCTCGGTGGCTGTGCCGACGTCGTAGGCAGCCGGCGCATCCTCGGCGGCGGGTGCCGCCGCGGCCATGGTCCGCTCGAGGGCCACGTCGTCACTGCCGCCGCAGCCGCTCAGCAACGCCAGCGCCGCGCCCAGAAGGGCCGGCGCCAGGATCCTCGAGGGACGGCGGAGCGTCCTCACATGGAGGTTGATCGCATCATGCACAGGGTGTCCTCCCGGCTAGGGACTGTCGACACCTATGACGCTCGCCGGGTCGATCCAGTTCCCGGCCGGGGCAGGCGAATTGTCAGCCGCCCTGCTCGCCCCCGCCCTCGCCGAAGCCTGCGGTGGCGGTGGGCGGCGGCAGAGCCTCGCCGCAGGGCGCCCCCGGGCCGGTGTATCGGCCCTCCACGATGTACCAGCCCGACTCCTGGCCCAGCTGGTTGAAGGAGGTTGCGGTGAGCCGCAGCGGCACGTTGGCGGGCACCCTCCGAGCCGGAGCGCCCCAACGGTCGCCGCTGGAGTCGATCTCGCCGATGGTGTACTCGCCGTTGGTGATCATCGGCCCGCCGTCCACCGACACGTAGACGCGGATCTTGGAGACGTCGGCTGGATTTGGGAGGGCGTCGAACGCCACCAGGAGCTCGTTCTCGGCCGTGCCGGCCTGGCACCTTACGTTGCGAGGCGGGGAAGGCGGGCCGATGCTGACCGCGGCGTCGGACGGTGCCGTCGTACTAGTCGCAGCGACCGTTTCAACGACCGTGGTGGTCGTCGTCTCCGGCGGGGCCGCCGTCGGGGTGGTCACAAGGGGCAGGGTCGTAGTCGGAGTGGAGGACTCGGTGGTCGTCGTCACCGGGTCGACCGGCTCTCCATCGCCGTTCTCGTCGTCGCTGCACGCCGCCGCGACCAACGCCAGCGCGAGCATCGCTGCTGCGAGCTTCAGTGATCGCATGAGGAACTCCTTTCCAGGCGCCCACCCTACACCGCGGGCGCGGCCCCGCCGCGTGACGAGACACAACCGCGTAGCCGGATCATAGGCTTGATAATGGTGATGACCGTGGATGCCCGGCAGACTCATCGAGAAGAGCTGTGCGCCCTGCTGAGCGGCGATGATCCCGCGCCGAGGCTGTGGTCGGCCATCGACCGGGGCACGATGGCTCGGATCGTCCCGGAGCTGCCGGATCTGGAGATGGAGCAGGATCCGATCCACAGGCACAAGGACGTGCTGGCCCACACGATCGCGGTGGTGGCCAAGACTCCCGACGACCTCGTGGTCCGGTTGGCGGCGCTCTTCCACGACATCGGCAAGCCCCGCACCCGCAGCTACGAGCACGGCGAGGTGACCTTCCGCCACCACGAGGCGGTGGGCGCCCGGATGACCCGCAAGCGGCTGGCCGAGCTCGGCTTCGACGAGGGCACCGTCGACGACGTGAGCGAGCTGGTGCGGCTGTCGGGACGGTTCAAAGGCTACGCGTCGGGATGGAGCGACGCCGCGGTGCGCCGCTACGCCCGGGACGCGGGGCCGCTGCTGGGCCGACTCAATCAGCTGGTCCGGTCGGACTGCACCACCCGCAACCGCCAGCGGGAGGCCGACCTCCACCGCCAGATCGACGACCTCGAGCGTCGCATCGCCGAACTCGCCGACGCCGAGCGCCGGGCGGCCGAGCGGCCCCAGATCGACGGCGGCGCGGTCATGGCCCATCTCGGCCTGCCCCCCGGTCCGAAGGTGGGCGAGGCTCTGGCCTGGCTGCTGGAGGTCAAGCGCTCCGAAGGGGACCTTCCGGCCGGCGAACTGCTGGCCCGGCTCGACGGCTGGTGGGCTGAGAACCGCGAGTAGCTCCCGCCCTTGCTCGATGCGCTAACGGGCCGCTCGGGCCGCGGCCTCGCTCGGCGTACTGCGAGATTGAGAGGAATCGCGGGGTGCTCGCTCGGCGTTCGAGCCGGTAGCCTCATTCAGCGTTCGAGACCCCGGCAACCGCACTGACTGCACCAAGGAGACGTCGTGACTTATCGAGCGGAGTACTTGTGGATCGACGGCGTCGAGCCGGTGGGCGAGATCCGCACGAAGACGAAGATCCTGTCCAACGACGAGGCGCCGCCGATCTGGGGCTTCGACGGCTCTTCCACCAATCAGGCCACCGGCGACAACTCCGACGTGGTGCTCAAGCCGGTGTTCACCTGCGGCGACCCGGTCCGCGGCGGCGACAACATCCTGGTGCTTTGCGAGACGCTGCTCACCCATGACCTGTCGCCGCATCCCACCAACCGGCGGGCCGAGTGCGTGGCGGTGTACGAGAAGTACAAGGACCAGGCGCCGCTGTTCGGGATGGAGCAGGAGTACACGCTGCTCGACGCCACGACCCGCTGGCCGGCGGGGTTCCCCCCCGCGGGGTTCCCGCCGCCGCAGGGCCCGTACTACTGCGGGGTGGGCGCGGGCCGTATCTCGGGCCGTGACCTGATCGAGGAGCACACCACCGCCTGCATCCAGGCCGGCTTGGACATTGCGGGCACCAACGCGGAGGTCATGCCGGGCCAGTGGGAGTTCCAGATCGGACCGTCAGACACCGTCACCGTCGCCGATCATGTGTGGGTGGCCCGCTACCTGCTGTTCCGCCTCGCGGAGAAGCACGGCATAGAGGTGACCATCGAGCCCAAGCCGATGCTGGGCGACTGGAACGGCGCGGGCATGCACACCAACGTCTCCACCAAGTCGATGCGCGAGAGCTACGAGCCCATCATCGCGGCCTGCGAGGCGCTCGGCATGGCGGGCAAGCCCGAGGAGCATCTGGCCGGCTACGGCGCCGGCATCGAGTTCCGGCTGACCGGCGAGCATGAGACCGAGCGCTACGACCAGTACTCCTACGGGGTGTCTGATCGGGGCGCCTCGGTGCGGATCCCGTGGCAGGTGGCCAAGGACGGCAAGGGCTACATCGAGGACCGCCGCCCCAACGCGAACGCCGACCCGTACCACGTCACGACCCTGCTGACGAGAACCATCTGCGAAGCGCTCGTCGGCTACGACTGAACCCGCCGGCCCGATGGCCGCAGCGGCTGCTCCCAGGTCGGTGTCCGACCGATTGAGAGTGACGATCTGCCAGGTCAACCCGACGGTCGGTGACCTGGAAGCGAACGTGGCCCTGGCTGCCGAGGCGCATGCCCGGGCCGAGGCCGCCGGCGCCGACCTCGCGGTGCTGCCCGAGCTGGCCATCACCGGCTACCCGCCCGAGGACCTAGTCCTGAGACCGGGCTTCGTCGCGGCCAGCCGGGCCGCGCTCGACCGGTTCGCGGCGCGCACCGGTTCGTGCGCAGCCGTGGTCGGCTTCGTCGACGGCGCCGGCGAGACCAGCCGGCGGGTGCCCGACATGGCCGGGGTCGAGAGCTTCAGCGAGGCCTTCAACGCGGTGGCGGTGTGCGCCGGCGGCGAGGTGCGCGGCGTCTACCGCAAGCGCCACCTGCCCAACTACGACGTGTTCGATGAACTGCGCCACTTCCGGCCCGGCATCGAGGAGCCGCCGCTCTTCGAGATCGGAGGCGCCGTGGTGGGGGTGACCGTGTGCGAGGACGCCTGGGTGCCCGACGGGCCGGTGAGCGATCTGGCCCGGGCCGGCGCACAGCTGGTGGTGAACGTCAACGGGTCGCCGTTCCGGGCCGGCAAGCAGGCCGCCCGCGAGCAGGTGATCGGCCGGCGGGTGGCCGAGGCAGGCGTGGCGATGGTCTGCGTGAACCTCGTGGGCGGCCAGGACGAACTGGTCTTCGACGGCGGATCTTTCATGATCGCCTCCGACGGGTCGGTGGCGGCCCGGTGCGCGTCGTTCGCCGAGTCGGTCGACGTGTTCGATGTGGACCTGCCGCCCCGCAGGCACATACCGCCCCCGCAACACCGGCACCACGTGGTTGCAGTGACGCGGGAGAGCGCATCGGCATCCGGCCGCGGGCGTCTGGCCGCGCCGATCGCACCGCACATGGACCTCGACGCTCAGCGCTGGGCCGCCCTGGCGCTGGCCACCCGCGACTACGTGCACAAGAGCGGCTTCAGCGACGTCTGCGTCGGACTCTCCGGCGGGGTGGACTCGTCGTTGACCGCAGCCGTCGCGGTCGACGCGCTGGGTGCAGACCATGTTCACGGCGTGCTGATGCCGTCGCGCAACTCCAGCGAGCACTCGGTCACCGACGCCGAGAAGCTGGCCGCCAACCTCGGCATCGATGCTCGCATCGTCGGCATCGAACCGGGTCACGCGGCGCTGGCCGGGATGATCGAGGCCGATCTCGGCCGCGGGCTGGACGCGGGCGGACTCACCGACCAGAACCTCCAGGCCCGGGTCAGGGGCACGACCCTGATGGCGCTGGCCAACGAGCACGGCTGGCTGGTACTCACCACCGGCAACAAGAGCGAGCTGGCCGTGGGCTACTCGACCCTGTACGGCGACACGGCCGGTGCGTACGCGGTGGTCTCGGATCTCTGGAAGCTCGACGTGTACGAGCTGTGCCGCTGGCGCAACCTGCAGGCCGGAGGCGAACTCATCCCGGCGACGGTGCTGGCCAAGGCGCCGTCGGCCGAGCTGGCGCCCGGCCAGCGCGACGACCAGTCGTTGCCGTCCTACGAGGTGCTCGACCCCATCCTGCGACTGTACGTGGAGGAGCTTCGAAGCGTCGGTGAGATCCAGCAGGCCCGGATCGCGCCGCCGGAGGTGGTGGAGCAGGTGTGCCGCATGGTGGACACCGCCGAGTACAAGCGCCGCCAGACGCCGATCGGTCCCCGGCTAACCGGCCGGGCGTTCGGCCGGGACAGGCGCATGCCGATCATCAACCGGTACCGCGGCGCGAGCGACCAGTGAGCCACGGCTACTCCGTGGCTCAGACGGCCCGGCTGGTGTGCGCGCTGCGCTGGGCCTGCGGCCGGTTGTCGGAGATGCTCGACGGCTGGGCCGCGCAGGCCTCGGCCGCTCCCGGAAACGCCGAGGCCGCGGCATCGATGTCGGGGTTGAGCCGCCGGCTTGTCTCGCACCGGGAGACACTCGACGGGCTCCAGCCCGACTCCGAGCTGATGGCCCCCTGGCGCCAGGCCGCGCCGGCCGATCCGGCGCTGGCCGAGGCTCTCGACGAGATCGCCGGCGTGGCGGGCCCTCGGGAACGTCTTGCGGTGGCCGAGGAGGTGCTCGTCCCGGGACTCTCGGACGCGTACCGGCAGATCGGCGAGTACGCCACACCCCACTGCGACGCCGCCCTGGCTTCGGCGGCCCGGGCGCTGCGCCAGGACCTGCGTCGCGAGGACTCGCCCGTCGGGGTCGTCCGGCCCGCCGCGGTTGAGGCGGCCGCCGGCGTGCTGTCGGCGGCCGGCGGCATCGTCGGACCGTCGCTGCTGCGCCCCGACGACTGGCCCTAGAGGCCGCGCCGCCGGCGGCTGGAGCGAATTGGCAGCGGTGGGGGCCGTTCTGGGCGTCGACGGCTGCCAATTCGGACTTGTGGTTGGCGACGCGCGAAACCTCGTTATCGTTCAACGCAGCAATGGCGCGTGGGGCGGCGGTCGTTGGGCCGGCTCCTTTTCGGACTTGGAGCGGGGGGTACGTGGTAAAGGTCAAGGAGCGAGTTGAGAGAGACGAGGAGGATCTGGTCCGCCTCTATCTCACCGACATCGGCCAGTACCCGCTGCTGACCAAGGACGACGAGGTCCGGCTGGCCCAGGAGATCGAAGCCGGACTGGCCGCCCGCAAAGAACTCAAGGAGGCAACCCCCGGCTCCCTGACCGACCACCGCCGCCGGGAACTGCGCCGCAGGGAGCGCCGCGGGCTGGAGTCCGAGCGAACCTTCGTGCAGTCGAACCTGCGGCTGGTGGTCTCCATCGCCAAGAAGTACCAGGCATCGGGCCTGCCGCTGCTCGATCTGATCCAGGAGGGCAACCTCGGGCTGATGCACGCCGTCGAGAAGTTCGACTGGCGCAAGGGGTTCAAGTTCTCGACCTACGCCACCTGGTGGATCCGCCAGGCCATCACCCGGGGCATCGCCAACACCGGCCGCACCATCCGGCTGCCGGTCCACGCCGGCGACACGCTGGCCCGACTCCAGAAGGCCCGCTCCCGCCTGGAGTTGAAGTACGGCCGGCCGCCCACCCTCTCGGATCTGGCCGCCGAGGTGGAGATGCCCGAGGACAAGGTCACCGAGGCGCTGCGCTTCCAGTCCGAGCCGCTGTCGCTGTCGGAGCCGCTGCGCCAGGACGGCGACGCCGAGCTGGGTGACGTGGTGGAGGACCGGTCGATCGACTCGCCCTTCGACACCGCGGCCACCACGATGCTGCCCGCCGAGATCATGCGCCTGCTGTCACCGCTGGACGAGCGCGAGCGCGACATCCTCAAGCTGCGCTTCGGCCTCGACCGGGGCGAGCCCCGCACCTTGGAGGAGGTCGGCGAGCACTTCAACCTCACCCGGGAGCGGATCCGCCAGATCGAGGCCCGGGCCATGTCGAAGCTGCGCCATCCCTCCAGCGACACCGGCGCCCGCGACCTGCTCAACGTCTGATCGTCCACGGCCCGCTATCGCCTTGAAATCGCCCAGCGGTCCGGGCTTTCGCGTCGTGTTGGTCGATCACTTGCATCCACCGGTGGAGGCCGCCCACCCTTCCCGTGACCGCGACTATGGAGGCCAACGGGCACTGCCGCCTGCACACGTCGGGGCTGGCCTGCGTGCTGTGTGACGCTCACGGATCCGCTGGATGCGCCAGTTGGCACCGCGCAGATCGGGGATCGCCGACCCCTGGCCAGGCCCCGGTCCCCCGCGGCCGCATCACTCGCAGCATTACACTCGATGTATGAGCACCAGGCCACGGCTCCCAGGGCCCGTCTCGCTCCTGAAGGATTCGGGGCGCCCGGCGCAGTCCGAAGGCGTCGCGCCAGTAATCGAGCCTCCGACGCGGTTGTTGCGGGCCTGTGACTTGCCTGAGTGGATCGTCCGCGACGACGGCCGGGGCAGGGTCGTGGCGGTGCGCCAGTTCGTCAAGGACTGGGCGGCTTCTGATCCGCTGCGGCGCGAGCAGATGATCGCTGATGCGCCCCGGCGGTGGCGGTGGTGGCATCGTGTCGGCCCGCGGCGCTTTGACATCGCCAAGATCTCCGCGGTCGTGCACAGCCTGTGTGACCGCGACGGCGTTGAGCTGCCTGGGTGGGTGCGGCGCCATCGCGCCAGCCGGCCGGTCCCGTTGACCGACGGGTGCCTGAAGACGACGCCGTGGACAACACAGTTGATGGCAGAGGCGCCGGCGGCCTGCGCGGCGCACAATGTCTGGTTCGACGCTCGCAGCCTGAACGACTACCGGGTGCATGGCTTCCGCTGAGCCCGATCCTCCAGCTGCGTTCGATGCGGCGCAGATGCTGGGCTATCTCGCAGAGGTCGATGAACTGCTGGTACAAGCCGGAACGGCCCACGCGCTGCATCTGTTTGTCGCCGGCGGTGCGGTGATCGCTGCCAAGACGGACTCGAGGCTCACCGGCGACGTCGATGTCGTCTCAGAGGGGATGACTCCACAGCTGCGAGCCGCGGTCGAAGAAGTAAGCCAACGCCATCGCGGCCTCAGGTCCGACTGGCTCAACGACGGCGCCAAACTCAAACGGGTCAACGTTCCGGTTGAGCCCGAGCGCATCTTCACCGGGCGCCGCCTCATCGTCGACTCCGTCGGAGACCGCTATGTGCTTGCCATGAAGCTCCTCAGCCATCGCCACGTAGACGAGGCCGACTGCGAGATGCTCATCCGTTCACTCGGCATCACCAGCCAGGCCGAACTGCTGGACCTGATCGAACAGGCCAACCCCGCGCAAGACCGAAGCCCGGCTGCGGCGTACTTCGCCGCGGACCGGCTCGACAACGCGTACCGCTCCCGGCGAGGGCTCCGACGATCCGATGGAGGTCTGTCCTTGTAGGCGAGCCCACAGCGCCGCGGGGCTTAGCGAGCCGCCGTCCGCCAAGGAACCGGGACTGCGAAGAACTGGAGCGCACATGAGCGACGAGTCATCGGACAAGACCGGCGAGAGCACCGGCAGCGCCGAAGGCTCAACTGGGGAGAAGCTGAGCCTCTTCAGCATGGCGCTGTGGGGAACCGACGGATCACCCGAAGACGTCTTCGGCAGGAGCGATTGGTGGTCGTCTTGCGATCGTGAATACGGCCAACAGGCCTCTGGCGGACGGGGACGGCATCAACGGCGCGATCCACCGCGCCGCCGGTCCCGAGCTCCTGAGGCACTGTCGAGCGCTCGGCGGCTGCGAGATCGGGCGGGCTGTGGCCACCCCGGGCTTTCGACTCGCGGCTTGGTGCGTCATTCACACCGTGGCGCTGCGGTGACGGCGACTGCGCGGCGGGCACCGTGACCGGGCAGGACCCGCGGATCGCTCCCGAGCGCGAGAGGCTCACGACGAGGGCGGGCCGCTGGGCGACGCGCCAGTCCGGCCGTGGCCGGCCCCACGGCGACATCGCCGCAGAGCTCGGCTTGCAGTTGGCACCCGGTCGACGAGTCGGTGCGCCGCTGGGGCGCCGCGCTGCTCGCAGCCGACACCGACCGCATCTGCGATGTGGCCGCGCTCGGGCTTGACGAGCCTGATGTGGCGCCGCGGCCGGTTCCGGACCAAGGCCTGGGCCGCCGGCATCGTCGACGTCGGGCGGGGCCAGCTTCTGGACATAGTCCCAGGCCGCGCCGCCCAAGCACCCGCAGCGTGGCTGCAACAGCGGCCCCGCCGCTGGCCCGCGTGCGTCGGGCGGTGCTTGACCTCTCGGGCCCCTACCGCTCAGCGTTCGACGCCGCGGCGCCCCACGCCGAACAGGTCGCGGACCCCGTTCCACGTCGTGCGCCTCGCCAACGACGCCCTCGACGACGTGCGCCGCCGAGTCCAGCAGCAGACCCTCGGCCACCGCGGCCGCAAACACGACCCCCTCTACAGAGCCCGCAAACTGCTCGTCTCCGCGACCGAGAAGATCACCGACGCCGGCCGGGCCCGGCTGCGGGGCCTGCTCGACGCCGGCGACCCCTACGGCGAGGTCCGCGACGCCTGGCACGCCAAAGAGACCCTGCGCGGCGTCTATGACATCGAGGCCCCAGACGTGGGCGCCGCCACCGTCGAACAACTCGCCCAAGACCTCCAGGACCCCGGCCTGCCGCCTGAGATCAACCGCCTCGGCCGCACCCTATGGACCTGGAGACACCAGATCGCCAACTGGCACACCGCCAAAGTCACCAACGCCGCCACCGAAGCCGCCAACAACCTGACCAAACGCGTCAAACGCGCCGCGTTCGGGTTCACCAACCTCGCCAACCACCGAATCCGCGCCCTGCTCTACGCCGGCAGACCCAACTGGGCGCTGCTCGACACCCTCACTCCGACCTGAAACGCGGAGAGCCACTCAAGTGAGCGATACCACGCCTTCAAGGCCGCCTTGGTCCGAGGGAGATCACGCATCCAGAACTCGCTGAGCACGAAGGAATAGAACGACCAGTAACGGGGGTGAATCGTCAGCACGTTGATCCCCGGCGATAGATGAGGCAGGATTCCGTCGGTCACGACCGAGCCCAGGCCGAGCTGATCCTGGCCTCCTCCAGGCGGGTACATCTTCTCCGTCCAGTAGGGAACGGCGTCAAGCAACTCCGGGGAAGACATGAGCGGAGATTCCTCCTACTGGGCGATGCGCCCGCAGGCCGAGCAGCCTAGAAGACCAGATGGACTTCCAAGAGCGCGTCTCCGTTGAGAGAGCGTCACGTCGCGGGACTGTTTCAAGAGACTCTGTGCTTCGACAGGGGAGCGGCCAAGGATGGAGCGGTGGTATCCCGCCCAGTCTCAGACGGCCTCTCGAGTAGCTTGAATGATAACTCAGACGGAAGCAGTTAACATATAAGAACGTCACAAGGCATTTCTCGTGCTCTACATGGCGGAGGTGGACGGGAATCGAACCCGCCGGACGGGGATCGCCCGTCCCACCCGCTTTGAAGGCGGGGGAGCCCACCAGGCACTCAGACACCTCCGAGCGGCAGGGTAACCGGCGTCGTGGCCCAGCGGCCCAGCCGCCAAGATTTCCGTGGCCGCGGTGGCCCGCTGGACCACTACGCTTCGCGCCGTGAAGAACTTCAAGCGGCTCATCATCATGGGCGTTCTGGTGACAGTGATCGTCGTGCTCGCCCGCAAGATCCGGGAGACCTGACCCGCCGGCAGGAACGTGCGCGTCACCAGCCTGGCCGGTGCCGCTGAGGCCCTCGGGCTGGGACGCCGGTCGCTGGTGGCCCTGGTCGGCGGCGGCGGCAAGACGACCCTGCTGTTCGCGCTGGGCCGGAGCCTGCCGGCCCGCACGCTGCTCACCACCACCACCCGCATGGGATGCGACCGCACGGGCGGGTTCCCGTGCCTGATCGGGCCCACGGACGACGAACTGGCCTCCGCTCTCGACCATGACGACGCCGTGCTGGTGTGGAGGACGACCGACGAGCGCAAGGCCCTCGGGTTCGCGCCCACCGAAGTCGACCGCTGGTTTGCCAACCGGGCCGCCGATCACATAGTTGTTGAGGCCGATGGAGCCCGTCGCCGTCCCTTCACCGCTCCTGCACCGTGGGAACCGCCCATCCCGTCCGCCTCCACCTGCGTGGTGGCCTGCATCGGCGCCGATGCGCTCGGCTACGTGATCGCCGACCGGGTCCACCGACCGCTGCGGGTGGCCGCGGCCGCGGGCTGCTCACCGTACGAGCGGCTCACTCCGGCGAGGGCCGCGGCGGCGCTGACCAGTCCAGTGGGCATGATGAAGAACGTCCCGGAGTCCGCCCGGTTCACAGTGGCGGTCGCCGGGGCCGAACCCGACGACCCGCAGGTGCAGGACCTGGTCGCCGAACTCGACCGGCGGCAGACCGAGTCGGTGGTGGTCCGCCCGGACGGGGACCCGACGGCGACGCCGCCGTGACCGCCGCCGGTGTCGCCCCGGAGGTCGGCGCCGGGTCCAGCCGCTCGGGAACCGTCGGCGACGCCGACGTGGTGGTGGTGGGCGGCGGCCACAACGGCCTCATCTGCGCGGCCTACCTGGCCCGGGCCGGAGTGGACACCCTGCTGCTGGAGGCCCGCGACGAAGTGGGGGGCTGCGCCTCGACGGTCGGCGACCTCGACGCCCGCTTCAACATCTGCAGCTGCGACCACACACTGGTGCGGGCCATGCCCTTCATGGACGACCTGGACCTGGCCGCCCACGGGCTGAGATACCTGGAGGCCGACCCCAGCACCGTGTACCTGGATCATGACGGCAACCCGCCGTGGCTGTTCTTCAACGACAGCGAGCGAACCATCGAGTCGATCGGGCGCCACCGGCCCGCGCAGGCCAAGGCCTACCGCCGCTACCTCGCCGACGCCCGACCGGTGGCCGAGCTGGCACTGGAGATCGGCACCGGACCGGCCTCCACGCCGCGCATGCTGGCCCGCGTCCTGGCCCGCCGGGGGCGGGGCGGCATACGGCTCCTGCAGTGGAGCCGGGCCAGCGCGGTGGACGTTCTGAGGTCGTACTTCGATGACGAGGCCGTCGTCATGCCCGGCATATCCAACGGGCCCTCCGTGTGGGGGGTGCCGCCCGACGCCGCCGGCACCGGTCTGGCCGGAGCGGCCTACGCCATGCGCCACATGGTCAAGACCGGACGCCCGGTGGGCGGCAGCGGAGCCCTGACCGAAGCGCTGGCCGCCTCCTTCGTGGCCGCTGGAGGCCGTCTTAGCTGCGGCACGCCGGTGGCCGGACTGCTGGGAGACGGCCGGGCAGTGACGGGCGTGCGGCTCGCCGACGGAACCGAGGTCTCGGCGGAAGCGGTGGTATCGGCATGCGACCCGGTCGTGGTGGCGTCGCAGTGGCTCCCCGATCCCGAGCGCCGGTCGGCCCGCCGCTTCGTCGACCGGGCCCGGTCGCAAGCGCCCGGGGAGGGATACCAGTCCAAGATCGACGCGGTCGTCACCGACGTCCCCCGCTACCCGGTCCTGGAGGACTCGAATCTGCTCGACCTGTTCGAGGGGCGCGACCCCGCCCAGTCGAACTACGTGATCTCGCCCTCGATGACCGAGGTGCTCGAGGCCCACCGGCTGCGGCGCCTGGGACGGGTGGCGGAGCGCCCCACCATGATGGCCAACGTCCCGTCGGTGCTGGACCCGTCGATGTGCAGCCGCGACGGCCACCACGTGCTGAGCCTCGAGGCGCTGTTCACGCCCTACGCGGTCGAGGGGGGCTGGGAGGGCTCGAAGGAGCCGGCCCGCTGGCTGCAGGTCTGGTCGCGCCAACTGCAGCCCGGCTTCCTGGAGTCGATCGACCGATACCGGACCATGACCCCGGACCGCTACGAGCGCGAGCTGTTCCTGGGCCGCGGCTACACCCCCTCCTATGCCGGCTCGCCGCTGGCGACCCTGTTCGGCCGACGCCGCGAGCTGAGCCGCTACCGGCCTCCGGTGCCGGGCCTGTTCCTGTCGGGTGCGGGCACCTTCCCAGGCGCGGGGATCTGGGGCGCTTCAGGTCGCAACGCCGCCAATGCCGTGCTTCGCACCCTGAATTAGAACCGCACGCCCGGTTGGGAACCGATCACGAAGGCCGGGGGGTGGCACGGGGGCAAGCAATGGCGGCGCTTGCGCCGCCAGGGCGCGCCCGTGACAGGACCCGCCGGCCGTGGGGCGGGCGAGCCGGCGTCTACTCGCCCCAGCGGGGGAGGCCGCCGACCTCGACGCCCAGATGCTCGAGGGCCCGCACCACCGAGTGGTCCACCAAGTCCTCGATGGACGAGGGCCGGGTGTAGAACGCCGGGACCGGCGGGTACACCAGCGCGCCTATCTCCGAGGCCTGCACCATCAGGCGCAGATGGCCCAGATGCAGCGGCGTCTCCCGCACCATCAGCACCAGCGGCCGCCGCTCCTTGAGCGTCACGTCCGCAGCCCGCGACACGAGGTCGGCGCCGAAGGAGTTGGCCACCGCCGAGAGCATCTTGATCGAGCACGGGGCGATGATCATCCCCGCGGTGGCGTAGGAGCCCGACGAGATCGGCGCGGCGATGTCGCGCGAGCCGTGCACCACGTCGGCCAGCGCCTCCACGTCGGCCGGCGCGAGGTCGGTCTCGTAGGCCAGGGTCTGGCGGCCGGGCCCGGTGATCACCAGGTGGGTCTCCACATCGTCGACTTCGCGCAGCAGCTCCAGGGCCCGGACGCCGTACACCACGCCGGTGGCCCCGCTGACGGCCACCACCACCCGCCGCGGCCCGCTCACTGCAGGCACTTCCCCGGGGCGCGGACGAGGACTCGACTCGCGGCCGTCACGACAGGTACTTCCCCAGATCAACCGGCGCGTAGGCCACCCGCTCGCCGTACTCGCGGCGCTCCCGCTTGTAGGTGGCGTCGATGCCCACCTTGGTGCCGACGCCCCGGTTGTCGGCGGTGGGATCCATCTCGTGGCCCTGGGCATCGCCGGCGGTGAACACGTCGTCGAGCCAGTGGACCCGGTTGGTGAGGGCCCAGTGCAGCTCCGAGGGCTGGCTGACGTCGATGTCGCGGTCCACCACGATCACGTTGCGGATGTTGATGTGGGCCGCCATGGCGGCCATGGCCAGGTTCTTGGGCGTGCCCGGGTTGTCGCGGTCGATTTGGATCACGGCCAGGAAGCCGTTGCCGTAGGGCGGGATGTGGACGTCGGCGCCGGGGTCGAGGTGGCGCACGAAGCGGCGCAGCAGCGGCTCGCGGGGCAGCACGTTGCCGATGAACACATGCTCGTACCACCCCGGGATGATCGTCTGGTAGATGGGGCTGTGGCGCCAGGAGACGGCGGTCACCTCGACCGTGGGGCTGGGCCACATCTCGCCGTGATACCCGTGGAACTCGGCCAGCGGCCCCTCGTCGGCCCGCTGGTTGGGCCGGATCCGGCCCTCGATCACCACTTCGGCGTGCGCCGGCACGTCCACGTCGACGGTCCGCCCCCGGCACACCTCGACCGGCCGGCCCCGCAGGGCGCCCGCGATCAGCAGTTCGTCGACCGGCGTGCGCACCCCGGCCGCGATCATCACCGCCGGGTCGAGGCCGATGGCCAGGGCCACGTCGAAGGGCGCGCCGGGGTCGGGCCGGCTGCGCATGAACGTGCCCACGTCGCGCCATTCGTTGACGTTGAAGCCCAGAACGTTGCGGTCCAGCATCAGCATCCGGTTGTACGACAGGTTCCCCCGCCCGCTGATCGGGTCCTTGGTCACGCTCACAGCGCCGGTGATGAAGGCGCCGCCGTCGCCCCGCGAGTGGGTGGGGATAGGAATGGCGGCCAGGTCCACGTCGTCGCCGGTCATGCAGTCGTCGTGCCATGCCGCCGAGTCCACCCGAGCGGTCGGCACCCCGTTGGCGGGCTCGAGGGCGTGGCCCATGCGGTCCACCACCTCGTCGGCCTCGCAGCCCAGGGCCAGCGCCGCGGTGCGCCGGCTCGAGACCGACCCCGAGAAGATCGGCCACGGCGAGTCCTTGGGCGCCTCGAACAGCACCGGCCCCGCGTCGGAGCGCTCCAGCGCGGCGGCCACGTCGGCCAGCTCGTGCTCGAGGCTCACCGGACGCGAAATGCGGTTGAGCATCCCCGCGGTGTCGGCCACGGCCATGTAGCTACGCAGGTCACAGACGGCTCCGGTCATCCCCTCACCCTACGCCGCGCCGTTGCTCCTCAAGAAAGCCGCCCGCTTGCCGCTGCTCCCACTCACCGTCGCCCTTGTTCCCCGCTCTTGTTCGCTACGCTCACGGGCCGCTCGGGCCACGGCCTCGCTCCGCAGCTTCAGAAGCCCTGATGGAATGGGCGGCTCCCGCTCGGCCTCTAGCCTGAAGTCGATGGTGATCGAGTTCCTCACGTTCGAGGTGGACCCCGACGAGCGCGAGCAGTGGTTGGCGGTCGAGGAGCTTCACTGGAGCCGCTACCTGGAGAGCCGCCCCGGGTTCGCCGGCAAGGAGATGTGGGTTGCCGACGACGATCCCGGCCGGGTGCATGCGGTGATCCGGTGGGAGACTATGGAGGCTTGGGACGCCGTGCCGCCCGCCGACCTCGAGGCCGTCGACGAGGCCATGGGCCAGTGGTGCCGGGAGGCTGCCATGCGGGCCTACCGGGTGATCCGCGACTGCTGAATCGGTTCTACAGTAGGGATCGTGCGCACCGGGGTCTTCCTGTTCGGCGGGGTCGAGTTCGCCGACGCCGGCGCGGGCCCGCCTGCTCCCACCGACCGCCGCTACAGCTCCGAGCAGGTGTGGCGGGCCACCGAGCAGACAATCGACGCCGGCGTGGTGTGTGACCGGCTGGGGTTCGATTCGTTCTGGTTGACCGAGCACCATTTCCAGCACGAGGGCTACGAGGTGGTCCCCAACGGCATCCTGGTGGGAACCGTCCTGGCCGAGCGCACCGAGAGCGTCCGCATCGGGATGGCCTTCAACATCGTGCCGCAGTGGCATCCGCTCAGGCTGGCCGAGGACTTCGCCACGCTGCACAACGTCTCCGGGGGCCGGGGCATCCTCGGTGTGGGGC
>VYBO01000149.1 GCA_009844405.1 Acidimicrobiaceae bacterium
ATGTTCAGGGCCAACGCCGTCTACGAGGGCGAGTACCTGCTGGGCACGTCCATCGCCCGGCCGCTGATCGCCAAACGGCTGGTCGAGATCGCCACGGCGACCGGAGCGGACGCCATCAGCCACGGCGCCACCGGCAAGGGCAACGACCAGGTCCGCTTCGAGCTCGGCGCCTACGCGCTCAAGCCCGACATACGGGTGATCGCGCCCTGGAGGGAGTGGGACCTCGGCTCGCGGGAGTCGCTCATGGCCTACGCGTCCGCACACGGCATCCCCATCGAGCGCAAGCGGGGCACCGGGTCGCCCTTCTCGATGGACGCCAACATGCTCCACATCTCATACGAGGGCGGTCCGCTGGAGGACCCCTGGTACGAGCCCCCCGCGGAGATGTGGCTCTGGTCGGTGAGCCCCCAGCACGCCCCCAACGAGCCGGCCTACGTGGACCTCACCTTCGCAGGCGGCGACATCGTCGCCGTCGACGGCCGGCCCATGACCCCCGGCCAGGTGCTGGCCACCCTCAACGCGCTCGGCGCCGCCAACGGCGTCGGGCGGATCGACATCGTCGAGAACCGCTACGTGGGCATGAAGAGCCGGGGCGCCTACGAGACGCCGGGCGGCACGATCATGCTGCGGGCCCACCGGGCCATCGAGTCGATCACCCTCGACCGGGAGATGGCCCATCTCAAGGACGAGATCATGCCCCGCTACGCCGAGCTGATCTACAACGGCTACTGGTGGAGCCCGGAGCGCAGCATGCTGCAGACCGCCATCGACTACAGCCAGACCAGCGTGAACGGCGAGGTCCGGGTGCGGCTCTACAAGGGCAACGTCGACGTCGCCGGGCGGCGCTCCGACGACTCGTTGTTCGATTACAAGGTGGTCACCTTCTCCGACGACGAGGGGGCCTACAACCAGGCCGACGCAACCGGGTTCATCGCGCTGAACGCCCTGCGGCTGCGCAACCTCGCCCTCAAGCAGGTCGGGAGAGGGGGTTAGCCGTGGACGACTCGGCGACCCTCTGGCACGGGCGGTTCGACGGCGATCCCGCCGCCGCGCTCCGCGCCCTCAACGACAGCCTGCCGTTCGACCGGCGCATGTTCCGCGAGGACATCGCGGGGTCGCGCGCCCATGCAACGATGCTGGCCGCGGTCGGGCTGATCACCGGGGAAGAGCGTGACGCCCTCTGTGCCGCGCTCGACACCGTCGAGGCCGAGATGGCCGGGGGCGCCTTCGTCGCCGCGCCCGGCGACGAGGACATCCACACCGCGGTGGAGCGGCGGGTCACCGAGATCACACCGGCCGGGGCGAAGCTCCACACCGGCCGCAGCCGCAACGACCAGGTGGCGACCGGCCTGCGCCTATGGACCCGGTCGGCGCTGACCGCGGTGGCCACCGACGTCCTAGCGCTGCAGGGGACCCTGCTGAACTGTGCCCGCGCTGCCTGCGGCCCCTTCGGGACCGGGGCCGAGCATCGCGCCTTCCGGACAGTCCTGCCGGGATACACGCATCTGCAGAGGGCGCATTCGGTGCCGCTGGCTCATCATCATCTCGCGCACGGCTGGGCGCTGGCGCGTGACGTGGACCGTCTGCTCGAAGCCCGCCGCCGGGCGGACGTTTCGCCGCTGGGGGCCGGCGCTCTGGCCGGTTCGACCCTGCCGCTCGATCCGAGTCTCACTGCCGACGAACTGGGCTTCGCTGAGCTGTTCGACAACAGCATCGACGCGGTGTCGGACCGCGACTTCGTGGCCGACGCCCTATACGCACTGGCGATGCTGGGGATCCACCTGAGCCGCATTGGCGAGGAGCTGGTGATCTGGGCGTCGTCGGAGTTCGGCTTCGTCGAGATGGACGACGCCTTCGCGACGGGCTCGTCGATGATGCCCCAGAAGAAGAACCCCGACGTGGCGGAGCTGGCCCGCGCTAAGGCCGGCCGTCTGATCGGCAACCTCACAGGACTGCTCGCGGTGCTCAAGGGCCTGCCGCTGGCGTACGCGAAGGACTTGCAGGAGGACAAGGAGCCGTTGTTCGACGCGGTCGACACGGCGCGGCTCACGCTCGCCGCGCTCGTCGGCCTGCTGGACACAGCAGAGTTCGCCGACGAGCGGATGCGCGAAGCGGCGTCGTCTCCCTACTTGGCCGCAACCGACCTCGCCGAGTGGCTGGTGTCGCAGGGCACGCCGTTCCGCGAGGCCCACGCCGTGGTGGCAGAGGTGGTGCGGCGTTCGCTGGCGGGCGACGACTCGCTCAGTGACCTGGTGCGGGCCGACTCCCGGCTCGGGCCTGAGGCGGCTGAGCTCGTCGACTACCCTGGATCAGCACTGCGTATGACCCGCGGCGCGGGCGGTGTGCAGGAGATCGCCGATCAGATGAGGCGCTTCGAGCGCCGCCTCGCCACCGACGCCGACAGGGTGGGCGGGCGGCACAGATCGAACGCCGAGTGACCGCCCACCGGCTCGCGCCCGACCTGACCGGGCCTCACGCGACCGAAGACGAGTGACTTCGCGCCCGACGGCACTGCCTCGAAGCTTCTACGCCCGCGGCGCGCTCGAGGTCGCGCCCGAGCTGCTCAACAAGGTGCTGGTGGCGCCGGACGGCCGAGCCGGCCGGATCGTGGAGGTCGAGGCCTACCGCGGCACCGACGATCCCGGCAGCCACAGCTTCCGCGGGATGACCAGGCGCAACGCCACCATGTTCGGTCCACCGGGCCGTCTCTACGTCTACTTCACCTACGGCATGCACTGGTGCGCCAACGTGGTGGCCGAGCCGGACGGGGTGGCCGCGGCCGTGCTGCTGCGCGCCCTGACCCCGCTCGACGGGCTCGACGCCATGTACGCGGCCCGGGGCCCGGCGGCCCGGCGCGACCGCGACCTGTGCAGCGGCCCGGCCAAGCTCACCCAGGCCCTCGGCATCGACGGCGCCCTCGACGGCGCCGACCTAGTCAGCGGTGACCGGGGCGTGACCATCGTCGACGACGGCCGGCTGCCCCCGCCCGAACCCGCCGTCACCACCAGGATCGGTCTCAGCAACGGCGCGGAGCTGCCCTGGCGCTTCTGCGTAGCCGGAGCAGCCGACCTCTCCCGCCGCTAACCCGGGCCCGGAGCACTGCCCGGAGCACTCGGCTCGGCGTCGCCAGTGCCGGAGTCGAGGAGCCTGCCTTCGAGGGCGGCTTCGATCTCGTCGCTGGCGTTGAGGGCGGCGATCAGCGCCGTGAGCTTGCGATCGAGTTCGGCAATCTGCGTGGAGAGCTTCAGGTCGAGTTCGGCGATCTTGGCGTCCTGCTCGGCGAATCGGGCGTCGATGGCCGCGAACCCGGCGTCGACTTTGTCCTCGAGACGGCTGAGGCGGTTGTCGATCCCGTTGAGCGTCGAAATGAGCAGCCCCGCGGCGACTGTGCCGAGAATGGTGAGCAGCCCCGCGGCGACTGTGCCGAGAATGGTGAGCAGGGGGTTGTCGGTGAGCTTGGACCACAGACCGGGCTCGGCCCGGACGGCGGTGGTGGGCGCCGGGACGGTCGGGTCAGGTTGGGAGTCGGCAGCAGAGGCCATCTGTGGATGCGCTCCGGAGGTGGGAACGGGGTGGGCTGTGGTCATGGTGCCTCGGCGGGGCCAGCGGCGCTTCGTGGCGCTTGATGGACTCAGAGTTGGCTTGCCGCACTTGCCCGGCGAGCGAGACTCACCTATGGAGAGTACATCACGATTCATGTCATATCAACATTAGAACAACCAGAATATCATTATCTATTCTCTGGTGGGCTCTGCAGAGATCAGCTGATGCGAATCGGCGCGTAGTAGCCCCAACAGATGATGGTTGCGTCGTTGCGCAGCCCACAGGAACGACCAGCTCCGGATGTGACGGCGGTGAAGGTTCCCGGGGGCTCGTCTGTTTGCCCCTCGTCGTTGCGGCCCCAGCATGTGATGGTTGCGTCGGTGCGCAGTCCGCAGGAGTGATGGCCTCCA